>DATNBZ010000268.1:0-89707 GCA_035607285.1 Blastocatellia bacterium | reverse complement strand
CGACTCGCTCGAAAGCGTTTTGCAGGTGCGCCGGATCGTAGACCTCGAACACCATTTTCCACGAAGGGGTCGGAAGCAACGGCCCGTCCACCGCGAACGCGAACTCCCCACCAAGCGGCTTCGCAAAATCCTCGCGAATGTTCAGACCCGTCTGGGTTTGGAATTCGCCGAGGTATTCGCTGAACTTTGGATCGACTGCGTTCAACGTGCTCATCAAATCGTCAACCAAAGCCACCGGCTCTTTTACAACAAACGCCGCAACAATGTTCGCATCCGGCGAGATGAACTCCAGAGCTCCCATCGGCCCTGGCGCTGCAAGCCACGAGGCGATGCCGTGACTTGAATCACTGAAACTCAGCACCGCTCGATTGAACGACTTGCCCTGGTCTTCCTTCATCTCGGCGATGAAGTATTTCAGATTGGTAATCCCCAATCGATCGAGCGCGGTGTTGGTCTTCACATCGCTGCCTTTCGATTGAGCGATGAATCGCTGGAGATCGGCGGCGATGACGAAGCCCGCTCCGTCGTGATACAGCTCGGCGATTCGCGACTTGAAAGAGCCGTCCGCATACTGTCCGGCGCTAGCGGTTTTCATGCTCGTCTGCACATGCTGCAGGAAGTCGAGTTTGGGCGAAGCCGCCAAAACATCTCCATTGATCCATATGAACAGATCGCTGGCAGGCGTCGCCGCGCCAGTCATGGATTCAGTCTTCATCACTGTAGACGGATCGTCGATGAAGCGAATGCTCGGCCCTTTCTTCGAGCTCGTACTCATCGTCGACAACTGGCCTTCGACGTAAGACCGGAAGCCGGCCGCGTCCTTGAGCGTGGTCAGTACCAGCGGGCCGTCCGGATCGCCTTTGCCGGTGTTGGCGAGTTGTGCGGTCACGACGATCTCATCGCCGATCTGGGCGCCGAACTCCGAAATCTTCGAGATGACTTTGTCCCACTCCTGATTGCCGCGCGACGAAGCCTCTTCTTTGTTCCACCACTGACGAAGCTCCGGGTTCTCGTTCAATCGCTCTTCGATGATCTTGTTGGATTCCGTCAGCATCTGGGTCAGGTTTGGAATTGCAACATAGAACACAGTGTTGTCGGGAGTCATATCAAGCAAGCGAGTCGAGTATCGCACTCCGGGACTTGCGACGCGCTGATCGACTTCCTTGCGCAGGTCGGCAAGCATCTGCTTGTAGCGGTCTGCGTTGCGGCTCCACGAGATTTCGTCCTTCACCGGAACGCTCTCGATGCTGGAGTTGGTGGCGACCTGGTCGCCCGGGAGGAGCACGTCCTGTTTGCTGCCGTGTTCGACGTGCACTTCGCCCTGGACTACCGAAACTCGCGACCCTTTCGTCGCGCTGTTGACAGAGAAGATCGTCCCCACCACGGAGACCAGACAATCGTTGGTCTGAACATACAAGTGGCGAGACTCCTGCTGTTTCGCGGCTTGCACGATGACGTTGCCGCGGTCGAGATGAATCGTTGTCCCCTGAGAGCCGTTTGTAACCGAAAACTCCGAGCGCTCTCGCATCTCGATCAGCGTACCGTCGGGCAACTGAACAACCGCGCCCGCGTCTTTGGATGTTCGAACCTTGTCGCCTAGCTTGATCTCTTCCCCGACCTTGAGCGGTTCTGTGGTTGTGTCGGAGACGAGATAAGCCTGCCCGTCCATCGCGTGAACGACCATGTGAAACGCATCACCTCCGCGGAAGAGGCGATCAGAAAAGGTCAACGAAACCAGCCCGATCCCAATGATGACCGTGGCCGCGATGGCCCATCTCACCATCGTTCGCTGCGAGGTGGATATACGTGATGCGCTGGGGCGCGCCGGAACTGCGACGCCGAAGCGCGCTTCCTTGAGCGCCTTGCGGCAGGGAATGCACTCGTGGGTGTGGTCTTCAAAAAGAAGCGAGCGAGCCGGCGACAACGTTCCGCTCATGTACTCCGGTATGAGCTTCTGAAAGTCGTCGCAGTTTCGAATGTGATCGACGCCGCTGCCAACAGTTTCGGCAAGCGCAGCGGGCGCGCTGGCCGTCGCAGTTTGGTTAGACAGCTTCGCCCGTACGCGCTCCGCCGCGCCCTCGACCACGGACTGATCCACCCGCTCGCGGCGGATCGCGGCCGTGGCCCGATCGAGAATGTCGTTAAGCTCTTTGTTACTCCGTTTCATGATGTCCCTCCAGGAACGTAGCGATTTCCTTGCGAAGCCTTGTCCGTGCGCGATGCAGCAACACGCCGATTACCATCTGCGATGTGCCGAGCATTTTGGCGATTTCGAGATTGCTGTGCCCCTCGAAGTATTTGAGCACGACGATCTCGGCAGCCTTCGGACCAAGCGTAGCAATGGCTCGCCGGATTTGAGTTTGAAGTTCGCGATCGACGTATTGAGTTTCCGGGTTTGGCTCGGAGCTTTCGGTCGCGGCAGGCGCGACGTCTTCGATAGACACCGAGCGCGAGCGGGTCCGGCTACGCAATAAATCGAGCGAGGCGTTTACAGCGGCGCGATGAAAATAACTTCCCGGGCTTGGCGACAGGTCGATTTTCTCTTTTCGCCGCACGAGTCTGAGAAAAACGGTTTGAAGCACGTCCTCGGCGTCCGAGGCGCTTCCGGTCACGCGATAAGCCGTGCGAAAGACCTGATCGTGATGTTCTCGATAGAATACATCGAGTTCGTCGGGAGGACTTGGCACGGGTCTGAGGTGTTTAACGGCTTGCACGCTTTGCTCCTTCACTTCTTCTTCAGCCATAAAACGCCTCCTGGGAGGGAGTATTAACAACGATGATCAATTCTCATGCGAGAGCTGTCAAAGCCTTGGACAATAATAGCCATTATGGACAAACCAGCCAATTATTCATAGAATTAGAACGAATCAAACAGGCGCCTGGATGTCAAAGCTCACGTAAGGAAATCCCAATGCCAATTAGTCGAGACCAAGCACCGCCCAAGGACGTGCCTGTAGATGCGTCCGCATGGGAGAAGCTGGCGGACTCAGTTATGAGGCTGACGGATGAAGAACCGGCGAATGCCGCTGCGGTTGACGGCGAGAGCAAGAGACCGACGGACTCGATCGAGACGTTCTTTGATCTCGTGATCGATGAGCTCGCCGCGCTTCGAACGCGAGCCAAGGTTGACGCCGTCGAGCGTGCCGCCGATTTGATCCTCGATTGCGAGTCACAAGGCGGACGGGTCCATGTCACCGGCATCGGCAAGAGCGAGCACATCGCGCGCTACGTTGCGTCGCTGCTTTCGAGCACGGGAACGCCGGCGTATTTTCTGCACGCAACCGAATGCACTCACGGCTCAGCAGGTCAGGTCTGCGCTAGTGACGTCGCAATCGCGATCTCGAACAGCGGCGCCACCCCTGAACTGTTGTCGGCGATTGAAACGCTGCGCGACCTCGGCATTAAGATAATCGGCGTGTCCGGCAATAAAGTATCGGAACTCGCTCGGATTTCCGACGTGCTGTTGGATGCAGGCGTTGAGAACGAAGGCGGTGAATTGAATCTGGTACCTCGCGCAAGCATTCTCGCTAAGCTCTATGTGCTGTGTTCGTTGTCGGTCGCGCTCGAAGCTCACAAAGGCCTGACGCGCGAACAATACGCGCGCTGGCATCCCGGTGGCGCTCTTGGAAGACTAGCCAGCGGCCACAGCGGGGCTGAAGCGACTACTCGACATGATACGCCAAGCGCCGTGCTCAACTCCTCCGATGAGCTTGAATCTATGGTGAAGGGGCGGTCGCCCACTCTGGATAGTCTGGGCGCCGAGTTTGACTCGTTGCTGTCGCGCATGCAAACTTCCAAAGTCCGAAAAGGGATGCGGGACGCCTTCAATGCTTCGTCGCCTCAGCTTGGACGCGCAGCGGTCAAGACCGCGCGCAAGCGGCGCTAGACACTATAAGACCTAACGAATGACCACTCATGGATCACCTCGGATCTATGTCCTGGCTGGAGTGAATGGCGCTGGCAAGAGCAGCATAGCGGGCGCGGCGTTTCGCAAAATGGGCGGTGACTGCTATGACCCCGATGAGGCTGCTCGTTCATTGATAACGGTCGACTCAACGCTTTCTCAAGCAGATGCGAACAGTCTTGCCTGGCACGCCGGCGTGAGACTTCTTGAACGAGCAATCGAAGAGCGACTTTTCTATGCCTTCGAGACTACGCTTGGCGCAAACACAATTCCCCGCCTGCTTAGGCTGGCTGCTTCGCAAGGTATCGAGATCTATGTTTGGTATGCCGGACTCTCCAGTCCAAGACTTCACATCGAGCGCGTGCAAGCCCGCGTGCGCAGAGGCGGTCACGACATTCCAGCCGAAGACATCTATCGACGGTATGAACATAGCCGCCTCAACCTCATTAAGCTTTTACCCAGCCTTACAGCCCTGCGGCTCTACGATAATAGTGCTTATGCAGATCCTCACGCGGGTCAAACACCGCTTCCGGTTCTGGTGCTGCATCTTGAGCGCGGAAAGATTCTGAGCCCGAGCGACCTCACAGGGACACCGAGTTGGGCGAAGCCAATTGTCGCCGCCGCACTCAGGCTTTCCTCAAGTTGAGGGACACCAGAATGGCAATTAGTCAGGATGATAAGTCTTCATGTAGAGCTTGACGCTGTTCTTCAGTGAGCTTTGTCTCTACTTGCAGCCCTGGCAGATCAACGCCCGCGGCGACCGGAACACGGCCGCCGGTGTTGAATTTCATGTACTGAACCGAACTCACTCGATCGTCGCCGCGTTGGCGCTCGTCGAAGGTCGCAGATATTCGCGAGCCGTCTTCGAGCAATAAATAGATCTTCTCAGGCAGTGCCCACCACTCTTTGAGCTTGACGTTGCGCACCGCCGGGTCGTCGATCTCGATCAGCAAGGTGCAGGCAAACTCGCCTTCGCCGCCAAGGACTTCGTTGTAAGTGTCGATCTCGTGTTGGATGTCCGCTTCCTTAACCAATCTTTCAACGCGGACCATCTCTTGTATCTGGTAACGCATCGTCAGATGATTCTCAAAGAGAAGCGTCAGGTATTCGCCGATGTGTACTCGACGAATAGCTTTTGCCGCCATTGCCTCGTCTCTGATGGCATCACGTTGTTCTTCGTAGGTCACGTAGTCGAGAATCTCTTTGCGCTCTACTGGTTTCACTTTTGGTCACCTAGTTCGTTCTTCGCATCCGTTTTCGCTTCGACCTTTTTATCGAAGCCGTCCTCGCGATAGGCTCGCGCCAGGATCGACATCGGATGCATCGGTTTTACGCCCGCGTGCTGTTGAAATTGAATCGCCGCCAGCGGACAATCTGTAGCCCATATCTCAGACTTGCTTTCCTGCATTCCGTCGAACGCTCTCTTGCCAATTCGCGCCGATGGCTCAAAGCCTTCAGTGGTCATCGCATAGGTCCCGTCGTGCCCGCAGCACTCCATCACCGTCTGCGGAACGACGCCGGGAATCTTGCGAATCAGGTCGCGTCCCTTGAAGCCGATTCCCTGAGCCCGCAAATGACAGGGCGCGTGATACGCGACTGGTCCTCCGGGTGTGCTGCGAAAGTTAGAGTTGAATCGCGGCTCGTTGCGTATCGACCACAGGAACTCGCTCGGGTCCATCACCGCCGCGGCGATTTTCTCGGCGGCCGGGCGATCCTCGAGTGCCACGAGCGTGGGATGCTCGCGTCGCATCATCATCGAGCAAGTCGGGTTGATCGCCACAACCTTGGCGCCTTTTTCGACGAAGGGCAGCAATACCTTCAGATTCGCGCCAGCCATCTTTCTAAGCGTTTCAAGATCGCCGCGTTCCCACGCCGGCATACCGCAGCACTGAAGCCCCGCGACACACCGAACATCAACCTCGCTCCGTTCCAGCACTTCGACGGTGTCGCGGCCGATTTGCGGTTCGTTGTTCTGCACATAACAGGTTTGAAACAGGACGGCTTCGCCTCCGGGTTCGTCAGCGATCTTGCCTGCGCGTTCGGCCCATTTCTCGAACGTTGTCGAAGCGAAATCCGGAAGCAGTTTGTCGCGATGAATGCCGAGCGTCTTCTCCAGGAAGATTCGATGAAGCCGCACTTTGTTCGCTGCGTTTGCAACTCCTAGGCTCGCCCGAGCCATTGTTCCGGTGAGATCCGGGTTCTCAAGCACTTTGTCTCGCAAGGTGAGCCCGCGCTCGCGCGTTCTCTGCGCGGTGTAGCGATGCACAAGCTTTGGAAAGTCGAGCTTGAACTCATGCCCGTCACGTTCGGTGTAGGGACATTGAACCTCGCACAGCTTGCACTGAAAGCACGAGTCCATGATCGTGTTGGTTTCACCTGGGGTGACACCTCTCACATCACCGTCGTACTTCTTGTCTAACAAAGAGAAGAGCGTGGGAAATGCATCGCAGTATTTGAAGCAAAGCCTGCAGCCGTGGCAAATCTCGAACGTCCGCTCGATTTCCTTGTTCAGCCCTGCGGCATCCCAGTACTTTTCTTCAGTTGCATCGTAGGACAACCCGTCCGTTGGTTTGTATCCAATGTTCTTTTCGTTCATCGACATAAACGCAACACCGACATAAACGCAACACCGACAAGACGCAACACCGACATGTAGGGGCGGCCCTCCGTGGCCGCCCCTCTTCGCGAGGCGGTTCTGCGTGCACACAACGAGGGGCGGCCACGGAGGGCCGCCCTACATGTCTCCGAGAAGGTCTAGCTTATTGAACTGAGAAGATTGCTGAAGCGTCCGGCGTGGGACTTCTCGGCCTTTGCCAGGGTCTCAAACCAGTCGGCTATCTCGGCGAAGCCTTCTTCACGCGCGGCCTTTGCCATACCCGGATACATGTCCGTGTACTCGTGAGTTTCACCGTGAACGGCGGATTTGAGATTCAACTCAGTATCGCCAAACGGCTGGTCAGTCGCGGGGTCGCCCACCTTTTTGAGGTAGTCGAGATGACCGTGCGCGTGCCCGGTTTCACCTTCAGCGGTATCGCGAAAGTTGCCGGCGATCTCGGGATATCCTTCGACGTCCGCGACCTTCGCAAAGTAGAGATACCGGCGGTTAGCCATCGACTCGCCGGCGAATGCGTCCTTCAAGTTCTGGTGCGTTTTGCTTCCTTTTAGTTCAGCCATATTTCAGTTTCCTTTCTTCCTCGAATTAGTGTGTAGCGTCTGCTTGCTTGAATGCGCGGCTCCGCACTTTTGCGACTTTGACTGAGAGCTGGAGCACGTTTCGCAAAGTCCGACCAGTCGAATGTCCAGCTCCTCAACCGTAAAGCCGGACACTTTTGGAATGTAGCGCCGGAACCGAAATGTCTCTCAGGCTCCCGCACACGCGGCAAAGCAAATGCTGGTGCGGGCCGATGTTCGCGTCGTAACGGCCTATCGAGCCGGGCGAGCTGACGCGTCGAATCAGGTTCTCGCTTTCCAAAAACTGAAGAGTGCGATAGATCGTGGCCTGAGACAGCCCCGGCAATTGCTTGCTCAACCTCTTGTAGACGGATTCGGCGGTTGGATGCGCTAGGTCCTCGGAGAGCGCTCGATAAACCGCCAAGCGTTGCGGGGTAACTCGAATGCGGCGTGAACGGCAAAGCTTCTCGAACTCAGTGCAACTATGTTCGACTCCCTCACCTTGGCAAGTCACTCCAGTTGTGCGGTTAATTCTCACGTGAGAATTATTATCATCTATGGTAAAGGAAATCAAGTTGATTCGTATATCAGTTCCTCTCGTAAGCCAAACGGTAGCGAGGTCTAGTGGTGGTTTGCTGTACCACAGGTTTTGGAATCAAGGCCACGCAAAGCATTTGACATCGCTCTCAAGTGAGCATATTTTACGCGTAATTGAGGGCCTGATTGCGCTAACAAAGAGACTATCTTGTTATGCTCAATTGTTTGGGTTCATCCGGAACTCAAGGTTCAGATATGAAAGGCCTGTCGTTCAGGTGTTGGCGTCGATGTTGGACAAGATAGCGAAAATAATTAGCGTGATCACGGGCAGCTTCGCCATCGTCGGTGCACTTTATGCATTCTTCACGAAGACAGATATTGGAAGTTGGTTCTGGGTTCGCGCGACCGTCACCGGAATCATCGTTCTTGTTTTAGTAATCGCACTATATATTACGGTCAGTAATGCTGAAGTGAGTCGTACGCTGAAAACCGGGGCCATTAATCTTCTTCAGAAGTCGCCACGCCTCTTTGCCTTGATTGCGATCGTTCTTGCTGCCTTTGTAGCCTACCGTTACATCGTGCCGGCTAAAACCAAAAGCATAGAAGGAATAATCTATTATCAAACTAGCCCAGGGCGCACGCCCGTATCTCATGTGACCGTCTTTGTTTCGCAGTTCCCCAATCTGAGATCCGAACCGACGAGTCTTGATGGAAAGTTTCGAATTGATCTAATTCCGGCGAGTTTCCAGGTGACTTCTCTAACAGCCAAGTATGAAGGACAGGACTTCCGCACGGATTTCAGCAATACCGGTGACTACGCGATCATTCCCTTTCAAACGGGGGCGCCTGCCACCTACCGAACCATCGATACACCTTGGACGCCGACATCAGCACGCTTATGCTCGGCCGGAGAGTCCCAAGGGGGGGCAACCGTCAGGCGGTACTTGCTCAGAACACATCTTCCAGCCGACCACGGCAAGCAAAGAGCGTTTGTGACAGTAGAGCTTCAGGATCCACGCGGCGCGGAGTTCTCAAGCGCGTACGTCATATCCCCGCTACTGTCTTCGCAACTCTACCGGGACGTGGTTGATCCCGAGAAGGACGAGAAAATTTCTCACACCTGGGCATTCACACTCACAGAAAGTGGCTTGGATATTGAACTTGAAATCTGCGTGGGTTCGCCCCGTTCTTCACCTGACCTGTCCCACCAACTGCGCGCGTACTACAAATTGGAATAAGGAGCAATCAGATTATGAAATACTATATTGCTTGTCTCATCCTGCTTTTCACCTGCGCTGCGCCGCTTGCGGCGCAAGAAACGAATTTAAAGGGTCAGGTGGTGCCAGGGGAAAGTCCTCGCGATTTACCCAAGCTCTGGCGGGGCGTTCGAATTACCGTAAAGTACCACGGGACGGACCAGGAGATTCAGGGCCAACAGTCGGAAACTGAGGATCAGAGTTGGTTTCACGTCGCTCCGATTGGCGCTCGGGTCGACGTGTACTTTGACAAAGCGAACTACATACCGAGCCTGCTCCCTAACGTCAAGGTAAGTGAGGAGGGCTCTAATCTACCGATCGTCAAGCTCAAAAAGTGCCGCGACGCAGAATTGCTCGAACTGTATGCCCAACGACAACAGAAAAGCAGCAGAACGGTTCTTCGGCGTATCCGGAGGCTGGGACCTACGTCTACAAGGGGTATGACGTTGCAACTCGAGCGCGAGGCTAGGCTTGCGAGAAACGGGAGATTCTTCGACACTTTCCAGCATAACTTTGCCGTCAAGGCAGCCGTCCACCGAAAAGCCCCCACCATAAGGGGACTCTTAGCGCGCTTCCGCCGTGATGCGAAGAATCAAGATCTCTTCATAGCGGTGGGGGCGTCCACACCCGAAATGTTCGATGACGTTGTCCAGGCAGAGTTTCAGATCTCGACCGAGGTAAGCCTCAATAATATTAAAAAGGTCATCAAAGAAGAGGCCCTGTCCTCGAGTGTTCGGGGCAGCGCGACGGTCGCTCTGCTGAATCTCAAGCCTGACGACGACACGCTAAACGAGATGAGATCTTATTATCGCGAACAAGCTCGGAGCCCTTCTTCAAAGATATTCGCGTCCTCAGTCGTCGCACTGGCCCGGATCGGAGATGAGAATGATAGGAGGAGACTTTACGATAACATCATCAATAGCAAGGATCCGAGACAAGTAACTACATTGATGGATGCCTTGGCTGCAAGCGCTATCATCGAAGGCGCTGAGGGTCTAAGTGGAGGAGTATCGATACTCGCCAATGTCGCCAATTCCAATGCAGATCCCGAAGTGCGCGCAGCAGCCCTCAACGCTTTGCGCCCCTTTGCTTATCAGCGACACGAAGCGGCAATAGCGGCCCTCGCCCGAGGGGTAAAAAAAGACCCCAGCCCCTTGGCACGGACGAGTGCTGCCAGAGCGTTGGGATTTGGTCACTTGAAACACAACATAACTGCGCGCACCGTCTTAATTGACGTAGCCAGAACGGACTCTTCTCCTGTCGTTAGGCATACGGCGGAAGTTTCACTACACGCTTGGCGGAAGGACTTTTGATATCCGCTCGTTTCCAAGGTTGTTTTGCTATTCATTGAGGCTTTGTTTTTTCCGGATCGATTGGGGCGGTCTTACGTTCCTGGCTCTCGCCCTGCTTGCCGCCAGATTTCCGTTGATTGACCCAGTCGTCGATCGTTTCGCGAATGTGCTCGCCCAGGTCTTCAATGTCGCGAGCCGATTTGTTCCAGAACTCTTTGAACGCTTTCTTGTCCACCCACGCGCCGTAACGCGGGTCGGCCCAGACACCACCCCAGCCGCTCGATCGTCCGACCTCATCCTCGTAATAAGCGGCGAGCTGCCGGCAAGCCATCGCGGCTACGGTAAGCGAACTGCCGGCCGGAAGTGGATCGAACACCGATCCCACACCCGGATCGATTTCTTTCAAGCGAGCCAGAACTCGATTGTATTGATCGATACAAAATGCGGTAACATCTTCGCTGCCGCCGGTCCACTCAGATTGCAACGCCATCCGCGAGGTCCGTCGCAGCACGTTCACCAGCTTTGGAATCTCTTTTTCTCTTTCCATTTCACACCTCTCATCTGCAGGAGCCGACTCTTACCGCCCCCGCCCAAGCGCGTCCGCCGCAACCCCGGAACCGCACTCGGACGCGCGGTGAGTCTTCCGCCGGTTCGTCGTCGAAATAAGCCGCCAGCTCATGAGCGGCGATTCTGGTGACGTCCGGAGACGACGTTTCGGGAAGCGTCGTAAAGAGCGTCGCAACGGCCGGCTCGAGCTCGGTCAGGCGCGCCAGTACCTTGTTGTATTGCGTCACGCAAAATCTCGCCGCTTCGGCGTTGCGAGTCCACGCGGCGTGAGTCGCGGCGCGCGCTATGCGCCGGAGCACGTTCATCAGTTTTCCAGTTTCTGTGTCTCTTTCCATGTCTCACCTCGTTGTCTTAGAAGTTCAATTTGTTCGCGCAGCAATTCCTTGCCGCGATGGATTCGCCACTTCACGGTCGAGAGCGGCGCGCCAAGGAAAGCCGCGATTCGTTTGAGCGGCATCTCATCGAAGAACCGCAACCGGAGCACCAGCGCGTACTCGGCCGGCAGGCTCTCAAGCCCAAGCTTCAACTCGTCATCGCCCTCGGGCGCGGCAACCAGCGGGTGACCGAGCGCGTGAACCTGTTCGAGAAGAAACTCGTCCAGGTCGATTCTTCCGGACTGATGCGACCGCTCGCGTTTTCCGAAGCGGAAAGCGCGATGCTTCGTAATGGCCGAAAGCCAAGCGCCGAATTTCGTCGGCTCTTCGATTGAAGGCAGCGCCTTGAAAGCCAGCAGCAGCGCATCCTGAGCTACGTCTTCCGCGTCTTCGCGCCCGACAATCGCCTGGGCAGAACGCACTACTGCCGCGCGATAACGCAAAGCCAGCTCGTCGAACGCATCCAGGTCGCCGAGTATCGCCGCTACCACAAGAACTTCATCGGGCGGTTCCCCGCCTGCCTTCGCCATCCGCTCTCCATATTGCGGCCTTCATGATTGTAGAGACATAGGTGTGGGAAAAGGATAGCCGGCAACGAATAAATTCGTTACCAGGAGGCAGTATCACGTAGTAACGACTTTAGTCGTTTGGGACGAATCGCAACGAATAAATTCGTTACCAGGAGGACGAGTCAATGTGCCTGCGGTTTCAGGTCCTGAGTGTAGAGGCGAACATACGCGCGGTAGCTGTTCATCACTTTAGCGACGTAGTCCTTTGTCTCCGGAATCGCAATTTCAGTCAGCAGCCTGTCAACGTCGCTCGATCGAGCGCGTGAGATCCATCTCTCGACATTGAACTCGCCCGTATTGTACGCAGCGAGCACCGCGTGAGGGTTCTTCGGAAAGAGCTTTAGCAAATCCGCGACGTAGCGAACGGCTAAGCGGACTGCGACCTCCGGTGTGTACACGTCGTCGAGCTCAAAGTCCTTCATCCTTTCTTCATCGGCGAGCTTCTGAGCAGTCTCCGGTATGAACTGCAAGAGACCACGGGCCGCGGCGCCGCTCTTTACGGAAGGATTGAACCGGCTCTCCTGCCGGGCCAGCGAGAGGACGAGCCTGGGATCGACGTCGACGACCGGCGAATATCGATCGAAGGCATCGCGATATGGAGCGGGATAAATCAACTCGACCAGGTCTCGCGGCATCAGTTCGAGTTGATAGTCCTGCGGGATAGACTTGGCGGCCGATTCGCCGAACGCTATCGCTCGATAAGCCTGGTCGCCTCGATTGCTATAAACCGCCATCGAGTAAGCCACATCACTATTTGTGTCAAACGAAGAGCCGCCCGCCGGCCGAGTCTCCGCAAGCTCCGTGACGCCTTCGTCGTATAGACCAAGAAACATGAACTCCGCGGCGAGTGTGTGGTGAGTTACTTCAGTTTCGCCCTGCGTCGACCGGGGATTCAGCTCGCGCGCGATCGGTATTAATCGGTAGCGCGAGGCGGCCGAGTAAGCAGGAAGGTTCGCGTAACATTTTCGGAGGATGCCGAGCCATTCCTTTCGAGCCGACTCGTCGTCGACCAGCCGGAGCGCCTGGTTGGCGGCGTCTTTCGCTTCCGAGTAACGCCCGCCTTCGAACGCCGCTCGCGCCTGGGCCTGGTATGCTCGCGCCATTGGCGCGATTATGCGACGGCCATCCTCAGCGGCCATCAACGCTCGGAGCCGCTCGGTCGCGCGATAGCCAAAATAGTTGTCGCGCTCGTCCGGGATCGCAAGGTAAGCGCGCGCGGCTTCTGCCAGCCGTCCCATCTTTTCTAGTGTGAATATCCGCAGAAACGCGGCTTCGCCGCGAATCGGCGCGCTGATGACTTTCGCCGCTACCGGGAGAGCCGACACGCGTGTCAGCAACTGAAGCGCGGCGTCGTAGTTTCCCCGAGTCAATTGGATTTTCGCTTCGCTGTAGAGCCCGACAGTCGCGAGCGGCTGGCCGGCGTACTTTTGCACGATGCGGCGGGACCACTCGATTGCTTCGTCAAACTTGGCGGCGTAGCGAAGACAATCGACAACGTTGCGATACGCGCCTTCGAGCAAGTCGCTTGCCGGGTAAGCTGTGATGAAATCGGAATAGCGTCGCGCCGCCTCTTCGTAGCGATGAGCCTGCTGAAGCGAGGAACCGACCCAATAGTAGCCTTGCTCACCTTCTTTCTTTGCCGGGTACTCGGCGTGAGCGCGCTCGAACCACTTGATGGCCTCCTCGTAGTTGTACTCGCGGAAAAAGGTGAAGCCGGTTTGGTACAGCGCTTCCGGGCGATTCAGGCTCGCGGGAAATCGGTCGACTATGCTGACGAAGTGCGCGCGCGCTTCGGGCCAGTGACGATTGAACAAGTAGATTCGCGCTCGTCGCAGCTCGTCGAATTCATTCGCCTGGATCCGCGACGCTCGATCGAGCGAGTCCAACCCCGCGGAAGCCGCCAGAGCGTAGTCATCCCGGGAAGCGCCGATCAGTTGATTGAAGACCGTTCGCGCCTGTTCTGATTCGCCGATTTTCGCGTAAGCCTGGCCGAGCTTCGCTGACGCGCTTCGTCCTTTGACACCGGCCGCCGAGGCGATCGGTTTGAGCAGAGCGATCGAGGCCCGATAATCGCCGCTCTCGAGATGGCTCTCGATGAGTCGTTCTCTTGCGCGCGACGCAAGCGCGCTCGCCGGATAGCTCACCAGCAACCGTGTGATGTACTGGCGCTCCAGCGCGAAATCACCCGAGCCCTTTGCCAAAAGTGACAAATGCCACAGCGCGTATTGGGCTACGATCGGGTTGCGGTCCAGCAGTCCCAGGTAGAGCGCTGAGGCTTCGCTTTTTGCGCCGCGCCGCTCGAGGAGCCTGGCCAGCAGGTAGTCGTAGTTGTTACGGGTGAAAGCGGCCTGATCGTTTGAACGAAGCTCCCGCGCGAGAGTTTCTGCGCGAGTGAACTCGCGAGCGTCCATAGCGGCTCGAATGTCACTGGCTCTGGACTGAAGGGTTTGGGCGGCGTGGGGAATGGAAAGGACGAAGAGGACTAAAGGGACAGAAAGGACGAAAAAGAAGGAAGGGCTGCGCCAGGCGCGATCATAAGAAGATCGCCGGCTTCCGTTTGGTCCCTTTTGTCCTCCTGGTCCCTTTTGTCCTCTTGGTCCCTTCTGTCCTTTGAGTCCCTTGCGTACTTTCACCAAATCATCCAAAGAAATAAGCCTCCAGCGTCTCTGCGTAAAGCACGGATCCCAACACTAACTCGTCAATGATAACGAACTCATTCGGCACGTGAGCCAGCTTGTCATCGCCGGGATAGTGCACGACTGATGTGATGCCGGCGAAGTACAGATTCTTTGCAACTGTATTACCGCCAAAAGTTTCATAGTTCATCGGCAGGTTCAGCCGGCGCGCAGCCTGATCGAAACTCCGGATGATGATCGAGTTCTTATCAGAAAGGTGGGGCTCGGTCTCGTGCAAGACCTTCACACGCACGTCGGAATCCGGTGAACGAAGCCTCATGGCCGAGACCTTTTCATCGATCTGCGCAAGCACCTGGTTCTTGCCGATCCCCGCGGGCAAGCGGAAGTCGATTGTAGCCCGGGCTACTGAAGGAACTGTATTCGTGGACGAGCCTCCCTGGATCGTGCCGATGTTCATCGTCCAGCCATCGAACGCGTGATCGTAGCTCGCGCCGAGATCGAGCGACTTGATCTCGGCGATCGTCTCGGCGAGCGGCACGATAGCGTTGCGGCCAAGCTCCGGTGTCGAGCCGTGAGCCTGAATGCCATGGCTTTCGAGCTCGACCCAAAGAATCCCTTTCTCGCCGTAGATTGAAACATCCATTCTTCCGCCGTCGGGAATGATCGCTACATCGAACTTCAAACCGCACTCTTCCACCAGATAAATGATTCCAAGCTCGGAACCCACCTCTTCATCAGCGGCGGCGATCAGGTAAATCGTGCCGTCGAAGCTCGGATTCTCGGCGAGAAAAGCCTTGCAAGCCGAATACGCGCACGCGAACGAGCCTTTGTCATCCAGCGTGCCTCTCCCGTAGATCCGGCCGTCGATGATCGTAGGTTCGAAGGGCGGAGTGTTCCATTGATCGAGTTCGCCAGGCGGCACTACGTCCATGTGAGAGACGAAACCGATCGACTTGCTGCCGTTTCCGATCCGGCCGACTACGTTTGTCCGGCCGGGTTCCTTTTCGTAGAAAGCGACCTCCATTCGGAGCGACTGCATGCATCGCGTCACGATGTCTTTGCAGAGGTGCTCGTTGCCCGGAGGATTGACGGTGTTCTGGCGAACGAGGTCGCAGACTATTTGAACGATCTCTTCTCGATCGACGTGCTTCGCGAATTTTGAGTCCATGTATTCTCCTGTTACTCAGTATAGACCGTGTATCGATTTCAAAGAAAGAGATCTACTGCCAAGACGTGCACCCGCAACCAAGCCCGAGCCGGACCAGGTATTCCGCGAGGGCAACGATCTCCATGTCTGACGCTTCAAAAAAAGTTGTATCCGAAACGGCCTTCGGAGCGACTATATAACCAGAGCTGATGAGAACGCGCGCAACTGGTGGCCCTAAATTGTGGTAACAGGCTCTCCCTCTTAGGCTACCGGCCCTGATCAGCTTGGTAATTTCGTCTTAGTTTTCGCATGGCTCAATGCACCAATATCTCCGGGTTTGCAGCGCTTCCGGCGCTGGAGCGGGTTTCGCCTGAGCCGGCCGCTGAATTGGGGCCTCAGCCGGCCGATGATGCGCTCGTGGCGGCAGTGCGAGAAGGGGATGAAACGGCTTTTGAGCTTCTGTTCGAGCGGCATCGCCGCTCAGTCATCCGGCTGGCTTATCGTTTCTTTTACCGTCGCGAGCAGGTTGAAGACATTGTGCAGGAGAGTTTTGCAAGCGCTTACTTCGCGTTGGGCAGTTACCGCGGCGGCCAGGAAAAGTCGTTCATTGCCTGGCTCACCCGAATAACGGTTCGAACCTGCTACGACGCGCTGCGTCGAGCGAAGCGGACCGAGAGTTCTTTGAGCGAGTTGGACGAGAACGACACCGCGCTGTTGTCTGAAAGGCTGCGCGGCAACGGATCGAGCGAAATCGAGAAGGCGGTCATCTCGCGCGATCTCGCAAGCAAACTGCTCGATCGGCTCGAACCGGATGATCGTTTGGTGCTCACACTGTTGAGCGTCGCCGATCTCTCTGTAGCGGAAACTGCCGAACTGACCGGATGGTCGGTTTCAAAGGTGAAGATGCGAACCCATCGCGCGCGCCGGGCTCTGCAGAAAGTGCTGCACCGATTTGTGTGATTTTGTTTGAGTGATTTGAATGTCGCGCACGGCCCATCACGCAGCGACAGAGGTGAATGGATATGTTAGGAAAGCCGAAAGTGACGACGCGCGATGAGCGGCTTGCTGATGTCTGTGCGGAGCTGCTATTGGCAGTCAAGGTCAGCGATGACGAGATAGCGGCCACCGCTGGTTCAAGCGACCTGTATGAAGGCTTGCGCCTGAGAATAGCCGACATCGGAGCGCGGGCTGGCCGGCGAACATCCGCCCAAACATCCAGGCAAACATTCGGATATGAACGCTGGTTGAACCTCTACACTGCTCTTATGAGGCGTCCTCGCTCTCTCGCGCTGGCTACAGCGGCGGCGACTCTGTTGGTGCTCGCAGTGTCCGTGTTTGTATTGTTGCCCGCGGCATCATCTACTAAACAGGTTGCACAGCGGTCGACGGAACCGATCGCGCCGACGGAGCAGTCTCACACTCAGGTCGCGACACAAGCGGAGAACCCGAACTCGGTTCATCTTGTGTCGAACAAGCTGCGTCGGACTTCTCCTCGGCGCGGACATCCGGCGAGCCGCTCAGCCGAGGTCGCGACCGAGTTTCTTCCGCTAACGTTTGTCGATGATTCGCGAGCCCAGGAAAGCGGGCACGTCGTGAGAGTCAAAGTTCCGCGCTCGGCGCTCATTGCCTTTGGCGTGCCGATGAATATGGAACGCGCGGGCGAGTTAATTACCGCTGACCTGGTTGTAGGCGACGACGGCCTGGCGCGCGCAATTCGATTTGTCCAGTGACCTCGTGAGGTGAGGTGCATGCAAGAGAACACCAGGGGGCATCAAACCGGCGGCGATGAACGACTGGCGTTGCTTTTCATTTTCTTCTGTATCGCGTGCGTTGCCCTTACAGGAGTTTTCTTAATGGCGTACGTCTATTGGGGATTTCAATAGGCACAAAGTTTGGTATCGATGAAGGGGGACTCGATCATGTTGATAACGCAGAGACGTTTGATTATCTCTACTGTTTGCGTTCTCGCCGTTTTGGCGGGAGCCATACTGGTAATGGCGCAGGACTCACCACCGCCGAGGCCGCGGCACCGGGACTTTTCGACCGCGAGTGCTTCGGGAGCACAGGATCCCGGACCGAGGGGTCCTGGCCAACGCGATTCGATGTTTCGTTTCGTAGGCTCGGAAATGCACTTCGGCGGAAAGACCGTCACCGGCGCGCCATACTCGGCGACGGTTACCACTGAAAGCACACAGACGTTGACCGACGGCACACACATCACTCGCAAGACAACCGGCGCTATTTATCGGGACGGCGAAGGACGAACGCGAAATGAACAGACGCTGGGCGCCGTGGGTTCATTTGCGGCGACCGGGGATTCGCGAAAGAGGACTTTCATACATGACCCGGTGGCCGGTGTGCAATACGTACTCGACACCACAGCCCGCACTGCTGAGAAGATGAAAGCTCGCACCGGGCCGCCTCCCGGCGTCGCCTCAAATCGCGTTTCTCCGGCCGCCAAGGAAAGGCCCGACGTGAAAACGGAGTCGCTGGGAACGCAGACGATCGAGGGCGTACAGGCCGAGGGCACACGCCGGACGTTTACGATTCCAGCCGGTAAGTTTGGAAACGACCAACCGATCCAGATTGTGTCAGAGAGCTGGTACTCGCCTGATCTTCAAACGATCGTAATGAGTAAGCACAGCGATCCGCGAATGGGCGAGCACACATATAAGCTGACGAGCATCAATCGAAGCGAGCCGGCGAAATCGCTGTTTGAAGTGCCGGCCGACTACACGGTTACGGAAAGATCTTTCGGCCACGGTCCTGGAATGAAAGGGCCAAGGCGTACAAATGAGAACTAGAAGAATGTCCCAGAGAAATCGGTAGGTCCTGTATGGGCGGTCCTCCGTGGCCGCCCCTCAATGAGCGCGTTTCATCGAAGGAGGCGCGGCCACGGAGGACCGCCCATACAGGAGTGCCCTTAATCGTTATCGTAAGTTTTAGGAGGTTGTCATCAAATGAAGAGAGTTTTGATCGGATGTGCTCTGACCCTGGCGCTGGTGGCTGGCGTCTTCGCGGCAAGTTCGACGCCCGCCAACTTCTCAGGCACGTGGGTCCTGAATAAAGACAAAAGCGACGGGCTGCCTCGTCAATTGCAAAACGTCGAAAGCTATACGATGGTCGTCACGCAGGATGATAAGCAGCTCACGGTAGAGAACAAGATCGCCGGCGGTGCCCGCGGCGGCGATCAGAATAGCGCGAGCGGCGAGAACAATGCGCCCAGGGATCGTGTCGGACAAGGTAGCGGCCAAGGTAGCAGCCAGGATGGCAGCATGACTGGAGGCCGGAGACGAGGCGGTTTCGGCGGCCAAGTTGGTGGACAAGATGGTGGACAAGGCGGCGGCCGCCGCGGTGGCCGAGGCGGAATGGGTATGGGCATGGGCACCGCCACTTACAAACTCGACGGCAGTGAATCCAAAGTTGAATCCGCCGGCGGCAGAGGCGGCGCTGCTACGCTCAAGGCCCAATGGAAGGATGGCGGAAAAGTATTGGAACTCACAAACGCTCGGACCTTCAATGTCCAGGGCAATGATATGACCCGAACGGTCAAAGACCGCTGGGAGTTGGCCGATAGCGGTAAGACGCTGAAGGTCAAACGCTCGGTCGATGGCATGCAAGGCTCGCAAGAATCAACGCTGGTCTTCTCTAAACAGTAACCGAATCCTGGGAGCGCGGGCATCGGGCCTGCCGCTCTCCGCTAACGCAGAGGCAGGCTGGGCTGCCTGCGCTCCCAGGCTTCTCCTGCCTCTCCTCACCACTGCCGGATCGATAATGCCAAGCTGCATTGCCCGAGTAATAATCTGCTGCGGACTGCTCGCATCAGCTTTCACTATTTGCGCTCAAAGTGTTGCGCCGGTGCGCGGACAGGTTCTGGACGATAATGGCGCGGTGATCTCCGGGGCGCGAGTCGCGCTGGTCGGCGCCGACGGCAAGAAGCGAACGACGACCGCGAACGCCAACGGCGAGTTCAGCTTACCAAACATAATGCCCGGAACTTACACGTTGAATGTTGAGTTCAAGGGCTTCGAATCCTACACCGAGGATAAGCTGCAGGTTCCCGCGCCCGCGCCGTTGAAGATCACGCTGACCGTCGCTTCGATAAAAGCAGAAACTACGGTAACGGCCGACAGCTCCGGCATAAACGTGGAACCCGATCAAAACATGAGCGCGATCGTTCTCGACGAGAAGATGATCCAGGATTTGCTGCCGGACAACGAGGACGACATGCTCGAGTTCCTGCAGGCGCTTGCGGGACCCGCTGCCGGAGGCTCGAGCGGAGGACAAGACGGCCCGCAAATCTATATTGACGGATTTCCCGGGGGGCGCTTGCCGCCTCGTGAATCGATCCTCCAGATACGAATCAATCAGAACCCGCTTTCGGCTGAATACGCGCGTCCCGGCGTAGGGCGAATTGAAATCATCACCAAACCCGGCACCGAACAATGGCACAGCAGCGTCGGATTCAACTTTCGCAATTCGGCTCTCGACGCTCGCAACGCATTTGCGCTTTCGACACCCGATTTGTTCTCACGTCGCTATTCAGTCACCTTGAGCGGCCCCATCATCAAAAAGCGAATGTCGTTCTTCTTCAACGGCGAAGAGCGCGCGGTCGACAGCGACGCGATTGTAAACGCGATCACACTTAGCGGGCCGGTGATCCTGAATACACCGTCGACAAACGACAACCGCTTCTACGGCCTGCGCATCGGCGCAATGCTCGATAAGAGAAACTCTCTCAACATCGGCTACAACTATCACGAGTCGCAGCGCGTCAGTAACGGCGGCGGTTTCACGCTCCCCGATCGCGGGACGACTACCGACAATACAAATCACACCGCAACTCTCTCGGAGACGTTCGTGGTCAACGCCCGGCTTATTCACGAAACGCGATTGCGATGGCAGCACGAAATCACGAACTCGGCAGCAAGGACGCCGGGAGTTGCGATCAACGTGCTGGATGCGTTCCAGGGCGGCGGCGCGACCTGTTGTCCGGCCAACTCGCGTTCGGACCAGCTCGATTTTCAGGACTACCTGACGTTCACGCTGAAGAAACACACGTTGCGAGGCGGCTTCCAGCTTCAGTATCAGAACAATCGCGATCTCAGCTCTAATAATTTCAACGGCACCTACACGTTCTCAAGTCTCGAGCAATACGCGGCCGCGGTCGAGAGCCGGCAAAACCCGGCTGGCTCTCTTGCGCGTGCGACGCAGTTCACAATCAATCTGGGCAATCCCCTCTTCAACTACAACCAGTATGAAGCGGCCTTCTTCGTTCAGGATGATATTCGCTTTCGTCCCAATATGACGATCTCGGCAGGGCTGCGTTATGAGTTTCAATCGCACTTGCAGGACAAGCTCAACATCGCGCCGCGCCTGGGCATCGCATGGTCGCCGACCAAGAAGACAGTCGTGCGAACCGGGGGAGGGCTGTTCTTCAATCGGCTCAGCCCGGCTCTTTATGAGAACACACTGCGTTATGACAGCGGCGATCTTCAAAGCATCATTATTCGAAACGCCATCTTTGACACCAACGATCCGCTGGGCGCGAACCCCGGCAGCACAGTCCTTCCGGGGCGGCAATTCATTCGCACCCTCGATCCTTCGCTCGAGGCGCCTTACACGATTTATGCTCAAAGCAGCATCGAGCACCAGTTTCCACTTGGCATCACCGGCTCGCTCACTCACATCTACGCGCGAGGCGTTCACTTTTTTAGGTCGAGAAACATAAACGCTCCGTTGCCGGACACGCTCCTGCGGCCGGACCCGACTCAAGGCAACATCTACAATCTCGAGTCGACGGCGAACTCGCGATACAACGGGTTCCTGTTTAGAGGAGACCGGCGCTTCGGGCGTAACTTTTCTTTGTTCGTCAACTACACGCTCTCGTGGGCAAGGAGCGACGCCGACGGTCCTCAATCGTTACCGGCGAATAGCTACGACTTGCATCCTGAATGGGGACCGGCGTTCAGCGACCGCCGGCACTTCCTGAACATTCTTGCTTCGATCAACCTTCCTCACGGGTTTCGGCTGACCCCGTTCATCATCGCGTCATCGGGTGGGCCGTTCAATATCACGACCGGCAGCGACGACAATCTCGACACCGTTATCAACGACCGACCGGCAGGCATCAATCGCAACTCCGATCTTCCCGCCAGTCTCTATCCGCTGATCCCCAACACTTGCATCTCGAACTGCGGGCCCGCGCAAACGCCGGTGCTGTTGCGCGATTTTCTCGAGACGAATTATCCGAACGGAGTTCGCGCGGTGAATCCCGGGTCGTTCAATTTCAATCTGTCAGTTGCCAAGACGTTCAGCCTGGGCAAAGGCGGTGGAAGATTGGCGCAAGGCGGCGCAGGTCCGCAACCGGATAACACTCAATCGGACGGCCAGGATCAAGCCGATAATCAGGGACCAGGCGGGCAAGGAGGACAAGGGCCTGGCGGGCAAGGAGGGCAAGGAGGTCGCGGAGGCGCGGCGGGCGGTCGAGGCGGCGCCGGGGGCTTCGGTGGACGCGGCGGCGGGGGATTCGGCGGACGCGGTGGCGGCGGACGGGGCGGTGGTGGCCGGGCTAACAACAACGCGAGCGAAGGTTCGCGATATAACATACAAATCTCGGCGCAGTTCACAAACCTCTTCAATCACGTCAACCCCGGCTCGTTCAGCGGCGTGCTGACCTCGCCTTTCTTCGGCTTGTCGAGCACGGCAGGCGCCGCGCGTCACGTGGATTTCGCTTTTCGATTCAGCTTCTGAGCTCACTTCCTTGCCTCTATTTCCAACTGCTTCCTGTACTCCTCAAACTTGATAGTGAAGTGCTCGAAAAACCCTCGTCTGCCTAAGATCACAAGGTCTGGAGTAGAACTTGCCAAACGGTTGGACCTTGAAGAGAGCCGTCTCCGTGTATCCATTCGCTTCCGCCTCAGCTTTGGCCTGAATAGGAGTCTCCCCGCTTCCCACAACTCGTTCTTCGTCTTCGAGGATCGCCACCCATTTGTCTTGATAGTTCATGAGATCGTCTTCAAGGCTCTTTTTTTCTTCCGTCATAGTCTGCTCCCTCAAAGACATTGTACTTTGAAAACTCAAGCTGAGCGCAAGTCTTCAGCGGTTCGAGAGAGAACGCCGAACCGCGCCCAGACTTTGATTGAGCAGCCTCTCTGGGTATAGGCTACTCGTGTGGCCGACAAGGAGGTCCGCTTTGAAAAGAGTTCTCGTTCTGGCAGTCGCGTGGTTGGTTCTCTTCGCTGTTCCTGTAGCTTCACAGACTAAACGGCGTAGTCCGCAAAAGAAACCGACTACTTCCTTTGCAGAAAAACAACAGGCCGAGATCCGAGCGGGGCGCGAACAAATCGCCGCGCAGATCAAAACCCTGAGTCAGTTTCTGTATTTGTTCGGAGGCGTTTCGAAGGGTGTCGAGATCGCCGAGCGAGCCAAGGGTAATCGCGACGAATCGATCGCCGCCATGTCCCCGGAGCAGATCGGACAAAGCAAAGCCAAAATGAGAGACAGCATTGCGAGCGTACGAGCCGGCCTTGATAAGCTCGAGTCGAGCTTTCGTCTTAACGGGGTGCTCCAGAGTTACTACCCGAGTCTGGCCGGTGTAGCCAGGATCGCGCAGACAGCGGAGACTCAAGCCGCCGCCGGGAGCTTCGATCAGGCCGGGAGGTCGCTGATCGCTACGGTGAATAAGCTGACAGATGCGTTGATAGCTCTTCACTGAGCAGATGCAACTAGCGACTTGTAACAGAGGTTTCGAGAGCTATTAAGGGCACTCCTGTATGGGCGGTCCTCCGTGGCCGCCCCTCCTTAGATGAAGCGCTTCCCATTGAGGGGCGGCCACGGAGGACCGCCCATACAGGACTACCGATTTCTCTGGTACACCCACTAGTAGTAGAAGCAAGGTTGACGTTAGAGCTCGAAAACGTTTCATTGCCCGGCCTGACTCTCAGTGGTCGAGCAGCGATACCCTGGCGATGTCTGAACGATAGTGCATTCCATCGAAACTGATCATGCTCATTGCTTCGTAAGCGCGAGCGCGAGCATCCGCCAGCGTCGCGGCACGCGCAGTCACCCCGAGGACGCGGCCGCCGGCCGTCAAGTAATTGCCTCGATCATCGCGCTGCGTTCCGGCGTGAAAGATGACGACGCCTCCGACAGAGCTTGCTGCGGCGAGGCCAATGACCTGTTTTCCTTTCTCGTACTCATTGGGGTACCCGCCGGCCGCCGCCACAACACACACTGATGAATCATTGCTCCAGTTGATCCTGGTAGAACCGAGGCGACCCTCGGCCACCGCATCGAAGATCTCAACGAGGTCGCTGTCCAGTCTGACCAGCACAGCCTGAGTTTCAGGGTCGCCGAGCCTAGCGTTGTATTCGATGAGCTTCGGCCCGTCGATTGTGAGCATCAGTCCGAAGTAGAGAACCCCTACGAAAGGATTTCCCTCAGTGCGCATGCCCTCGAGAGTCGGTTCGATGAGCTCTCGCTTGATGCGGGAGAGCATTGCGTCGTCAACCAGGCCGCGCGTCGAAAATGATCCCATGCCTCCGGTGTTCGGACCTTTATCGCCGTCGAAAACGCGTTTGTAATCCTGCGCGGGAACGATTGGCGCGTACTCGCGCCCGTCTGTGAAGATCATCACGGAGGCCTCGCGGCCGACGAGGCATTCTTCAAGCACCACGCGCATTCCGGCTTCGCCGAAGACTTTCGCAATCAGCATATCGTCGATAGCGGCATCGAACTCCGCTTGATCCGTTGCGATGCGCACTCCCTTGCCCGCTGCGAGTCCGTCAGCTTTGACCACGACCGGAAAGGTGAATCCTTTTCGCAGCTCCTCGCGCGCAATGGCGGCCGAATCGCACACAACGAATCGAGCGGTCGGAATCGAGTGGCGAGTAGCGAACTCCTTTGCGAATACCTTGCTGCCCTCGAGGCGCGCGGCCGCGGCGGACGGGCCTACAAGGCGGCGTCCTCGCGCGCGAAACGCTTCGGCGACCCCCGCGACCAGAGGAGCTTCCGGACCAACGATCGTAAGATCAGCTCGAATCGATTCGGCGAGGGCTGCGAGGCCTCTGGGGTCATTGACGTTGGCGGGGATGCGTGTAGCGATTTCCTCGATCGCGGCGTTACCCGGTGCGCAGAAGAGTTGTTCTGTGTGCGGGCTGCCGGCGAGTTTCCAGGCGAGGGCGTGCTCCCTGCCACCGGAACCGATTACGAGGATTCTCATGACGCAGCGATTGTATAAGTGAGCGCCACTGTCAGGCAAAGAGGAGCAGGCCACCTGGGTGTTTTCCTCAGCGTCCCCGGAGTCCTCTGCGGTTAAGAGATAATTCAACCGCCGAGGACGCAGAGGACGCAGAGGTTCTTTCAACCGGTCACGTGATAGTTCAACCGGTCACGTGATAGATCTTACCCTTGAACAAGACGGTGACTTTCTTTCCGAGTGAGAAGAACTCCGCCAGCTTTGGTTCTTTGGCAATCAGGTTGAAGAACTCATCGCTGCCGAATTGTATTTCCACCCTGGGCAAGCTCGAAGAGTCTTTGAGCTCGGTGTCGATCCACTCGTCGCCTTTCAACTGGAAGGTCTTGTCGCCAACTGTGCGAACGTTGGTGAGGTAGGACTCCGGGCTTTCGATTTTGTCCGATTCCTTCATCTTGCCTTCAGCTTTGCTGTAGACGACTGCGGCCTCGCCCGATGCCCGCGAGACGCCGCCCAAACCCAGATTCACCGGCGCCATGCTGTCCAAAGCGCGGCGTTGCTCCATCGGAATGTTATGTCTTCCAACGTCCTTCATATCTTCAGTCACCAGGAACGACGTGTAAGGCGTGACGATTCCGTAACGAGTGCCGAGCTGAATAATCTCGTCTTTCAGCTCACGATTCTCGCCGTTCAAACGAACCTGTTCGAGCAGATATCCGACTCGTCTCGTAGCCCACAAGCGGCCGAGAAATGAACTCTCGGTGTGCTCTTCCGGGAAGCTTTGTTTGCCGAAGGTGAAGACTTCTTCGCGAGCGCCGACCTTTCCGGTTAAGCGAATAGTCGCCGAGTTGACGCTGTTCTTGTACCGCCCAACGATTACCAATTGCGAGTTTTTGAACAGGTCTCCGAGCGCGCGTGGGTACATCGAATCAGTCTCGACGCCGCCGAAGTCCAGCTTAAGGTCCGACAGCACCGGATAGTTCACCCGCGCAAAAAAGTTAGAGACTTTGACTTCCAGATCTTCCTGCGGCTCGATGTAATCGCTGACGCCGCGATTGTCCGCCGACAGCTTATCCAGCAGGTTCGTGTTCACATCGTAGCCGACTCCGAATGAGAACAATCGCACACGCGCGCGATTCGCCTCCTCGACGTTCCTCTCGATCTGCTTGATGTCGGTTGGGCCAACGGTCGGCAAGCCGTCGGTAAGAAAGACGATCATCGCCGGGCGCTCACCTGTTTGAAACTGCTTGAAAGCCGCGACAAGCGCGTCGTTGATGTTGGTGCCGCCTTCGGCGCGCAGGTTCTCGATGAACTTCAGCCCGGCTTCCTTGCCTGCCGCGCCGGCATCGATGAGGTTGGCCTTCATCAAATGCTCTTCACCGGAGAACGAGATGATATTGAAACGGTCGTGTGGAGAGAGCGACTCGACGCCGAACTTTAGCGCCGCCTTCGCCTTTGTGATCTTCTCACCGCTCATCGACCCCGAAGTATCGAGGATGAAGATAATGTCTTTCGCGACGCGTTGTTGTTCGCCGATGTTCGACTTTGGAGAGATGAGCATCAGAAAGTAGCCATCCTTACCTGGCTCGCGATGGGTCAGCAGCGACACGCCAAAGTCTTTCTCCGAAAGCGAGTAGTAGAGCAGGAAGTCCTTCTGTGAGTCTTCGCCCTTGCCTTCAAAACTCAAACGCGCGCGGCGCTCGCCGTCTTTACTGACAGAGATCTTATGAGAGGGCGAGAAAATGTTTTTCAGATCGATCGGCGAGTTGATCTCGACGCTTGCCGCGATTTCTTTTATCGGCTGCGGCTGAATGCGGCGGCCCGAGCCCAGTTCGTACCGATAGCTAACGGTGCCGCCTTCGTTCTTGAGCACCTGTGAATAAGTCAACTCGATCTTCTTTGTGCTGCGCGGTTCTATCGGAAAGATGCTGGCTTGAAAGAGGTCCTTGCCGGCGTACTCCAGCAACCCCGGATCGATTTGGCGCCGCACGATCTCATTGTAGATTCGTCGCGCCTTATCCTTCTCGACTATCTCGGCGGCCATGCGTTTGTCGCCGTCGTAGATGGCGAAGTCTGAAATAGACGCGCTCTCGGGTACCGGAAAGAAGTAAGCGCCTTCGAGCCGATAAGGGCTCTCGTTTTCGAAGACCTGCTCGACTTTCGTGGTCGCAACCTGAGCTTCTATGCGTGTAGTTATCTTCACAGACTTGATGTTGAGCACTCTTGGGATTGGAACGGGGCGGGGAATTGGTCTGGGCAAGGGCGGGCAGCGGTGACATTCATCCGGGATGATGACGCCTTGTCCGTAGGCGGCGCTGGAAGCGAACAACAGCAGGGCACAGAGAGCAACGATTCTGGGTTTCATTGGGCACACCTCCTGAACTTGTGGTCAGAAACTCTCGTCGGAGTTACTTGTTCCACTCTTTTGAACGGCGCAGGTCTTCTATCTTGCGAAGCCCCTTTGCGTGCTTTGCGGTCCTTTGCGTGCTGGTCTTCTTTGCGTGCTTTGCGGTCCTTTGCGTCTTTGCGTTGAGTATTCCAGCTTCTGAGAATTGAGTCTCACTCATTCAGACCATTCACCAGTCTCACAATCCCGTCCTTAATCAGACCCACATTGAAATTGATCAGCAAGCCCAGTCTCTTATCCGCGAATCGCAGGTACGTCAGCACCTGTTTCCTGTGAACCGGATGAAGGGTCTCAATGGATTTCACTTCGACTATTACTTTGTCTTCAACCAGGAGATCACATCTGAACCCAGCTTCGAAGTGCACTCCGTGATAGACAATGGGTATCGGCTTCTGTCGGGCGACGGTCAAGCCACGTTTTGTTAACTCAACTTCCATGATTCGCTCGTACACTGATTCGAAGAGACCAGGGCCGATGTCTCGGTGGATGTGAAAAGCTGTATGGACGATGGTGGTGGCGATTTCGTTTTCAGTCATGGGTCACCTCACATTGAGAAAGTAGGTTTACCCAGGACTAAACCGGTTGGAGTGCAAAAAAACGTTTAACGCAAAGACGCAAAGGACCGCAAAGCACGCAAAGAAAACAAGACACGCAAAGCACGCCAGGAAGCTAAGACTTTCCGCCCGTCATCATCAACCCGATCTGCTCTTCGCTGACGGTCTTCGGATCGACTTCTCCAACTATCCGGCCTCCGTAGATCACTATCACGCGATCACTGAGGCTCAACACTTCATCCAGCTCAGCCGAAACCAGCAACACCGCGCCGCCGGCATCTCGAAGCTCGATCAGCTTTCGATGAATGAACTCGGTCGCTCCAATATCGACCCCGCGAGTCGGCTGCGCGACGAGCAACAGCCGAGGCTTTATGTCGAATTCTCGCGCGACGATCAGCTTCTGCTGGTTCCCCCCAGACAGAGCGCGCGCAGGCAAAGTTATGTTTGGCGGACGAACATCGTATTCACGCACAAGACGCTCGGCTCGCTCGACGATCACATCGTTATTCAACAACACCGCACCGCTGATCGGGCGATCCCGATGCACGCCAAGAATGCTGTTAGCAGCCAGGTCGAACGGCAGCAACAGCCCGCGACGATGGCGGTCCTCCGGAATGTGAGCCATCCCAACCCGCTTGCGATCGTGAGGAGTGAGCGCGTTGATGCTCGTGCCTTCGAGCAGCACGTCGCCCTCGGTTGCTTTTCGCAATCCCGCGAGGATCTCGATCAACTCGGTTTGTCCGTTGCCTTCCACGCCCGCGATCCCGAGCGTCTCCCCGCCGCGTACTTCGAACGACAGGTCGTCGAGTATTGCGTTCCCATCAGAAGACTTCAGTGTAAGCCCTCTTACGCTCAACACTGGTTCGCGCGGCTTGGATTCATCCTTCTTGACGCGCAACAGGACTTCGCGGCCGACCATCATTCGCGCAAGCCCCTCAGCCGTCGCCTCGCTGGTCGGCAGATTTCCGACCACGTGTCCGTCGCGCATCACGGTGATGTTGTCGGAAAGCGCAAGGACTTCAGCAAGCTTGTGGGTGATTATGACGATCGTCTTTCCTTGTTCGCGAAGTCCGCGCAGTATCGCGAACATCTCGGCAACTTCCTGAGGTGTGAGCACCGCGGTGGGCTCGTCGAGAATCAATATCCGGGCGCCGCGATACAGCGTCTTCAGGATCTCGACTCGCTGTTGCTGACCTACGGAGAGATCGGCGATGCGAGCGTCGGGATCAATCCTCAAGCCGTATTGCTCGGATATTTCGCGCACGCGCGCCCGGGCCTTGCGATAGTCGAGCGACACGCCGATTGTCGGCTCGGCGCCCAATACGATGTTCTCTGTCACAGTCAACGGTTCGACCAGCATGAAGTGCTGATGCACCATGCCGAGCCCGAGCTTTATGGCATCGCCGGGGCCGTTGATCGAGCGCACCTCGCCATCGATGAGGATGTCTCCTTCATCGGCCTGATAGAAGCCGTAGAGGATATTCATCCCGGTCGATTTTCCCGCGCCGTTCTCGCCGATGATTGCGTGGATCGACCTGTCGGGAATAGCCAGGCTGATGTGATCGTTTGCGAGCACGTCGCCAAACCGCTTGGTTATGCCGCGCATTTCAACTGCGTATTTTGGATCGCTCATATGGTTTTTTCGGAAGCGCTCTCGGTACCTTCAACGGGCAGTCTTTTATTCGTGTGGCCGGCAAGGCGACCCTCTGCGTCCTCGGCGTCCTCTGCGGTTCTTTTTTATCCAGGCAGGGAATCCACCGCAGAGGACGCCGAGGACGCAGAGGAGCAACACATTCGTGCGCAAGCAACACGCCATGGCCCCAAGCCTATTAAACGAGCAACGAGAAGAAGAGCTAACAAAGCGGCGTTATGATAATTGATTGACGGCCAGATGGAAAGTTCGACGGAAAGGAAACTGTGCAAAGATGCAATGTTCGTAGTCCGGCCTTCAGGCGGAAGTTTGTATCTGCGTTCACGCTGAATTACGAACTTCCGCCTCAAGGCCGGACTACGAACTTTTCACGCGGTCTGTTAAGAGGTCGGGCCAACCGGCGTCACAGGCTAGCCACTCGCGTGCGAGGAGAGTTACTTGATCAGTTTCGCGGAGACTACAACCACCAGACCTTTGTCGCCCATGGTTGTGCTGCCCACGACTACTTTCTCCCCCTGGTGCAAACCGACCGGCGAGCGGAAGCCGACGTTCTGATATTGAACGCTGGTTCCGAGGTTAAGCGGGACTCGCATGTTGAAGCGCAAGTCTCCCACCTGGACGCTCGGCGTTCCCGACGCGGAGTCAATCGAGATCGATTGAAGCATGTATTCATAGAAAATCGGGTTAGGCGGCGTGGGCACCGAAGAAAACAGGCTCGATTGAGCGACACCGCTATTTTCAACTCCGCGCGAACCCTCCTTCGCTCGGTGAATCCCGGACGTCATCAGCGAGTAAGACTTGTACTTGAGCGCTGACTTCAACTGCTTCACCACGTCAGTCAACTCCGAAGGGTAGTCGTCCGGGCCCCCCGCCGCGTTCGACGCAATTAATACGTGCACGCTGAACTCGATGTCGGGGCGGGCGGATTCCGGCGTGTCCAGCCGCTTGATAGCTTCTTCGATCGCCGCGATGTTCTCCGGAAAGTCACGCACGGTCAGAGTCTTGAACTCCTTGTCGACCGACGTAGTCGCGCCTTTGAAGCCGCTGCCAAGCGGCCGGACCACCTGAAGAAGACCGTACGGATCGCGATACTTGATTTCGAAGACTTTTCCTTTGAAGCCTTTTTCTTCGACATAGTCCGGACCTTTCGCGGCCGCCGCCGGCGTTGGAGCCGGCGTAGACGCTTCCTGACCAAATGTCATCGGCGCCAGAGCCAGAGTGGTTATGAGCGATAAGCCGATGAGAGCGGCTGTCGTGATTCTGTTTTTGATGGACATAAGACCTCCTGTTCTTTCTTTCACTGGTTGCTCATTGGTTGGTTGTTGGACTTTCAACTTCCTTTGGCGCGAACCAAATGATGCGGATGTTTGGATCGCTGGTTTGCATTTCGATTCGAAGCATCGGCTGGGAATCGTCGCCATTGCCGGAAGGCTCAAGGGGAGGCTCAAGCGAGCCCGGGCCTGAAGCTGCTGACTGACTCACCTGAACCGGTAACGGCGGTTCGATTGTGTGCGGCGAGACCACCGAATGCTCGCGACGCGCGTTGACGGCCGTCCGATTCGCGGCGCGTTGGGGGACCTTCAAATCGGCTCCAGTAGCCAGTCCTGTGTCAGGCTTCTTGTGGGGAGCCGGTTGCGGTTCCGTGGGGAGTGTAACTTCGATTTCCGGCGGGCTTGTGGTATCTGCGACCTGTAGCCTGCCGCTTGTACTTCCCTGATAGACGTACAACACGACTATGGCGACGATGATCATCATCGCGCCCGCCAGGGCCAACACCTGTCTGCGGCTCCACTGCTGGATCACGGAAGCAAGGAATGATGGCTTTGCGTTGGTCTCGGCAATTAGTTTCAGAGCGTCGGCTTTGAAGCTGCTAAGAAACGTCTCATCGAACTCAGGCGGCCGGGTCGAACGCAGCCAGCTCTGACTCTCTCTGAACTCGTCAGCCAGCCAGTTGCAGCGGCCGCACCACTCGAGATGCGACGCGATCCGTTCTCTCGAGTGAGACTCGAGATCGCCTTCGATATAAAGCGGAATCAGTTTTTCAACGCGCCTGCAATTCATGACTTGTCCTCTTTATCGAGTCCGCACTCCCATAAGAGCCCGGTCCCTGAACTTCTTGATCTTTGCGCGAGCCGAGCTTATATGAGATCTCACAGTTGTCTGAGTCGAGCCCAATACTCGCGCCACTTCTTCTGTAGTCAATCCTTCCATGTCTCGCAGCACGAGGGCCGCTCTTTCTTTCTTAGAGAGAGTATCGAGCGCCCGAATGATCATCGCGTGTTGCTGCGCCCGGATGGCCGCGCCTTCAACGTCGTCATTGCTCGCGTGCGCATCTAAGTTGCCAAGCTCATGTTCCGCCTCAAACGACGTGAACTGATCCGGTCTGCCGCGCTTTCGCATGTGATCGCGGCACACGTTAATGATGATTCGATATAGCCACGCCGCGAAGTCCTGGTCTGCGCGAAACCCGCCGAGGTACTTGTACACGCGCAAGAAGACTTCCTGTGCGGCGTCGCGAGCGTCTTCCCGGTTGCCCATCATTTTCCATGCCGTCGAAATCACTTTGCGCTGGTAACAATCGATCATCTCTTCGAAGGCGGCCGGATCGCCCGCTTTCGCGCGTTCGATCATGGAAGCGACTGACGATGCTGCTGTCCTCGCGGAACTGTCGGGCAACCCAAGGCTATCGGTCATCAGGGCTATGTCAGCAACCTCACCCGGCATTCGTCTTTATCCTCGCTCCTGTATAGCTCTACTGGCGGTGCAGAAAAAGCGTTGAGATATTTCTGTGATTCGGAGGCTTAAACGCGCGGGCGTGAGAGGGGTTCAAGATTGCCTTTGCGCTCTTTGCGGTCCTTTGCGTCTTTGCGTTGAGTATTATTTCGCGCAAAGACGCAAAGGACCGCAAAGCCCGCAAAAGCTATTTGGAAGGATTCAGGTATTCACGCTCGATGGCGTCGATCTTTTCAACCCGGCGCCGATGACGATCTTCCGTCAACTCTGTCGCGAGCCAGGCGCGAACGATCTTTTGCATAGCGTCCGTTGAGATCATCTTGCCGCCAAGCGTCAGCACATTCGCGCCGTTATGCTCGCGGCTGTTTCGGGCCGACGCTTCGTCGTAGCACATGGCGGCTCGCACGCCGGGAACTTTGTTAGCTGTCATACACGAGCCGATGCCGGCTCCATCGATCACGATTCCAAGGTTGCACGTTTGGCTTGCAACCGCGCGCGCGACCAGATGCGCATAGTCGGGATAGTCTACGGCTTCGGTTGAATGTGTGCCGAAGTCCTGGTAATCGTGGCCCAGATCCGCGAGCACTCGCTTCACTTCCTCTTTCATCTCGTAGCCGCCGTGATCCGCGCCTAACGCGATTTTCAGTTTGAGAGCCGCCGACCGTCGCCGCACGCGCTCGATCTGAATGCTTCGTTCACGAGCGATGTCCTGGGCCAGCGGCGTGAGCATCGAGTCTTCGTCTATGCGCAGGGTATCACCCGCGGCAGCCGAACGAAGGTCCAGCTCGGTGATGATTTGCTTGCCTCTTTCGTCGATTCTGCTCATCCGGCTTGTATGGGCGGCCCTCTGTGGCCGCCCCTCCTTGGAAGAATACTATGCTGGCGTAACGAGGGGCGGCCACAGAGGGCCGCCCCTACATGTGTTGCCTTACTTCAAGACCTTTTTCAGGAAGCGACCTGTGTGTGATTTCGCACACGCAACGATTGCGCTCGGCGGGCCGATCGCGACTACGTTACCTCCCTCGTCGCCGCCTTCCGGGCCGAGATCGATTATCCAGTCCGCGCTCTTGATCACATCAAGGTTGTGTTCGATTATAACGATCGAGCCTCCGGCGTCGATCAACTGTCTGAACGCCGCAAGCAGCTTGTTGATGTCGTCAAAATGCAGCCCGGTCGTCGGCTCGTCAAAGATGAAAAGCGTGCGTTCGCTTGTGCGGCGAGACAGAAACGAAGCCAGCTTGACTCGTTGCGCCTCCCCGCCCGATAGCGTCGTTGCCGATTGGCCAAGCCTCAAATAACCGAGGCCAACGTCATCCATCACTCGCAGCTTGGAGGCTATCCTGTTTACATTAGCGAAGAACAAAAGCGCTTCGCGAACAGTCATATTCAACACTTCATGGATCGAACGGCCCTTGTACTTCACGTCCAGAAGCGCCTGCTTGAAGCGCATACCTTTGCACTCCTCGCATATCAATTCAACATCGGCGAGGAACTGCATCTCTTTTATCTCGACGCCGTTTCCTTCGCAGCGTTCGCAACGCCCGCCCGGCACGTTGAAGCTGAAGTGTGATGAATCAAACCCGTGTGCCTGCGCCTCGCGTGTCGAAGCAAACAAGTCGCGAATCGCGTCGTAGACCTTTATGTAGGTAACCGGATTCGAGCGGGGCGTGCGGCCTATCGGGGACTGATCGACCAGCACGACGTCATCGAGAAATTGAGCGCCGTCAATTTTCCTCACCGACCCAACCGGGCCAGTCCACTCGCCGCGTTGCTTCTTGATTCCGGCGAAGACGATGTCGTGAACGAGCGTCGACTTGCCCGAACCCGAAACGCCGCTGATGCAGACCATCATTCCCAGGGGAATGTCTACGTCGATGCCCTTCAAATTGTGCTCACTCGCGCCGCGAATCTCCAGCGAGCGCGGGCCAATCAACCGCCGGGTCTTTGGCGCCTTGATTTCGAGCTCGCCGCGCAGATATTTCGCCGTCAATGATTGCCCGCGTTTGATCATCTCGTCGGCCGTTCCCTGAAACACCACCTCGCCGCCCAGCTCGCCCGCGCCCGGTCCAATATCGATGACCTTGTCGGACGACATCATCATTTCGGGCTCGTGCTCGACTACCAACACTGTGTTGCCGATATCACGGAGGTTCTTCAGTATGCGAATGAGCTTGGCGTTGTCTCGCGGGTGCAAACCGATTGACGGCTCGTCAAGCACATACAGCGCGCCGACGAGCGATGCCCCGAGATTCGTCGCGAGCTGAATTCGCTGCGCCTCGCCTCCCGACAAGGTCGAGGCCAGCCGGTCGAGCGTCAGGTACTGCAGCCCCACGTCGATCAGAAACTTCAGCCGGCTGCGGACCTCGTGAAGCAGGCGGCTCGCGATTTCGGTTTCCGATGGGCTCAAGTTCAGATGGTCGAAGAACTCAGCCGCATCCGCGGCGCTCATCGCGCAAACTTCGGGCAAGGTCTTGTCGCAGACTCGGACCAACCGCGCCTCGAGTCGCAGCCTCGAACCCCCGCAGTCGGGACAGAGCGTGTAGCCCCGGTACTTCGACAGGAAGACTCGCACGTGAAGCTTGTACTTTTTGGTTTCGAGCCAATCGAAGAATCCCATCACGCCGTCGAAGCCGTTGCTGCCCTGCACAATCGTTTTGTTCTGCTCGCGCGTCAACTGGCGGAAGGGAACGGTCGTCGGAATACCGGCCTGTTTACAGAAGCGAAGCAGCTCTTTTTGCGCCCACTCATATTGAGGCTTCATCCAGGGCTCGATCGCGCCCTTGGCGAGCGACAGCTCTCGATTAGGAATAACGAGATTCATGTCGAGCCCTATCGTGTTGCCGAAGCCCTGACAGGTCGGGCACGCGCCGAACGGATTGTTGAAGCTGAACAGGCGTGGCTCGGGCGCCGCGTACTTGATCGCGCAGCGCTTGCACTCGAAACCCTCTGAAAACTCAAGACGCAAGCGCGGCTCTTGTGCGGTCTCGACTATCGCCTGGCCGTGGCCTTCCTGATAGCAGACCTCGAGAGAATCGACCAATCTGGCGCGAGCTTCCGCGTCGACCGTGAGCCTGTCGACGAGGACGAAAGTGTTATCAAAGTTGCTGTCGGTAAAGCTGTCCGGCGTAGCAAGCTCTATCGTCCGTCCTTCCTTGTAGAGCCTTGTGAAGCCGCGCTGCATAAGGCTCATCAGGTGCGCGTTTAGCCGAGTGCGTTCGCTTGCTTTGGTTGCGCGCGCGGATCGCTTCTTCTGCTTGCCTCCGCCGTTGGAGTCTGCCGAGTGCTCATCCATTCCGGCTGCTGCGGGGAACAAGACATAGAACCGCGTGCCTTGTGTGAGTTTCAGTACTTCGTCGGCGCCTGATTCGGGCGTGTCGCGCTTTACAGCATCGCCGCAGTTTGCGCAGTAGGTCCTGCCGATTCGCGCGAAGAGCAATCTCAGGTAATCGAAGATCTCAGTCTGAGTCGCAACCGTGGAGCGAGGATTACGAGTCGCGTTCTTTTGCCGAATGGAGATCGCGGGGCAGATCCCTAGTATCTCATCGACGTCGGGCTTATCCATTCTCTCGAGAAACTGCCGAGCGTAGGCAGAAAGACTTTCGACGTAGCGTCGCTGCCCTTCCGCGTAGATCGTATCAAAAGCGAGGCTCGATTTACCGGAACCGCTGACGCCGGTGATGACGGTCAGCTTATCCAAAGGAATATCGACACTGATGTTTTTGAGGTTATGGACTCTTGCGCCCCGAACGCTGATGAGTTCTTCCGGCATTGATCCCTGCTCAGACATTGGTTGACAGTGCTTCACGGCTCGCATGTGAGCGCCCGGGCTCACATGCGAATCCTAAAGTTTATCATCCGGGAACAGAGGGGATCAATTTGCATTAGACCTGGGGCAAACACCGCTCAGCCTTTGAGGCACCTGAAGTCATGAAATACGATTCCGCTGACCTTGGTCAAAAAGCGCGACTGCTTGCCAAAGTTTGATTCCTATTCTAGGTTGGCATACTCTCTGAGTAATGGCGTGAGGAGATCTCGTTGACGCCCATGTGAGGAAACTGGATCGATATGATAAGCGGTGTTATTAGCATTCCAATTCCACTGAGAAGGATGATGCTGAGGATTGCGACTGTCGACACTGTAGCGTTAGCTCCCTTGTTAGACGATGCAACGACAGCACGTCTGATCGATCGTCTAGGGCAAGTAGTTAAAGATTTCCCCCTGAACATCGTGAATATGTGGGTAAGCGGAGAATCGCCGAAAGAGTTTGCCCAGAGAACGGGAAGGAGGCTGACGACTGTCTACCGAATCAGAAAGGCTTTTGAACGGGCGATGAGTGAGGTGATCATTGAAGAGCTCAAGCTAGAAGTGTTGGATGATAGCTCAACAAAATCGGGCTCGACAGAGTCGCGATCTAGCGTGCCTAAAGTGTTAGAACGGAGCGTTCGCGCCTCGAAAACCGGTGGTGACTCCACTGAAGAGATACTTTCAGCGATGGAACGACTGGATGCTGCCGAGTTGCAGAGACTCGTGCCTCGGGCAATAGCTCTCGGCGCCGCTCGAAGGGCTCGCCATCTGAAGCCCACTGAATCTAAACTGCTCGCCCGAGCGAATGAGGCTCTCCCTCAAGATTTGAAGTCTCGCCTTTTCAAGTTGCAAAAGAAGCGCGACATACGCTCTCTAAGTGCGGCCGAAACCGAGGAACTGATAGCCCTATCCGATCGCACTGAGCAGTTGCACGCTGAGAGACTCGAAGCCTTAGCTCAACTTGCAAGACTGCGCGGCAAAACCCTGACCGAGTTGATGGATCAATTGGGGATTAGGTTCCCTGCAAATGCCTAAGGCATACATCCCAAGAAAGTTAAGGCAATTGGTAATCGATCGCGCCGGAGGGTGTTGTGAGTACTCCTTAAGTCAATCTCGGTTTTCACCGCAAGCGTTTTCAGTAGAGCATATCAAGCCGAGCCACGCCGGTGGCCACTCCATAGAATCGAATCTGGCTCTTTCGTGTCAAGGTTGCAACAATCACAAGGCGATTAAGACTAACGCAAGTGATCCGCTTACCGATTTGCGAGCCTCTCTGTTCAATCCGCGAAGGGAGAACTGGAACGAACACTTCATGTGGAACGACGAGTACGCCACGATGCAGGGCATCACTCCAACGGGTCGAGCAACAGTTGTGGCGCTGCGGCTGAACCGTGAAGGATTGGTTAACCTGCGGCGTGTGTTGTATGCGATGGGCGAGCATCCACCTGTTGGTTCTAAGGTCCGCGAAGCGAACGAGTAGTTATTGAGTTGCGGATAAGACAAGAACTACTCCGCGGGTTGCTCCTGCGGAGTTGGGGCGCTCGCCGCCGCGGCGGTAGCCGTTGTCTGCGGCAATCTGAAGTAACCGAACACCGTAATCACGAACAGCAGCGCTGCGCTGGCGAAGAAGAGGTTTCTGATGCCCAGCGTCTGCGCGAGCGAGCCCGATATTACCAGCCCAACCAATTGTGCTATTGATAACACCGCCATGAAGCTCGCGCTGACGCGGCCGATCATTTCCATCGGCGTCTGGCCCTGCATCAGCGTTTGCGCCGCTACGATAACGAAGATCACACCGATGCCCAGCCCCAGCATGCCGGCAGAAGCCGCGGCGAGCGTCTTGAAGGCTGCGAGCACGACTACAAACGCGCCCATCGTGAACAAACCCCGCAGCGCGAGGTGGGTTTTGGAAACTTCCTTTGCGAAGCGGCTGATCACGAGGGTGCCGATGATCATTCCTACGCCGATCATCGAATTGATTATGCCGAACGCCAGCGAGGTCGCTTGCAGTTCATCGCGCACGTAGACAGCGATCAAGGGTCCAAAACAAGACACCGCAAACATTCCGGCGGCCATCGCCAGAATCACAAACGAGATCGTCGGATGAGTGAAGATGAACTTCACGCCGGCGAACAGATCGTCAAGGACGACCTTCACCGGATGGCTGTCTTTCGACGGCACAACCGGCTCGCGCGCGATCACCAGCGTTGCGATCATCGATGCTGAAAAAGCGAACGTGACGGTGTCGAGATAGTAGCAGGAGTTTGCTCCAAACCACGCTACAATCGCGCCGGCAAGCGCAGGGCTGATGATGCGCATGACTTGAAACGCCTGCTGAACCAGCGCGTTTGCCGCGAGCAACCCTTCCTTCGGAACGATTGTTCGAAGAGTGACCGACTGCGCCGGCACAAAGAATGTCGAGACCGTGCTGAGCAAAAAGAGGATCGCGTAGATCTGCCAAACATTCCCGGCAAAAACCAGCGCCAGGCAAAGCACACCGCGGATCACGTCGCTGGCTATCATCGTGCGTTTGACGTTCCATCGGTCTACGAAGACTCCGGCTACCGGGCCGATGATGCCGAAGGGAAGCATGAACGAAACGCTGATCAGTGTAACCTGCGCCGCCGAAGCGTGAAGGTTGAACGAGACATAGCTGAGCACCGCAAAAATCGCCAGAAAATCACCGAAGACGCTGACGACTTGCGCTGCCCAGAGCCGTCGGACGGGCTTCAACTTGAGCACTTCGCGAATGGTTAGCTGGGTGGTTTGAGGTGCACTTGCCGACATATGTGGTTGCTCCGCGGTTGAGTGTAAGGGTTGCTCCGAAAACTGGAGCCGTAGCTTGTACGGACCGGCCTCGGTTGCCGTTCCAAAATATGACGAGCGTACACCATTTGATCAAGCCGACCTTCATGTGATCCCTTGCTCCGCGCGATTCTCTGCGTCCTCGGCGTCCTCCGCGGTTGATCCTGGTTCTTAACCGCAGAGGACGCCGAGGACGCAGAGGACTTTTCAGCTAGCGACACATCTGAGCGGCTTTACCCTCTGCTTGACATGCGTAAAAGCCGAAACTTATACTCGGCACAGTTGATGATTGAAACGATGGTCACCGCAAATTGAATCGACGACGATTCAAATTGCTACGAGCGACGAGGCTCACGACCGTTTGAAGAGGAGAGACCGCTTGGCTAAGACGATCCAGGGGCGACTCAACGCGGAAGGCTTGCGAGTTGCCATTGTTGCAAGCCGCTGGAATGATTTCATCGTCAGCCGGTTGATCGGCGGCGCCACGGATGCCCTCGAGAGATTGGGTGCTTCCAGCGATGCGATCACCGTCATCCGGGTCCCGGGTTCTTTCGAGTTGCCACTTGCAGCCAAGCGCGCCGCCGTCAGCGACGAATACGATGCCGTGATTTGCCTTGGTGTCGTAATTCGCGGCGAGACTTCCCACAACGAATACATCGCGGCAGAAGTCATCAAAGGCGTAGCGCAGGTTTCCCTCGAAACTAACCTCCCCATAACTCTCGGAGTCGTCACTGCGGATAATCTCGAGCAGGCGATCGATCGCGCCGGTGCGAAGTCCGGCAACAAGGGCTTTGACGCGGCGATGACAGCGGTCGAGCTTGTGAACTTATTCCGTGAATTCTAGCTGGACGCTTTAATCTAGAAGCAGGATTTGACTTATGGGTGCCAGGCGTAAGGCGCGCATTTGTGCCTTACAAATGCTCTTTCAATACGATATCTCGCGACCGGAGGTCGATGAGTTGACGAGCACCTACTGGGAGGCGTTCGGCGACGACATGGGCAATGTTCCTCGCGAGTTCTCCGACAACCTCGCGCAAGGTGCGATCTCTCACCTCGACGAAATAGACGCGCTCATAAAGCGCCGCGCTGAGAACTGGCGCATTCAACGAATGGCAGTCGTAGACCGGAACATCCTGCGACTTGCTATATTCGAATTCCTCTATCAGGACGATACGCCAAAGACCGTCGTCATCAATGAAGCCCTCGAGATAGCGAGGCGCTTCTCGACTTTCGAAGCGACCCAGTTCATAAACGGAATACTCGACGCGATCAAACGCGATCTGGAAGGAAACCAATCTGTTTCGGCAACGAATGCACAGCAGTGAAGGATGAGAGTATTGCAAATTGAGAAATTTGAGAAATGAGAATTGAGAAATTGCAAAATGCAAAATGCAAAATGCAAATTGCAAAATGCAAATTGCAAATTGCAAATCGCAAATCGAGAATTGGGGAGTTGCAAATTCAAGCGCGGGTCGGCATTCAATTTGAAATTTTCAATTTGCATTTTGCAATTTGCAATTCTTTGAGCCTGATTTTCACCGCACCTGATTTCCCCGGCTGATCCCCCGCATTTCACGAGCCGCCCCTTAGCGCTGTATAATACAGAGGCATTTGCAGGATAAACGGATTGCAAGGCAAGAATCGCTCTTCAAAATCCGCAATCCGAAATTCGCAATCCGCAATTCTGACTTCTTGTCTATGATCGACGACAAGGCGCTTTTGAGTGAATATCTCTCTGAGTCCGAGGAGCTTCTGGATTCGCTCCTGGCCGACCTTGACGCGCTCACATCTTCGACCGGGGCCCCCGACACCAACCGAATCAACCGAGCCTTTAGAGCTGTTCACTCGCTAAAAGGCCTCTCCGGAATGATGGGTCTGGCTGAAGTGCAATCGCTGGCGCATGAATTCGAGGACATTCTGGACGATCTAAGACTGGGCCTTCTCGAATTGAATGAGCGAACGAACGCATCACTTCAGGAAGCGGGCGCGGGGCTGGCTGCTTTGGTCGGCGGTGCAGCGCGCGGAACTGCCAGCGATGAAGACTTCGATCGGTTCAGAGAGCTTCTGGCGGCAGTCTCGGTCAAGAATCGCGAGCGCGGCAGAAAAGGCGAGAGCGGGCTTGACTCGCTCAACTTGACCGCGAGGGAACGGGCGCTGCTGACCGAGTATGAAGAACATCGAGTCAATGAAAACGTCCGCGCCGGTAGGTCATTCTACGCGATCAATGTCACATTTGAAATCACCAAACTCGACACCTTGTACCGAGCGCTTTCATCCAGGCTCGAAGAGGCCGGCGAGCTGATAACTACTTTGCCCAAGAAGACGGCCGAGCCGGCGCTTGTCGGATTCAGGCTGGTATTCGCCGCGGCGCTCAAAGAAGGCGAGGTCAAAAGCCTGGTCGAGGCTTTCGGCGCCCGTGTTGCGCGGCTCGAACGCTCGCCCTGGCGCAAGGCGGGCGCCGCGCTGAGGGCAGCGGGCCGGCGGGTGCCCGGCCTGGGCTCGAAGGAAACTCAGTCAGAGGTTACCGCGGTTCTTCCTCCGAGCTTCGCGCAAGAATCATTACAACCGCTTTCGCCCAGCGTGCGAGTCGAGATGTCTCAAATAGATGAGTTGTCCGGCCTGGCGCACGAGCTGTCGATCGGCATGGAGAGTCTCCGGTCGATGGCTGAGCGATTCCTGGCCGCTGCGAATCTGGGCGCCCGCGACCGCTCCGACCTGATGTTCAGCGCGAGACGAATGAAGCGCGAGTTCCTCGAACTGGAAGAGCGAGTGGTTGAGCTTCGAATGGTGTCGCTTGCGCAGACGTTCACCAGAGCCGCGCGACTCGCCGGGAGGCTCGCGCGCGAGCTGGGCAAGTCCGTGACCGTCGAAGTCGTAGGTCGAGAAACGCAATTGGATAAGGTGATCGTAGATAGACTCGCGGACTCGATTTATCACATTCTTCGCAATGCCGTGGACCACGGGGTCGAGCACCCCGACGAACGGCGGCTGGCCGGCAAGAACGCTCGCGGTAAGATAAGGCTACAGGCTCGCCTCGAGGGCACCCGCGCGATGATTTCAATCACAGACGACGGAGCGGGAATCGATCAGGCAGACGTGCTCGAGAGAGCCGTCAATGCGGGCTTAATTGCGGCCGGAGAAGCAGTCACCGAAGAAGAAACACTGCGGTTAATTTTGAGGCCGGGGTTCTCGACTGCGGACGAGGTGTCGGCGGTCTCGGGTCGAGGAGTCGGGCTGGATGCGGTCGAGCGAACAATTCACGAGCTTGGCGGTGAGATAAACATCTCATCCGAAAAAGGGAAGTCAACCACATTTGAGCTGGCGGTCCCGACCACGCTTGTGATGATTGCGGCTTTCATGGTGCGCGCAAGCGGCTGGCGCTATGCAATCAATGTTTCACAGATCATCGAATTGATGTATGTGTCGGCCGGAGAAATATACGGCCGCGATGGAAAGCGAAGCGTCTTGTGGCGCGGCGAAACCATTCCGCTGGTGGAACTGGGATACTTGCTCGGTTTGGGCGGCGCGCGCCCGCTGCATCGTGTGAATGGGGGAAACAACGGTGAAACGCCCCAGGCGGGATCGACCAGAGTGCCGGTCCTGGTGACTTCGGCCGCAGATCGAAACGTGGCAGTTGCCGTCGAACACTTCGACGAGCAGCGGGAAATCATAGTCAAGTCACTTGGCACAATCGGCCGTAAACTGAAGGGCGTCGCCGGCGCGGTCGATCTTGAAGGCGGAGACGTCGCGCTTGTGCTCGACATGCCGAGTCTGCTCCTGCTCCGCAGTATGCGGCTGTGAGCGCGGAGCCGCGAAGAAGCTATGCGGGAGAGTAACAAAGAATACGGCGCGCGAGCGCGGATCTCGATTCCCTCGATTCCCCTCGAGCTGGGCTCGCCGGGGACAGATGACGAGAAAACGCCTAACGTGTCTGTGTTGATGTTTGAAATCCGTGGCGCTTTTTACGCGATCGGTGTCGAGAACACAGAAGGCGTAGTCGACTGCCCTCGCATAACCCCGCTGCCGCGTCCGCCCGATGGAGTCGCGGGGCTCGCAAGCGTGCACGGCAGGATGACGGTGGTGATGGACCTTGGTTCCGGATCGAGTGATGAACAGGTCAAGCAGCGCTTGATTCTGGTGAAGGGGAATGCGCAACTGGGCTTGCTGGCGGATCGCATTGAAGGCGTGCGTGCCCTGGAGCCCAACAAAGTTCGTCCAGTCGCGCACGGCCGATCTCGTCTTACGTCGGAGCGCGCGAAGTTCGATTGGCCGGCAAGCAGCTATTTCAAGAGCGGAAGGATGCGGGTTCCGATCATCGACGTCGAACGATTATCGCAGGCGTGATGCTGACCACACTGCTCCGGCCTCACTTCTGGCCGTCGTTCAACTCATATCCGTGTTCCTTCAAAAACGCCGGCAGCCATTTGTTGTAGTCGGACAAGAATTGATTGTAACGTTTAAGCCAGACTTCCTCTTGTTGTTGAAGTAAGTCTCGATACTCTTGCCCGGGCTCGACGTCAGATTGGACACGCTCAGCGCGGGCCGTCGTAACTGCGAAACGCATCCACGAATGAGACCAGGATCAGGGCGCAGCAGATCACTTGCAGCGTCCGCCACACCACCGGCGTGATCCGCTCGTTTGGCCTCATATAAGGAACTACCAGGGCCAGGACAATGCCTGATAGGAGCCCTCCGATGTGCGCTGAGTTATCGACTATCCGAACGGAGAAACCAAAGACCAGATTGATGAAGATGATTGGGATGACGCGTCGTTTGATGTCTCGGCTGAGGAACTCGGGGATTTCTTTCCGATACCTGAATGCGAACGCGGCCATTACTCCAAACAATCCGAAGATCGAGCCTGAAGCTCCTGCCGAAGTTGCCTGGGGATTGAAGACGAAGCTGCCGATCGAGCCGGCGATTCCGGTCGCGAGATAGAGAATCACGAAGCGGGCCGAGCCGTAGATGCGTTCGATCTCCTGTCCGATGATCCATAGAGCATAGTTGTTGAGCAGCAGATGGATGATCCCAATGTGGATGAAGATCGAAGTAATCAGCCGCCAATATTGGTGCTGTTCGGCTATGAGATTGTTTTGTTTCGCTCCGAATCCCAGCAATACCAGCGGATCGACTGAAGTCACTGCAAACCCGCCCGCCAGGCACATCAACACGAACACGCCTACGTTGACGCCGATGAAGATCATCGTGAAGGGAGTCGAACGCGTGAAGAGTGTCTGCAGGAAGCTCTGCTCAGACACGGTTATGTTTGGAGCGTCCGCCGGGATGGCTGAGTCGGCAAAACCGCAATGTACGCACTCGGGAATCTCGACAGGAGTCTCGTCGCCGCAAGAAGTACATTGTCTGAAACGATGAGGGGCTTCGATCGAGTTCGGAGTCATCGGGAGGAGTTTATCACTTAAGCGACTAACAAGCTCACAGGGCGCGACTCGGTAGTGTTCGGATTCTGCGTTGCTTAATGGCCTCCGCGTGCTTTGCGGTCCTTTGCGACTTTGCGCTGAGTATTTTGTATTGAAGGAGCAAGACCAATACTCAGCGCAAAGACGCAAAGGACCGCAAGGCACGCGAAGGACTGATGGCTGTCCACGATTTCTTCGTGTTCCTGCCTCGAGCCGCTTCGTGATAGCATAAAGTTATCGAGACCACATGCTCTCGCTCACGCGGGTGTCGTCAAGTTCGTGAAATCACGAATTGAATCGCGAATTTCGGCCCGCTTGAATCCGTTCTGTCGCAGCCGGCGTAAAGTAGGTTTGATACTCCGAACGGTCCAAAAAGCTGCGTGATGGGGATCTGAAGTACGTAGGGCATTATCCGATTTCTTGATAGTGCGCGCCCGGCAGCATCAGTCTCAGCCGGGTGCCTGGAGTTCAGTGATGCGGCTGCGAAGCCGCTCGTCATTCAATCAAAACAGAAGGAGAATTAAAGCATATGCGTAAGAATTTGATCGTAGTCGCGATCGCGGCAGCAGTAGCAATCGGTTGCATCACAACGGCCTCCGCCCAGGACAAGAAGTCGCTGTATAACAGGCTGGGCGGGAAAAAGGCGATCACCGCTGTCGTTGATGAGTTCGTCAACAACGTGGCTGGAGACGGGCGCATCAACAAGTTCTTTGCAGATACCGCCAAGGATCCGAAGCGGCTTGCGAAGTTCAAAGGCAACCTCGTCGATCAGATTTGTGCGGCCTCGGGCGGACCCTGCAAGTACAAAGGCAAAGACATGAAGACCGCACACAAGGGAATGGGAATCAGCGATGGTGACTTCAATGCCCTGGTGGAGGATCTGGTCAAGGCTTTGGACAAGTTCAATGTTGGCGCAAACGAGAAGAACGAGCTACTCAGCGCGCTCGGTGGAATGAAGGGCGATATAGTCGGGCAGTAGTTTTCTGCACGAATCAACAGCAAGAGGCACTTCGCGGCGCGCTGATGTTTCGCTCCGCAAAGTGCCTCTTGTGTTTTGCTCGAGCTATCGATTCGGGTGACGTGGGAACTTGACGTAGGGCAGCCTCACTCCGCGAACGAAGATCCTGTCAGAGCGAATATCGGCGGGCGCTTCAAACCCCGCGCTTCCCATCGACGCAATCAAGTCGTCCTGGTCGACGCCGTCCCCGCTGATGCCGATCGCGCCCGCGAACCGCCCGTTCTTGTACAGCGGAACACTTCCAGGAAAAATCTGCAGCCCGTTTGGAATATTCGGAATCCCCGTGCAATCGCCCGGGCTGAAGACTCCCTGGTTCAGCGCTTTATTGAGCGCTTTCAACAACAGATCGAACTGAAGCCCATCGTTGAACGGACTGAAGCTGTCAAACGGAAGCGAAAACGGTCCGTGCTCGCTCCCATCGATTCCATCCGGAAAGAACGGTCTGCTCAGAAAGCCACCCGCTCGATCCGTGAAGGCGACTGAACCATCCAGCTTTAGCCCGTCCTTTTGCGCGGCATCCACGTAGGCGCCGAAGCCGGCGCCGCGCAATCGCGCGCCCGCAACGGCGCTGCTGAAGAACGCCGCGGTGCGAGCCTTTTGAACGCAAACATCGAAGCCGAATATCGGGGCATCTTTGGTGCTGAAAACTCCTAACACTGAGCCGTCGACATCTACGACCGATATGTTTACTTCGGCGGCGCTATTCTCGGGCTGGCGTATCGCCGCGCGGGTAACGAATGCCTGCCGCGCCGCTTGAGCGATGATTTGCTGCACGTCGCTCGCGCTCAGCGCCGAGCCGGATCTGAAGGGAAAAAACCGGCTGTCGACGCGCCCCGCCGGTGCGGAAGAGTCTATAGTCACCGAGGTAAACGTGGAGGGCTGCGCTGCTCTGATTCCCGGAGCGAGGCCCGGAATGACGACCACCTGGCCGTTAAGTTGACCAAACGCCTGAGCTGAAACCGCGGACGGCATCGCGGTATTAACGAACGGAAACCTGATGCCGTTGACGATAATCCTGTCGCCCTGGATCTCGGGAGGCGTTTCAAAGCCACGGGTCGCCGCTCGCGCAACCAGCTCTTCTACGGGTTGATCGTTGTCGGAAGGGTCAGGGTCCAGTGTGTAAAGCCCATCACCTTCAATTCCTACGCCGCCGGCCTCAACCCCATTCTTGTAGAGCGCGATTCCTCCCGGGTCGGCAGCGAGACCCAGCGGAGAGCGAGGGTTGATGTCGCTGCAAACAAGCAACTGAGAGAACTGGACGCCAAACAGCGGGCCGCTCGACTGGAATTCTATTCCGGGCGGAAAGTGCTGCTGCACAATAAAGCTCGCGGTGCGCGAAGTGAAGCTGTGCCCCTGGCTGCTTAGAAACGATCCGGTCACCGCCTTTGAAATCGCCGCGAATACCGCGGGAACCGCTCGCCCTTCGAATCCGCCCGCGGGTGCGCGGTCTGGCACCGTCACGACAGTGTCACTGCGCGCGCCGTTCATCGCGAATATCCCGAGGATGTTGCCTTCCTTATCGACAACTGCGATTGTGGCTTTTAGGCCGCTCGCTTCACCCTGGGCGACAGCTTGTGCGATTACTTTCTTGACGTCGTCTTCGGTCAGCTTGCCGTCATCTGAAGCGCTCAACAGCAAGTGAACCGTCGGCGATGATACGCCGTCGGGGTTGGTGACGGTCACGTCTACGCCGCCGCTGATGGCAGCTTCTGAAATGTTATTTACAAAAAGTTTGACGCTGCTTTTGAACTTCGAAATGAAATTGATGCCGATCGGGCTGCTCGGTCCTTTGAGTGAGACCATCGCTCCGCGCTGAAAGTTATCGCCCTTGATTATCAAACGCGACAGAGTCGTATCGTAAGAACAGGCTTGAGCGTTGATCGCCGGCGCTGGTCCGGATTGGCCGAGCCACGCGAGCGAGTCGCTGCCGAGGCACAGGAATGCGATCGCGGCCGCGATACTGAGACCGGTAAGCAGGCCACGATTCTGTGCGATTAGTCTCTTTCTGAACATGTCAGCGGTAATCATTCAACACAACGTTTGGCGCAAAGACGCTAAGGACCGCAAAGCTCGCGAAGCGGTTTTACGGACGCTTGAACAGCGGCCGGCGGCGGCCGGGTCCCATCTGCGGGCGCCCCTCGTCCAGGGTTTGCTCGCCTCGCATCTCGATGAAGTTTGTTCCCGGCACAACGACCGCCTGCTGAGAGCCGAGCATTGCTCCGCGTTGTCCCCGCACTGTTATGCGGACTCGATGTCCCGGAGTGAAGCCGCAATCGTGCCAACGTCCTTTCGGGCCGGTGCGTCCGTTGTGTAGCGAGGCAGCGCCGCCATCGGCGTCGGCGACCGCTACCATCACACCTTGCACGGGCGTTCCTTCAGCATCTTTGACGGTGACTACGAGGCACCCGTCGCGGCCGGGGTTAGCAGAACGATGCTCGGGTTCAGGGAGTCCGTCCGGTGGAGTTGGCGCGACGATCGGCGGCGCGATTGGCGTTGCCGGTTGAGCGGGCGCGTTCTTACTCTCGGCTTTGTCCTTTGACTTTGCTTCCGCCTTCTTCTCGGCTTCTATTGCGGCCGCGTCCTGCGCTGCCCGTTTGCTCTCTTCAGCAGCTTTCTTCTTCTCATCGACAGCTTGTTGATCTGCGTTAGATTGAGGCTGTTGCCCGGGTAAGGCTTGCCCGGCGGATGAAGCAGTTTGATCCGGCGCGCTTGAAGCAACGGTCACTGAGTCGACCTGAGTGCGATTGCGACCGGGTCCTCGAAGGACAAAGTAGGCCGCAGTTGCGAGCGCAAGCAGCAGGATCACAACCGCGGCGGCGGCTATTTGCCGGCCCCTGCCGGTTGGCTTACGCGTGGTCGCAAACGACGACGACGTCGCGTTCGCAGAAGCGAGCGCGAGGGTCATCGTCTTAAGCGCGCCCGTGTCTTCAGCCGCAACCGACACGACGCTTGTTCCAGTCGCGCCCGACGGCGCCGTCGCTCGAAGCTCGTGTGAGCCCGGACTGAGCCTTATCGTTGCGCGCCCGTCTTCACCCGCCTGTCCAACCAGATTCGATCCGACGAATACCGCGCTGCCCGCGGGAAGACTCTCAACCACGAGCACTGCTGTTTGAGCCTCGTCAGCCCCCTGAAGCCTTAGTGTTTCGAAACCGCCGGCCGCGGTGTTTTCAGCAACCGGCATCGCGACCGTCGCGCGGGCCGAAAGAGCGACCTGCAAATCCGTTTGCCTGCCATCCTCGAGCGCAACATTGATCCGGTACTCGTTGTATCCTTCCTTCAGGACGCGCACGTTGTGCAAACCCGCGTTCAGGCCATCGATGAGAATCTTTCCCCTCGCGTCCGAAGTGCCGTGCAGTGCGTCATCCACATATACTTCGGCCGCGCCGGGTGCGGTACTCAAGCAAAGCCGTGAAGTGTTGACGAGGATAGTCGCGGGGTCCCTGGTTATTCCACTAAGGCTCTTGAGGTCAGCCAACATCTCGTCGGCCGTTTGATAACGATCTTCGAGGCGCTTCGCGGTTGCTTTAGTAGCTACGCGCTCGAGCTGGGCGGGAACGCCCAGCGTGCCAAGCGCGGGGATCGGTTCGGTATGATGAAGATCACGCATCTCCGCCCAGTACAAAGCCGGATCTGTGGCCTTCGATTCAAACGGCGCCTTTCCCGCCAGCATTTCATATAGGACTATTCCCGCTGAGTAGAGATCCATCCGCGGATCGTCTCCGCCCGCGCCGCTGATGCGCTCGGGCGACATATAAGTAGGCGTGCCGAAGCCTTCGCCCGCGAGCGTCAGACTCTCTCCGCCAACCATCCGCGCGATACCAAAGTCGAGCACTTTGATTTTCAGCGAGCCTCCGTCGCCGACCAGGATCACGTTGTCGGGTTTGAGGTCGCGATGAATGATGCCGTTGCGATGCGCATAGCTCAAGGCATCGACCATTTGTGTGAGTACGGCTACGGCGCGATCGGGACGCAACGGTCCGCCGTCGTGTATCTCGTCGCTTAGCAACTTGCCGGAGATAAACTCCATCACCAGGTAATAGGAGCCGTTGTCTTCGCCGAAGGTATACAAACGTGGAAGATTCGGATGATCGAGCCTGGCCATCGCGACCGCTTCCTGAAAGAAGCGCTGTTTGATTTGCTGATTGCGGGTGTGCTTCTTGTGCAGCTCTTTGACTGCGACGACGCGGCCGGGTGTGTTGGTGTCTTCGGCCTTGAAGACCGAGCCGAACCCGCCGCTCCCGATGTAATCCGTGATTTGGTAAGTGCCAATGCGTCTGCTGCTCATAGTCATCCGAGATCAATGCTTACGGCTGAAAAGTGTTTCCGATCGAGGAGACGGCGTGCACTGCCTTAATTCCACGCGTATTCTCACACAAGCCCCCAACCCAGTCAATGCATACGCACTTCTTGCGCAAACCACCATTTTTAGACGCCGAAGGAGGGATCAAAGGCTGTATAAATTCGAACTCGGCGGGCGCGATCTCCTATCCTCCTGACGAATGACCTATGAAGCCGGCGGCGTAGGCGGCTTGGACGGCGCATGGGTGGCGGGGCGATCGACTACGACTCGCGCGCTGCGATAAGCCGCGACGAATTTCGATTCCGAACGCCGAAACAAATTCACCATCGGGTCGATCCGGTTTCGTGATATATAACTTGCGTCTTGATAGGGACGATCGTTTGATCGATCTTCCTCTACCCGGAGTAAACGATGGCAAGTAAACTCAGAGTCGTTATCCTGAAGCCGGGCAAGTACGCCGGCGATGGTTACGTCGAAAGATTTCGCTGGGGCTTCATGCCAAATAGCACGCTTCCTCATATTCGCAGTATGACTCCGGAATCTCTGAACGGAACTCCTATCGAAGTTCATACTGTTGATGAGTATGTCCACACGGATCTCAGCTACTTCGATCTATTAAGGAAAGAGGCAGGGATCAAAACGCTTGTTGCCATCGTCGGAGTGCAAAGCCATCAGTTCCATAGAGCTCTGGACCTGGCGGCATACGCGCAACGGAATGGATGCCTGGCCGTGATTGGCGGCCCGCATCCGATGACCTGCGACACGTCTATGTTGCAGGACCGCGGCGTAAGCTTTGCGCTTGCCGAAGCAGAACTCATTTGGCTCTCCATCCTCGAAGATGCCGCTACCGGTGAGCTACAGCCGGTGTACGGCGCGAATCAGCGATGGCAACAAGAGCTGGATGCTCCGGTTATCGTCCCGCCGGGTAGGAAAGACCTGCGACGCTATATCATACCGATGCTTGGAATCTATCCCGCTCGCGGGTGCCCTTTCATCTGCAACTATTGTTCGGTGATAAGAATCGCCGGCCGGCGCGTACGCAGTCAGAGCATCGAAACAACGATTGCGAGTCTCAAGGCCGCCAAAGCCGCCGGCGTTGAGATGATCATGTTCACCTCTGATAACTTCAACAAGTACGCTCAAGCGGAAGAATTACTCAACGCAATGATTGAAGAGCGGCTCAACCTCAGGTTCTTCGTACAGTGCGACACGCAAATCGTAAAACAGGAGAAGCTCGTCGAGTTGTTGTCGCGGGCCGGCTGTTTTCAGATGTTTCTGGGAGTAGAGTCCTTCAATCGCAGAACCTTACTTGCGGCGAAGAAGGCGCAGAACCGACCGGAGTTCTACAAGGACATTGTAGACCTTTGCCGCCGGTACCGAGTCAGCTCGCATTTTTCAAATATCATCGGCTTTCCGCAGGATACCGCGGCCGACATCCAACACCAGATTGAAACTCTGCGCGAGCTGAGCCCCAACTGTGCATCCTTTTATGTCTTGTGTCCCATCCCAGGCACTGAACAGTACAATGAGTTTTTGTCCGAAGGAATCATCTCGGAGAAAAACCTTGATCGATTCGACGGCACGTGTCTCACCTGGGAACACCCGCATCTTTCAAGAAGTGAGCTTACATCGCTGCTATTTCGCTGCTACCGAAAGTTCTTCTCATTCAGGCACGCTATGGGCAACATCCAGTATGCCTCGAGAGGCGACGATCCATTGTCTGAGTTCATGGTCGCGACAGGGTTCTCGATGTTTAGCCGTTACAACGCCTGGCGAGAGACTCATCCGATGACTGGAGGGATCAGGCGAATAAAGCTGGATAGCGTTCACGAATTCCTGAATCTACGCAAAGAGGTATACGACCTGGAGATGGCTCCGCTTCCTCAGAACCTGCAACTGCCTGAAGTAGATCAAGCATTGAACCGACTGGTTAACCTGCAAGCGGGTTGAGCATCTCTTGCAGATGTGCGCGTGGTTGCCGGGAGCGGCTGAGATACGCTGACTAACGGTCAGGGCAATTTATCTTAGGCGACCTTCCGCCCGGCGAGCACGTTATTCTGATCGATGAAAAGACTCTGCCTGATAACTCGAAGTCTGCAGCAGGTTCGTTGCGCGGCACTATCGAAGCAGGCGGCGAAGCGAACAATGTGAATTCCCGATTGTTAATCGTCCAGCCCAAGTAAACATCAAACGCTTCGCAGGGGTTGAGCAAGAACCATAGAGCGTTGTGCGCATCCGCTGCGTATAGTCCGCCGCCGCGAGCGTTGGTGTGCCTCGAATCTTCGGCCCGACATCTGCGTCCGAACATCGATTTACCTCAATCATCACATTAAGGATTCTTCGGACTGTCTACTGCCTTCGCTGGTGGTAGTAACTCTCTAGTTACAAGCCATCTCCATAACACTGGGAGAGGGGTACCACGAAGTTTTTCGTTTGCTAGCTCTTCATGGGCAAACGGACTCGTCAACGAAGAGTCAAAGACGCCAATCATGGAATAGGCAGAAAGAGACCTGGAATCAAGTCGATTATGCCAGAAGCCGTTCCGTTCCTCGTCTACGGCAATTTCACCTACTGTCTCCCATATCTCTTCAGCATCCGGGGAGAGATTGAGCAGCCTGACCTCAAGGCGGTTTGAAATTCTCAAAATGCTTTGAGCACCATCATCCTTTCGATCATACGGTATTTCAGTGGCAAGACCGCGAATGTTTACTGCTAGGTAGAAAGACCCTTGATCAGGGATCACAAAAAAGTCGCCGTACTTATCGGGTGACCCTGGAACCCGCCGCGATATCTCAGGAATAGGGCCTTCCAGATTTAGATGCAGGTAATCGAGTGCATTTGGCTGAAGGTAGTGGTCCTCGCGTTTCTCCTCACCAAACCATGGCTTGTAAAAGTGGTTGGTGTAGAACGCCGTTAGAATATTGTCTGGCCTTTCATTGACTTCTACTTCTAAACAGAAGCATTTGAAGGCTTCCACCTGGTATGGATATGGATTGATGAGCATTCGTTCGGAAGTTGAAATCATAAAGCACGTAGGGGTGCCCTTATAGACCTTAATTCTGATATTGCTTGCGGTTTCCCGTCGAGCCTCGAGCCATGCAATTGCATGAAGAATTTCCTTGGCAATCCCTGTTGAGGGTCGGTCTTCTTGTGTCTCGCGGTAGCGTGAATAAAAGGGGTGCGTAAGCAGAATGTAGCAAGTGCATTCGTCCGGATGCTCGCGAGTTTTCTCAATAATCTTCTCCAACTGAATTGCGAACGCTGGAGTTTCCGTTATTACCCCTTTAAGTGAAGACCCAACAAATATTAGTTCTCGCTTGGGAATTGCGCGATTCTGAACATAGATTTCTGCGTAAGTCAGGAAGTCGTGGAGGGCTTGCTTTCTATCCGGGTAAACCATGCGAAGCCCCAGGTTGTGTGAGCGATCCAAATACTCGGTTGTTGAGTTAAGCTTTGCAACTGAAACTGCGAGAGAAGCTGTAAGGTCATCAATCTTGCTGTGAAGGCTCCTCTCAATGACCGATGATGAGGCATATGACGTCACTATGGCTATTAACCCGGCTGGCATTAGTGCAATGCCCAACCCAAGGGCCATAGCAAAGGCGAGTCCCTCACGAGGTAGGAGGAATGAAAAAGTAAGAAATACTGTTCCAACTGAAATCGCCACCCAAGACAGAGTGGTTCCAAGTATAGTCATATCGCGCTTGGTTCTTTTTTCAATCTCGCTGTTCCGGTTTTTCATCTCTGATCGCCTCAGTGTTGGTTTAGGGATACAGAACAAGACCTACAAAGTAAGTTCTCGCCGCGGGGACTCGCTACTCAACTATTAGGTTGTACGTCAGCGTGTCCAGCACAAACGTGCGAGTCTCCGACGGTGACGCGCCGGGATAGACGATTTTCACAGGAGGCTTTGCTTGCATCGTTATTGTCGCCACTCCCGGCTGGCCGGTCGCGAAGCTGAATAGGTACATCACATTTGTATCAGGTATTCGGCCGGCGCTTGGAATGATATCGACACGGCCCGCCGTTACATTTGCGACTGAGCCTACCGACCATTGGGGCGGCGCGCCGGGCTGTTGATTACCCGGCAGTTGAATCTGCACCGAAGCGCCGCGCGGCACTTGCTGCGGCATGCACTGAATCATCAGGCTGGGCTGGCAAATGGCCTGACTCAGAATGTAGGTCTTGCTTACAGGCGGCTGTTGAGCAGTCACCGCAAGATTGGCGAGCCACAAAACGCTCAGAGTGATTCCGATCAGTCCGAGTCTCAACATTCTTCGAGTCATTGCGAGTCTCCTTGCTATTCATCTCCTCAGAAACAGTTCGTAGTGCGGCCTTCAGGCGGAAGTTCGTATGTCGAAGTTTGCGAAGCGTTACGAACTTCCGCCTGAAGGCCGAACTACGAACAGTGGACACGTTTACCGCACAAGCTCGAAGAGCGTCATCATGCCGTTGTCTTCGTGCGGCAGGAAGTGGCAGTGAAAGACCGTCAAGCCCGTGACATCCTTCCGATACCGCGTCCGGATTTTCAGTTTGCCATTGGGCGGCAACATCGCTGTGTCCCACCACACTACGTCTTTCACCGGCACCCCGTTGACCTCGGTTACCTGGAACGGATTCACGTGGATGTGAAACGGATGCATGAAAACATCCGCGTTTATCAGCGTCCACTCTTCACAGTTATTGATCTTGCCGGTCAGCGGAGTCATGTCCGTCGAGAACAACTTTCCGTTTATCGGGAACGAGACCGGTCCCGTCAGAATAATTCCCGGACCAAACGTTACCGTCTTTCCCGCCTGACAGGGCTCAGTGACATTCGGCGGCGGCGTGACCAGCTTGGCGGGAATCTTACTCCCTGTGACAACCGGCCCGGAAAAGGCCAGTGTGGCGAGCACCACTTTGGGCAGCGGCCCTCCCGGATGTCCCTGTTCGAAGGCGATCGCCCAAAGTTTAGGCCGCTGCTTTTGGTCCGCGGTCTCGGGAAACTTGACGATGACTTCGACGCGATTCCCCGGCGCCAGACAGAGGTTGCCCGAAGCCCAGCAGCTTGGCTTGCCCTCGGTGTTTTCCGCCTTTACCGATTGAGCGAATGCGAGCCCGTCCTGCGCAATCTTGTAGATCTCGGGATTTCCTTCGAGGAAGAGCTGGTAGACACGATGCGGGCTCGCGTTGAGAATTCGCCAGCGCTGGGTCTCCCCCGGCTGAAAAGGAATCTCCGGCTGGAAGACTCCATTCACGACATAGTAGATGTTCGTCGGGATGACTGGACTGGGTGTAAAGGGCACTTCGGTTCCTGCGACCGGCTGGGAGCCCGTCGACCCTGCAACCGGCAGCACCATGCCCGAGGGAACGCGCCCTTTGTCATCAACCCAAAGTTCCTGCAGGACCATCAACCGCTCTCGAGCGGCCGCCACTTCAGGAACGCGATCAATGTCACCTTCGACGATGATTGCGCCGGCCAGCCCGGCCCACGATTGCTTCGACGTCGCTTCGTGCCTGTGCGGGTGATACCAGAACAGGCCGGCAGGTTGAGAGGGGCAGTATGGACCCGGGCACCCGGGCGGAATGCTGCCTCCAAGCGGAATCGGAATCGAGTAGTCGCACGTTTCTCCGGGCGCGAGATCGATCAAGGGGTTGTCTGCGTTGCCCTGCGGAGACACCTGCAGCCCGTGAGTGTGCAGATTCGTGTGTAAGAAAGTCATTGGATCGAGGGGCCCGAATGTCGAATGGAACATATGAGCCGGTCTTTTTCCGCAATCAACCACGTGCTGCGCTGGAGGCGGCGCGCCGGTCAACGTCAGGTTGTTGATAAGCCTGATCTTCAGAACGTCTCCGGGATGCACTCGCAGCGTCGGTCCGGGAATCGAGCCGTTGTAAGTTGCCGTCTCGAGCGCGCGGCCGGCGATTGTGTTGGGCGCGACGGCGAGATTCAATGTGACGTTGAGTACTCCTGCGACGCTACGAATCTCCTTCGGCTGAGAGAAGGCGTTCGCCTGTTGAATGTTGGAGGCTTGCTGCGCGTAACCCAACTGACAGATCGCAAGTATGGCAAGGAAGCTCGCGGCAAATTGAAGGCCTTTGGTTGAATGCGATTCATCACGGCCATTTCCCATGTTTGGTCTCCTGTTGCGAATGTGAGGATGTTAACAACCGTCGGGCGGCATACTATCCCCGCCCGATATCAAAATCAACCGCGCGGATTCAGTGTTTATTCTCCTGCGTTCGCGGAGGCTGGTCTCGGTACTTATTGCTGCTCGGAAGTCTTCGCGTTAGATTGACTCGGTGAACCAGGACGACAGAATGCTTCCTGCAGATGTCCAGATCCGAACCAAACTCAAGGCGGGCGACATCGGTTATTTGACTTACCTGCACGGAGTGCTCTACGCAAATGAATATGGATGGGACTACACCTTCGAAGCCTACGTAGCCGGGCCGCTTGCCGAATTCGCGAGGTTCCACACCGGCCGAGATCGCATCTGGATAGTCGAAAACAACGGGACCGCATCCGGCTCGATCGCTATCGTTGAAGCTTCCACCGAGCAAGCTCAGCTTCGATGGTTTTTGTTACACCCAGCTCTTCGCGGTAAAGGAATCGGCCGGCTTTTGATGGAAGCAGCGGTTAACTTCTGTCGAGCTGGCGGCTATTCGATGATCTTTCTATGGACGACGAGCAACCTGACGGCGGCGGCACGTCTCTATGACTCCTTCGGGTTTCACATCACCGAAGAAACGACGCACGAGATGTGGGGAGCGATGGTCACCGAACAGCGATACGAATTGAATCTCTGATAGAAAACGGCCCACTCCCTCTGCGTCCCCGGCGTCCTCTGCGGTTTCTCCTGGTTGGGGATTCAACCGCAGAGGACGCCGGCGACGCAGAGGACTGCTTTACACTGTTGAGATCGCTTGACGTGACGGTGGACAGGCTCGCCTGGAGAGCTACGTTGCACATCACAGCCGGAGAGTCGGGTTTTGCTGAGGGAGTATTGACGAGGTGCGAACTACGGCGGGCGTGACAGACGGCGTCTGACAGACCCTCGAGTTCTGCAAGACAGAACTAAATGACAAAGCTAATTTCCTAGTGCTCGGCGTTGATCCCGAAGCCGAGCAGAACCTGCGGGTCTACGACGATCCCAGCCAGGAAAACAAGGAAGCCCGGGAAGCTAAGCAACACGCTGCTCTTTTCTGCCTCGGTGGCCGCCCATGTTTGCCTTTACGATGTTTCGAGAACCGAACAGGGGCGGCCACGGAGGACCGCCCCCTACATGTCTCGGTTGGAGGAGACCGCTTCGACCGCCTCTGCGTCAATGCCTCGCGCGGATTCGCGACGTTCTCAATGAAAAGGCAACCTGGATAAGTAGTCTGACTCTTACGCGTCGTACATCGCGGCTATCAAGCAGCCGCGAGCCGTTGCCGTAAGCGGGTCCTCGGCCATTCGTATCTCGGAGATCTCGAGCGGAAATTTATCGCGCTCGATCGTCTGCCTGAACTTCTCGAGGAATCCTTTTGGTTTCGCAGTGCCTCCGCTCAACACGATCGGAATCGCCTTGTCGATCCGCGGCAGGTTCTTCGCTTCGGCAAGCGAGCTGCGCAGCGACTCGACCAGCGACAGGATCACATCGTCGTAGTAGATGTGAAGCGCACTCTCGTATTTGTTCTTCGGCGCCTGCGACAGATCGAGACTCTCTTCCTTGATCAATCGTATCCTCGTCGGCAATTCACCGGTCACCGCTCCAACGTTCTTATCGATGTAGTCGCCGGCCTTGTTCATGCTGAAGGTCATCACCGGTATCGACATGAACGCGAGCGCGATGTTGCACATGCCGCCGCCGCAGCTAACGCCGATGCCGCTGAAGTTTTCCTTCTCGAGCTCGGCAAACACGACGGCCAGGCCTTCGTTGATTCCCTTCGCGTTGTAGCCCATCGAGTTGAGCAGGTCTCGCAGCATCGCTTCGTGATAGACGAGGTTGGGCGAGCCTTCGTTGCGGAGCGCGCCGGGCACGCTGAACCGCATGTTCTCGCCGTTCTTTGTCTTGCGCACCAACTGCTGAATGATGGCTTGCATAACCGACATCGAGTATTCCTCGGCCGGGTTCAGCGTGCCGCCGTTCATCGGCCTGCGCACTTCGGTGTTGAAAACGTTTGCGAAACGCGCGGCTTCGTTGCCGTAGACTTGCAGTGTCGACCCGCCGTTCAACTGATAACTCACCTTGTTCTGTTTGAGTATATTCTCGGTGAACTTCGAGTAAGGCACTGCAATGAACGCATTCAGCTCAGCCTTTGCCTTCACGCGGTCCGCCCCGCCGCTGGCCAGTACCAGCCGGCTCGTTCCGACGTCGAGTCCAAGAGCGGCGCCCTCGGTCTCGCTCGTCTGATGATCAATGGTTTCCCTTTCTTGCTTCTTATCCATGTTGCCTCCAATGTTGTTTTCGTTTTTGAGCTTGAGGGGCCCAATATTCAAACTAGTATTGAAACTAACGACCGCCGTTCGAGAAGCCGTCAGCTTTACGGCCTTGCCGGCCGGTATTGGTAAGTGGGAGCCGCCGGCTTGTCGAGCAGGCGCATAACCGCGCCGCTTGGACCTCAAGTGCAGGCGCCCGAGACCGCGTACGTGAATTACGCTCGCGTTCTCGAGCTCGTGCTTGATCGTCTCGAGCGCAGCATCCACGCCGCGGGCGGCTTGACGCCGCTTCAGTCCGCTTCGCTTCACTGCTTCGTCGATCAGGTCCGACTTGTTCATAACAGAATCGTGATCCGTGATGCGTGAACCGTGATTCGTGAAACGTGAAACGTGATTCGTGAAGATGCGGCCACGGATCACGCATCACGTTTCACGAATCACGTTTCACGCATCACGTTTCACCGCTCTTTCTCTAGCGCGCGCTGCTTCGAGTACGCGGGCTGGAACCCTCGCGCCAATTGGTGACGCTCCTCTTCAACGGATGACCCGTCCTTCTCGGCCGCTTCCTTGAGCCTTGCATCGGCTTTTTCAAGCCCCGGCCACTTGCCGCCCGCGGCTGAAACGTAAGCTTGATCATAGCCAAATCCAAGCCGCGAAATCGCCGCCAGCTCGGTTTCGTATTTGTTGCTCAACCCGAGCGCCTCGAACGGAAACTCCGACACCCAATCCGTGTGGTAACCCATCAGATGATTCGAGGGATTCACGCTGACCAACCCGTGGGTCACGCAATTGGCATCGTCGATTCCGTATTTCGATCGCAGCACCGCGGTCAGAACTCGCGCGGCGTAGATCTGAGCCTCATTGATGCCCTCGGCGCCCATCGCCGCTCCGCGGCCCTCGAAACAGATTCCCAGGAAGCTCGCGCTCAGGTTGACGTAGACGCTGCGCCCGTCGCTCCAAACCGAATTGCCGGCGTGATTGGCCTGGAATTCATCGCGCACGATTCGATAGGTCCTTCCGAACCTGTCGATCAGGTAGTTGTACAAGCGATGAGCGCGCGCGTACTCGAGCAAAGCCCGCGAGTGATTCTGCAGAGATGAGTTGTACCGATCCGCAAACGGTAAAAGGTCGCTCTCGGAAACGTGATAGACAATACCAACCGGGCTTGAAAAGGCCTGGCCCGAGTTGGACGCAAGCGATTCAACATCAAACTTATAGAAGCCGCGCTTCGTTCCAGTGGTCTCGAACTCGGTCAGCACACGCGCGCCGTTGCTGTAGAATTCAAACCCCTCGCCTTCTTCCGCGAGCCACACCTGGTCGAGCGTCAACCCAGCCCCCGAGGCGATTGCCGTAACAGCCTCGCCGCCATTCGAGCCCGCAGCCGTGGGTTGCCCGTTCGTCGCGAGGTCCTTCGCTTCGGTGGACAACGACAGGCTGCTCGCGATCCTTGCTACGGCAAAAACCAGACTCGCTCCGGCAAACAGCGCAAGCGCGACGCACATCGCGTAGAGACCGTACCGGACCCTGTACAACATCGCGGTGAGTCGTATCCCCCACGGCGCGGGTTGATCGATCGGTAGTACTTTTGACAGCTCGACAATAATCATTGCGCGATCCGGAAGCGTTCCCAGGTACGGTATTCTCTTCCACAAATTGTTGGGCTGATCATCCTTCAACGCGTTCTTTAGAAACTTCAGCCGCAATACGGGTGACTCGATGTATCTCGAGTACCGCTCAACGACTCGTGCGTACCTGAGATTCTGCGGATGAAAATCCTGCATCGTCGAAGAATCCTTGAGCTTCTTCAGGGCTGATCGTACTGCGAGACAACCAACTGCAGCGAAATCCCTGCCGCCTTAGCACGCTGCTGCGCTTCACCGGCAAACCGCTGCGCTTCCTCGGCGGAGTTGAACCTGCCAACCCGAACTCGAAACCATCTGCCGCGCCGCGCGAGATCGGCGCTGACGACATACGACGCAACACCGGCAGATCTCAACTTCTGAGCCAGTTCGTCTGCTCCGGCTTGAGTTGGAAATGAGGCCGCTTGCAGCGCGAAGCGTCCCTGCGAGTTGCCGGCGCCAATAGCCACGGAATCAGTTGTTGGCGTACCACGAGCTACGCCGGAGTCGCTAACCAGTTTCTGCTCTGGCTGCTCTGGCTTGGCCGGTTCGCTGGCCGGCGCCTCGGAAGGAGTTGACGGCTCATGGCTCTGAACTGGCTGAGCAGATTCCGAAGGCTTTTCCGCCGCAGCGCGAGGCTCGGGCTTTCCATCGGAAGAAAAAGAGTTGGCCGCCAAAGGTCGCTCGCGAGAAATCTGAGGATAGATCAGGTAATAGAATCCAGCAGCAACCACCAGCACCAGGGCGACCGCGAACGCAACCTTGAACTTCGCAAACGGTCTTTCGCGCGGCGGCCCCACGAGCACCGGCCACTCGCTGCGTGAGTAGTCCCACGCCGGAAGCGGGTCCTCCCACGGATCAGCCGGAGCGGCCTCGGTTAATGGCTGCGTGTCGTGAGCATCGTCCGACGCGTCATCAGCGGGGATCGCGTGCTCAGCCGCAGCGGTGAACGATTGCTCTGTCGCATTGCCGTTGTCCGGCGATGCGCTCGAATTGCCGTTTTCCGGCAATGAAAGGCGAAGATCGCTCAATTCAGAATGGATGGGCTCACTCGTTGGCACATTCGCAGCAGGCGTCTCGGCGTAAGATTCAGTCGTTTCGACCACAGGCGCTTCAATAGGAGCGGCCTTGGAGTCGAGGGCCGCGGGCGGTTCGTCATCGAAATGCATTTCAAACGATTCGTAGCCCAGGTTTGACGATTCGACTGGTTGACTCTGCTCACTCGCTTCGGAGAAGGCAGAGAAATCTTCGAAGAAAGCCGGCGAAATTGCTTCGGTGTGAGCGATCCTTGAGCCGTTGCCATTAGGGCTCGGAAGAGCGCTCGGAAGATAGGAAGGCGCGACACTGCTCACCTGCACGCCCGCTGAAGCCAACACCGTCTGAGGCTCGGCTCGGCGAAGAGCGGTCTGAATGAGACTGCGGCATCCCTCGCAAAGCCTGGCGCCGGGTCCGCTTTTGAAGGCGAAGCCTGTCAGCTCGAGCTTGCACAGGGAACAAATAGGTTGTCCTGTTTCGAGTTTCATACGAGGTTCTATTTCACGTTGTTCGGACGACACTCGTCCCGAATTATTCAGGAGCAATCTGGTCGATTATCAAGCGGGGGATTTGTCCAGTTGGGGGGCAGAAGCTTGAAAGCGAGGCGATTATTGCACACGCCCAAAACCATTACAAGAGTTTTATTTTTTTGCGCTAACAGTGGCTCATTCAGGGAACAAGGCTCCCGTTGGAATCTCGAAAATCACGACACGCGGGACATGGACTTCAACGAAGCGATGTAGGTTTCGATCTCCTCGCGGTCTTCATCATCCAGGCTTACGAACTCGACGCCCAGACCGACGCCCTTCTTGACATAGCTCACGCGAGAGACCGCGATGACCCTGTGTTTGTTGCTTGGCAGCTCGAAGCGCACGACCATTCGGGTCCCTGCGCGAATCGGCTCCTCGGTCGATATGAACAGCCCGCCGGTGCTGATGTTGGCCATGTGCTTTCTGACGCGAGACGGACCGCTGCTGCTGTTTGTAAGCTCGAATTCAACTTGTGCGGTAATAGGGGCACGCTCAAAACGTCGTCGTTCCAGTTGAGCAGAACTTCTCATTTGACTCCTTGTGCGAGTGTGTCTGGGGTGAGGAACACCGCGCGTGTCTTATCAATAGACTGCCCAGTGGAGGCTCGTTGATTAACCTTCGGCGACGGCCGATTGGGCTAACTGCAACGCGCGGGCATTTTGGGAGCCACTTACTTTTGCACAGGTCGCGACCGATTGACAAGGGCGATGAGGGCGATCGTCCGCTGAAGGAAAACTCTTCGCTTCACTAACACGGGACTTTCGGTAGTGTTCGGATATTGCGTTGCTTAATGACCTCAGCGTGCTTTGCGGTCCCTTGCCGGCGAGTGAGAGCCTGTTCTTTCCGCGGAGAGTGTAGGACTCAATACAGTCAGGGTTGTAATCGGCGGAACGGCGCCGAACCCCGCCGCGATAGCGCTCCCACTTGAGATTCGCACAAACATCGCCTACGAGCTGAACGTGGTCGTGCTGTCGTCAGAAGGCTGCGCGCCGGGAATCACGACATCAGTCGGATCAATTCGTCCAAGCGGCAGACTGGTTAGCGCAGCAGCAACGGCTTCTCACCCTGCCGAATCGTTTGATCTCATGCGCTGCTTCAGTTCCGCAAACGCGCTCCGTGGTTCGCGTGTCTCGGTCGGGGGGCAACTTTAACACACTGACCAATGCCCTTCTCGCTAATCTGGAGTTATCAATCTCACCGAACCAGCAGGCTTGTTACCGGCGCGTGGTATTTCAAATTTCACTGCATCCGTCCGCGTAGGCTTCCTGTTCTCAGAATACACAGCGTTCACAGTCGTGCACGCCTCGCCTACCCTATCTTTCACGCGACGTGCTTTTGGCCATTCGCGCGTGCTATGATTTTTTCACCCGAGGACATTGTGACATTATTGAAGCTAACAGCCACCATATTCCTCGTCGCGGCCACGACGATGGCCTCTTACCTTTCTCCGCCGGAACAGGATGAAAATGATCCGGCGAAAGCGGCGGCACTGATTCGCGAGGCGGTAGCCGCGCGAGGCGGCGACGTTTATTTGAACGTTCGCACCTTGGTCAGTCGCGGCCAGTACACAATGTTCGATAAGGGCGTGGCCGGTGATCCGGTGAGTTTTGTCGACTATATTGCATATCCGGGGCGTGAGCGAACGGAATTCGGCAAAGGCGACACAAAGCTGGTTCAGGCTAACTCGGGTGGGACCGGTTGGGTGTACGATGCCAGGCAGAAGATGATCCACGACCAGAAGGAAGATCAAATAAAACAATTCGAACAAGGGGCCCGTTACGACCTCGACAACTTATTGAGGAGTCTTGCTAAGGACTCGAACGCGAAGCTCGTGTATCTCGGCCGGAGAGAAGCATGGCGTAACACATTCTCCGAGGCGGTGCGCGTCGACCTCCCCGACGGAAGCCCGGCAACTCTGCACTTTGACGCGCGTTCCAAGTTGCCAATAATGATCGAGTACAAATCTGTTGGAGAAGAAGGCTCGGTCAACAACGAGGTTCGTTTCTTCAGGTGGGTGGATTACAGCGGCGTCAAGTTCCCAACAATTCAGGACACCTATCACAACGGAAAACAAAGTAGCCGTGTCAGCTACGATAGTTTTGTCGTCAACTCAGCCTTGCCCGAGAAGCTGTTCGCAAAGCCGGCGAACGTGAAAGAAGTTAAGTGATCAGTTCACCCTCTGCAACGATCCTTCCACGAACGCGTGAAAGCGCTCCCGCATCTTGATCAGCTCGTCGGTAACCTCAGTCAAGTCATCCAGCATTTCATTGAGCGTCTCGATGGGGAACGCAGGACCGACCGACATCGCCGAGATTTGAACCTCCATGCCGGCCAGACGGGCTTCGATGGTGGCGAGCTGAGACTTTACATCTCGCCACATATTATCGATGGTGGTCAGGTATTTCTCGATGCTGTCCTGGAAGTCAGCCACCCTGAAGTGAAGATCGGACAGCATCTTCTTGAACTTCTCGAGCGCGAGTTCCTGCTTCTCGGTTTCTTCAGACATCGTGCGCTGCCTCTCCCGGTGGTCCTCGATAGTTCGCGATTAGTCGCCGCCAAGGCTTGTCATGCTACGGTGATCTCTTTTGCCAGGTAGACGTCTTGAATTGCATTGAGGATCTTGACGCCATCCGGCATAGGCTTCTGAAAAGCCTTGCGCCCGGAGATCAATCCGGTCCCACCGGCTCGTTTGTTTATGACCGCGGTCTTAACTGCTTGTTGAATGTCATTCTCTCCCGAAGCGCCGCCAGAGTTGATCAATCCAGCTCTTCCCATGTAGCAGTTGGCTACCTGGTAGCGAGTGAGATCGATCGGATGATCGGTCGTCAATTCCGAGTACACCTTCTTGGAGGTCTTTCCAAAATTGAGCGCGTTGTAACCGCCGTTGTTTTCCGGCAGTTTCTGTTTGATGATATCGGCTTCAAGCGTAACGCCCAGGTGATTGGCTTGCCCTGTCAAATCAGCGGCTCCGTGATAGTCGGCCTCTTTGGTCTTGAACGCCGCGTTGCGAAGATAGCACCATAAGACGCAGAACATCCCAAGCTCGTGCGCGCGCGCGAACGCCTTGCTGACCTCCTGGATTTGGCGTTTCGATTCTTCAGATCCGAAATAGATCGTCGCGCCTACACCTGCGCACCCCTGCTCGTACGCCTGTTCTATTGAGCCGAATATGATCTGATCGAAGCTGTTCGGATAAGAAAGGAACTCGTTGTGGTTGAATTTCAAGATGAATGGAATCTTGTGAGCGTACTTACGCGCGATCGACCCGAGCACTCCGAGCGTTGTTGCGACCGCGTTACAGCCGCCTTCGATGGCTAGCTTGACGATGTTTTCGGGGTCAAAGTATTCGGGATTAGGCGCGAACGAGGCGCCGGCAGAATGCTCAATCCCCTGATCGACCGGGAGGATGGAGAGATAGCCGGTGCCACTCAATCGTCCGTGATTGAACATCGCCGCGAGGTTTCGCAGAACCTGAGGACGCCGATCTGTTGCGACGAGTACCCGGTCGATGAAGTCGGGTCCCGGCAGATGAAGCATCTCTTTAGGCACGGTGTTGCAATGATGAGTAAGCAAACTCTCAGCTTCATCGCCAAGGATGTTTTCAATGTCTTCGATCACTTTTATTCCTCCGTATGCGCTCGAGCGCGGGAATGAGTTCGAGGTATGAGTTCGGTTCTCTAATGCTTCACCATTTTATGCGTCGAAGATTTGCAGGTCAACGCGGGTAGTGGGGTGATCTCACATTCGCGGTTTTTCCTCTGCGTCCTCTGCGGTTCATTCCGAGCCACGGAGCAGGAAAAACCGGGTAGTGGGTGATAGTGTGTTGCTCGCTCACATTGGCGTTTCTCCTCTGCGTCCTCGGCGTCCTCTGCGGTTGATTCCGAGCCACTGAGCAGGAAAAACCGCGGAGGACGCAGGGGACGCAGAGGACTGCTTGCTGGCAACACGCTAATACCCCACTACCGAAAACCGCGGAAGAACGCCGGGGCCGCAGAGGACTGCTTCCTGGCAACACGCTAATACCCCACTACCTCAACGCGAGGTATGGGTTTGGCTGATGAGCGGAACTTGGCGGGATCCTGTCAGGTCCGAAGAAGCGTCGTCAGGGCGCGCTGGAAAGCTTTATCAGGATATGGCTCAGTCGCGGTTACGCAAGAGCCGCGACAGAACTTGAAGCGAAACAGTCGAGATGCTGAAAGTCCTCACTAGTCGGAACAGAGGCGGAACTCTAGGGTCGGGGCACCCGTGGGTCACATTGAAATACCAGCCTACTTCACTGGATTATGCAATGCGTAGCTGCTACCCCAACCGTAGAGCTCCGCCTCGTCGTGGTTAAGCAGAGGCGGCGGTTCCCCAGTGGTCAACGGTTGATCGGTCCGTCGACGTTTCTCCTACCGGGCTGATCCCGCAAAGCTGCTCAGGATCTCTACTTTGCGATCTGGTCCCTGGCGATTCATTTCAACACTCATCGCCGCGAGACCGTTCGAAAGGCTGCCGCGGCATAGGGCCAAGGGTTCCGCACAGGCCTCTGATATATCCCCATCTATGAAGTGCTGAGTACCTCGCGATTATCGCAGGCGGAGCAAAAAATATTTTTGCCTTCTTTTTTCGCGATCGCGTGTGGACTTCCCCGACCCAAGGGGATCGCCGGATTCCTGATGGATCCCGCCTACCTGGGCAAGCGTCGACAAGCTGGCAGCGTGTCGGACATTACTGACCGTTAGCCCGACCTCTCCTCTCTGATGACCCGTCTGACAATAGCGATATCTTCAGCCGTAATCTCGCCGTCATCCGGACGGATACTTGCTTCCCGTATCAACTGGAGCCGCCTATCGCAAATGAAGCACAGCTTCAGATGCGCGTCGACTCTTGCCTGAGTGAGGTTGTCTTGCAGGCGCTCGCAATACGAGATCAACTCGCTTTCCGTCAAGTGAATGAGCTTGAGATTCTTCAACTCTTCTTCTACGTCGTTCATTTTTATCACACGTCCCAGTCCTTTCGTGACCGAGCAACTCGCGAAGCTTCACTAACGCGCGCTGACGAATCTTAATGACATTACTTACCGTCAGTCCATGGCTTTGAGCAATTTCGTCGTGTGATTTATCCTCCCAGTAATAGCAGGCTATGATCGATTGCTCTCTATCGCTAAGCCGAGAGAGTGCGTCCTGCACTACCGCCGCTTGCTCCTGCTGCGGTAGTAGCACGCCATTTACTGCCGCCGGCTCCTCGATGTCGGGCAGTTCTCCGGCAAAGGCGACACCCATCGCATCGATGGCAAACATTATCTGTTCGACACTTAGACGAGTGTATTCGGCAACCTCTTCGATCGTCGGGATTCGTTGGAGCGACCTCGTCAGCGTCGATTCCGCGTGTTTGATCTTACGATACGTTTCTTCCTGCTGGCGAGCCAAACCGCGAGTGAGTTCAGAACCGTCAAAAATTGTTCCGCGAATGTAGTCTTTTGCGAAGTACTTAAAAGCCACGCCCATCCTGGTGTCAAATTTTTCGAGGGCCTTGATCAGACCGATAATGCCGTCCGCCATCAAGTCCTCCTGATTTGCCCAATTTGCTGCTCTGGATATTCGTTTGGCCCAAACTTTGACGAGATATAGATATGCCAGAATCAGTTCTTCGCGTGCAGCTTTGTCGCCCTGGCGATAGCGATCCCATAGCTTGAGTTCATCTTCGATCATCCTCTCTACCCCCGCAACGATGATGCGCACTAACAGCCGGGTGTTTTGCCAGCCGGTGCTCGAGAGCCATCTTCCTGCAGAGGTAAGGCGATTGGGATCATCACAGGGGCCGATTGCCTTCACCCAATAAGAAAGTGTTCGGCGGATGTCCAGAATTGCACGCGACCTTCGAATTAATCAGTGATCCGCATGACGCTTGAGCATTAAGGCCAGTTAGTGCGCACCCGCGCGCGCGAGAGCGCCCCGCAAGAAATATTTTTCTCCTGCCTGTCCAGCTACCAGCCCTTATTGCCCACAACGTGAGCGAACCCAGCCCCAAGCAGGGCTCAGAAAGGAACGCTCACGATGGACAAAAATCAAATTTCACAGGGGACGCACGCTAGCGTTCTCTCCACCGCTAACCGCTTGCCTCTTGGGGCTCGTGTTTTACTTGTATTGCTCTTTCTGGCGCTCAGCCTGGCGAGCCTGCAACCAGGGGTCTCCGCACAAGGCGCCGCCGAGGGACCGATCTCGTCGAACGTGACGGGTGCTCACCAGCGAGCCATTGCTCAGAGCTGCCCCGAATGCCAGCAGGCTCTAACGGATTGTTTAAATAATGGCGGGAGCAACTGCTACGCCGTGTATACAACCTGCATGGCTAACTGCCAATGATCGTTGGCCGCCGGTGGGATGTTTCCAGACCGACCAGACCTGGAAGTATCCCACTGGCCATTGATTCAGGTTAAGACCCCTTTTAGTTGGCCTGCGCTTGATTGGCAGCTAATCCGGTTTGGCGACTTCAGATTATTTGAACGCGATAGCGTCTCACTCCATCTAACGACCCGCCGCGCTAACAATCCTCCTGGACTATGTTCGCGAGACTCGCTTCGGAGTCCCGCGAGGACGACTCACCAACACGCCGAATTCGGCGCACACATAATTAACGGGGACGTATTCTCGCGCACATCGTCCTGATGTTATAATCCCGACTCCTCTTAGGGTTAGAAAGAACTGATGTTCAAGGCCCCCAGAAAATATCGTCCTACCCTCGTCATGACAGTAGTCCTGCTCATGACTTCGTATTCGCGCGCTTTCGTCGTAAGCGATCAAGGCGTCGAACCCCAATCACCGGAAACAGCAAGCCGCGCGGAAGAGTTGTTCCAGGCTGCGTTGGAATTATCCGGCAAGCCTGGAGGCAAGTCGGCACACGAACAGATGAACGAAGCCGTCCGGATCTGGCTGCACCTAAATGACCAGGAACGCGTGGGGCAGGCGCTGGTGGAAATCGCGGAGGTGTGCAGGCAAGTAAAGAAGTATTCGGACGCTCTGAGTTATTACCGCCAGGCGCTTGACTCTAAAGCGCTGCCGCCGACGCTCAGGGCCAGTGTGTTGAATGGAAATGGGCTGATTTATGCTGACTTGCCCGTGCGCGACTTGGCCGTACACTATTTCAAATTGGCGCTGGAAGAGGGAGCCAGCATCAACGATCTCTCGGTGCAGACGATTGCCTTGATTGGTCTGGGGGATGTTTCTCTTCGGAACGGTGAATTGGAGCAATCCCAAAAGTACATCACCGACGGCCTGCGATTAAGGGAGACGAATCATGTAAACGCAGACCCGGCATTGTTGTACTTGAAGGGACGGGTCAGTCAGGAGCGGGGGCTGGTTGATGGCGCGCAGCGCTCCTTTGACGAGGCAGCGGCGATCTACCGAAAGATTAATGATGCCCGGGGACAGGCCAGAGTACTATGCGCGTTATCAACACTGTCTTTGTTTCGTTCGCACCCGGAAGTCGCGCTTGAACAGGCGGAAGAGGCTCGTGCACTAATGGAAAGAGAGGAGAAAGTCGCTGTCAGTGACGGGGATTACCTCAGTATTTTCGAGTTGAAATCCCAGGCCTGGCTCCGGCGCGCACGAGCCGAGCGTGCTCTCGGATCAAAAGACAGGGCCTTGCATTGTTATAATCAGGGAACAGGTTTTTTTGAGGGCGGGTGGATCGGCCTCTATCAGTCCACAGAAACCAGCGCGATTCTGGCCAGGGAAGAGGCTCAGAAAGCCTATCGGGAAAACATTGATCTCCTGGTGGAGCAGGGGCGATACATGGAGGCGGCTGGATTGGCTGACGGGCAACGGTCGCGGGCGCTGCTCAGCTCTGTGGTTGCACGCCTGGCCGGGCCACGTTCCGATGACAGCGTGCGAGCGGCAGCCCGGCACGAGCTATCGCGCTCCATCTTCCAGTCGCGCTCGCGCTTGCTGGCGCCAGGCGTCAGCCGGAGCCAGCGAGGGAGGCTGCAAAAAGAAATAGAAGAGGCCGAATTCAAGATCGAGGAAACCAGGTTGCAGTATGAGATGGAGCATGTAAAAGATCGGTTGGGTTCGTCCAAACTCCCCGTAAGATTCGAAAAGTTGCAGGCGAAGATGGCCCAGTATCAGGTGTCGCTCGTCGAATTCCATTTAAGCGAGAATCATTCCTTCGCCTGGCTCTTCGCGCGCGGCGAGTTTTATTTTGAGGTCCTTCCCTGTCGCAAGGAAATCGAAAATGCAGTCAAGCCTTATTTGGATCTTCTGGCGACTCCTCCAAACCACTTATACATCGGAGGAGATCTCACAAAACTGAGAGAAGCATCGAAGGCGCTTTTTGAAAAGTTGTTTGGCGGCTTGTCCAGTCACATCGAGTCGGGAGACCGGTTGATCATCGTGCCTGATGGCTTACTGCATTACTTGCCGTTCGAGACTCTGGTTCATAATGATCGTTATCTGATCGAAGATCATGAAGTCGGCTACACGCCGTCAGCCAGCGTGCTGGTGCAATTGCAGGATGCAACGAGCCGCAGTGACGGCGGAGATAGAATGGAACTGCTGGCATTTGGCGATCCGATTTTCGGCGCGGAAATCAAACCCGCCTTAACGAGAAAGGCTTCCGGCGCCAGGAAAGTCGCCGTTACAAGGAACGCCCCTGTTAAGAGGAGAGTCGCTACGAGGAGAGCCGTGCGACGACGCCCCGTGGATGTTCTGCGTGACGCGCGGATCTCTCGCGGATTCCAACTGCCGCCGCTACCGAGAACCCGGGATGAGATTCAATACATCGGGCGCCTTTTTCAGACTGACCGGACGCGACTATACCTGGGCAAGAACAGCACAGAAGCCGTACTGAAGCGAGAGGCGTTGCGGCGTTATCGCCGGTTGCATTTTGCTACCCACAGCCTGGTGGACGAATCTTCGCCGTCCCGATCGGCGGTGGTACTCACATTAGATAATAATCCTGAGGAGGACGGATTTCTCGAAGTGAACGAGATTGCCGACCTCGACCTGGATTGTGATCTTGTCGTCTTGAGCGCGTGTCAGACGGGGCGCGGGCAGGTGCTATCAGGGGAGGGGATCATAGGGCTGAGCCGCGCTTTTCTGTATGCCGGGGCGAGATCGGTAGTGGTGAGCCTGTGGAGCGTTACCGATATTTCTACCGGACACCTGATGAAGAACTTTTACCAACATCTCGCGGGTAATCTTCGTAACGCTGCCGCTCTTCGGTTGGCAAAGCTGGAGATGTTGCGCGGCACGACTGAAACCCGCCACCCGTATTACTGGGCCCCCTTTATCACTATCGGAAAGCCTTAATGTCGGATCCGGCGCGTTCGAATATCAAATGATTCATTACATTGATCGGACTGAGGTATTGGGTGAGCGTAGTCAGTACAGCTAATGAAGAGCTAGTCGACATAGTAAGTCGAATTACCGCGGGGGACTCGACGGCGGAAGACGAGGTCATCCGGCGCTACGAACGCGGAGTCGCCGTCATAATCGATAATGTCGTTAGAAATCAGTCTGTTACTGAAGACCTTTCCCAGGAGACCTTCAGGATCGTTCTCGAGAAGCTCAGGCGAGGAGATCTTCGGCAGCCCGAAAGTCTCTCCGGATTCGTTTGTAGCGTCGCACGGAACGCCGCAATTACTCACATCCGCCGGGCGAAACGGTCTAATCTCAGGGAAGAAATCGGGAGCGCCGACCACATTCCCGATCCGGCCCCGAATCAACTTGACCAGATGCTGGCGAGAGAGCGATCTGAAATCGTTCGGCAGGTCATCGGCGAGTTGAAGAGCGAGCGCGACCGGGAGGTTCTGTTTCGTTACTACATTTCGGAGGAGGAAAAAAATCAAATCTGCTCCGATCTCGGCATAACCAGAACTCAATTTAATAATATAATTTACAGAGCGCTTACACGATTTAAGGAGCTTTACGTGCGAAAAGTTTGTGATCCGGATCGATTAGGGTGCGATAAAACGACTTCCGGCGACACTTAAGATTTAGGGGATACTTCAGAATTCTTATGGACCACAAGTACATCGACGAGTTCGATATAGTTGACCGCTATCTGGCGAGGAGGCTCGCGGAAGGAGAGACCGCCGAGTTCGAGGAGCATTTCGTCGATTGCCTAGAGTGTATTGGCCGATTAGAGGCAACCAAAGCCTTCGTTGATGGTCTTCGTCGTGTCGCAAGCGGCCGGGCGGCGGCGGGTACCGACAGGTCAAACGAGATCCTCGAGGATGAGCGAAGCACAGTTTCTCGCAAGGCCTTCGCGGCGGCGGCGGGCGCTCTCTCGGTAGTTATTATCGCAGTCGCGGTTTTTGCCTTTGCTCAGGTTCGGCGGTACCGGTCCGAGGCCGATCAGGCAAGGAACGCCTCGACTGACTGGGAACGCCGCTACGAAGAAGAGCATCAGTTGTCCGGTACCGCGGAGAAACAACGTCGAGAGTCGGAGAGCGAATTGACCGAACAGATCGCTCAACTTAGAACGCAGCTCGAGCGCAAGCCAGAAGAAGAGCCTGCGAAAACGGCTGAAGTCAATGTGGCAATTCTTGCATTAAGCGCTACCAGAGGGAATGACGCATCTTCCGGCACGCTCAATGAGATCTTTCTTCCGCGTTCTTCCAGAAGCCTTTTCCTCTCGGTGCAGCTTGAAGGAGAAAGAGACTTCAAAACATATCGGATGACAATCGAGAGCAGCCAGCGTCAACCGATTTTCAAAGGAGGCGGCTTCAGGCCGAACGCTTACAATTCACTCTCGGTAAGCCTCAGTTCAACTCTGTTTCGCGGTGGTAAATATCTTCTGACTGTTGACGGGGTTGCGCGAGACGGCAGCACAAACATGGTCGGCCAATATTCCTTCCGCGTCAGGAAATAGAGACCCGCGATCCTATGGTTCGTGGTTTGAAACAACCGCCCCGAGGCTTGTTATTTTCGTTTGCCCTCGAGGATGCCCAAACAGAATCCGCGGTCATAACGGAAGGGTATCGTTGGGTCCTGAACACAGTATCCGCGGACTTGTGCTTCGCCATTCAACGCTCGATAAGCACCGACGCCTCCTGTAACTGACAATACCTCCGAAGGACCGGTGAAAGGTGCGCCCAGTGTTCCAGGGATAGCCGGAGTAGCGTCGCCCCCCGCGAGCGGAACGCCCGTCGTTCCCTGGACCTCGATCATCCCGCCTACGTTGTCAATCTTCAGGCTCTGATTCATGACGAACTTTCCATCGTCTGCTATCTGGCCCCAGGCCCGCCACGTTCCAACCTGTCTTGGACTTGCGCTACGAAAAGTACAATCGGCCACGTTGAGAGTTCTGAACGGGTAGACCTTTCCCTGAAGGTAAAAGGTGGTGCCCGTCGGGAGGCTCGTGCTCAGCGCGGGAGTGTCAGGCAAAACGTCAAATATGAATTCGATCCCGGAGCTCTGAGCGTTGCCGGTCGGAGCAGTCGAGGGAAAAACTGTTAAGGCGATCAGCATCACCAACATGGCTGCGGCTTGCGGGAGTCGGCTGGCTTGTGCGTTCGAGTTAATCGATTTCATTATGTGTAATTCTCCTTTCAATGGACTTCGGACATCATGGTTTAACAGGGCAGAATAATAACTCAAAGAGTATCTAACGTGTAAGGTGATGCTGTCGGGAGAGAGGTTCGCGGGTGTGATTAAGAGCCGGACTTCCCAGATAGAAACGACCTGTAGGGGCGGCCCTCCGTGGCCGCCCCTCTTCGGTCCAACGAGCGCTGTATGCAAAGAGGGGTGGCCACGGAGGGCCGCCCCTACAGGTCGTTTCTACGCGGGCGTTATCCGCTGCAAGTCCCGCTTTTAATCACACCCGAGGTTCGCGCAAAACGCGGACAGGTTCGCAAATCTCGCTAAGGTTTTCCGGTTGCCTTCTTGATTTGCTTCTTCAGGTCGCGGCCCGCGTCGTCGAGTGCCTTCTCGGCATCGCGCTGGACCTTCTTTGACTTGTCGTCGGGAGTGATCTGGTCCTCCGGCCACTCGAATCCGGGGATCGCGGGAAGCTCCGGGTGCTCGGAGGAGTGCGCTTCACACTGTTGCTCAGGCTGCGTCCCCTGGATGAAATACTCGGTGCGGCGGGTTGGACACAAGTCAGTGGCAAGCAGCGCCGTGGAGGGGTCGATCTCCACCGTGACGATTCCGTCAGGTGGAGGCGGAAAACTTTCGCCGCCAAGTTCAGGTCTAAGCGCAATTGCCGATTTCATGAACGAGGCCCAAATGGGAAGCGCCGATTTCGCGCCTTCCAGGCCAAGCTCAGAGTTGTCGTCAAAGCCGACCCAAACTACGCACACGATGTTTGGCGTGTAGCCCGCGAACCATCCGTCGCGCGACGTGCCGGTTTTGCCCGCGGCCGCTTTTTCAGTGAATCCCATCGCTCGCGCGCGAGCCGCCGTGCCGCGATTCAGCACATCTTGCATGATGTTGGTCATCAGCCAACTGACTTCGGGTCTGAGAGCTTGCTGCGTTTGCGGCTTGGATTCCGTGACGCCGACTCCATCGGAATTCGTGACGCGTTTTATGGGGCGCGCCTCGGCAAGCACGCCGTTGTTTGCAAAAGCGGTGTAAGCCTGCGCGACTTGAATGGGAGTCGCTTCGGCGGTTCCGAGCGCCAGGGCAGGGAAGGGTTGAGGACGCGGCAACCCAAGCTTCTCCGCCATTCGAGCGATCTTGTTATAGCCGACTTTCTCGGCGATGCGCACCGTCACGACGTTCAGTGAGTGAACGAGTCCTTCGCGCAGGGGAACATCGCGGTTTGAATAGGTCTTGCCGAAATTCTCGGGCGAATAAGTTTGACCGCGGCCGTACAGAAAAGTCTCCGGCGCGTCCATAAACAAAGACGCCGGGGTTAGCTTCTCTTCTGTCATGTCGTCGTAAACGCTGTTCAGAGCAGTGGCGTAAACGATCGGCTTGAACACTGATCCGGGTTGCCGGTTTGCATCCACCGCGCGATTAAGCTGGCTCTGCCCGTAGTCGCGCCCGCCTACCATCGCCATTATCTCACCGGTCTTGGGGTTCAATGCTACAAGTGCGGCCTGCAGCGTGCCCGGCGGGATTGGGTTCTTTCTGCGCTTGGCGAAGATCTGATCGAGCGAGGTCAGCGTATCGTTCACCGCCTTGTCAGCCGCTCTCTGAAGATCCATATCGATCGTGGTATACACCCGATACGACTGGCGCGCGGGATCGTGCGTAGGAAGGTCGGTGGTCAACTGCTGCTGAAGGTAGTCGACAAAGTACGGAGCATCACTGTTTTGCGCGCTGCGTTTAGCCTGGATCTTCAACTCACTCGACTTAGCCTGCTCGGCTTTGTCGCGCGTGATGAAGCCCGCTTCGAGCATCGAATCCAGCACCTGATTTCGCCGGGCCTTCGCGCGCTCGATGTCGCGATACGGCGAATAAAGGCTGGGTCCTCTGATTATGCCGGCAAGAAAAGCGCATTCAGGAAGAGTGAGGTTGACTACATCTTTGTTGAAGTAAGACGCCGCGGCTTCGCCGACGCCGTTGATCGAGTAGCTTCCCGACTGGCCCATATAAACGTCGTTTGAGTAGAGCTGAAAGATTCCTTCCTTCTTGAGCTTTGTTTCAAGCACGAGCGCGATCATCATCTCCTGCGCCTTGCGTTTCCATGTGCGCTCCGGCGTAAGAAAGAAGTTCTTCACCAGTTGCTGAGTGATCGACGAACCGCCCTCCCTGGTCTGGCCTTCGCTGGCGTCTCGAAGCAGCGCCCGCAGGATTCCCCGGACGTTTATCCCCGGATGCTCGAAGAACTGGCGGTCCTCGATCGCGACTACGGCGTTGACGTAGTCCTTCGGCAGGTCTTTGAATGAGACGAGCTTTTGTTTCTGTCTTTGCTTCTCATTTGAGATTGCGGTTACGAGCTCCGGCTCGAGGAGCGAGCTATCCAGGTTTCTCTTAGTGTCGACGTCGGTAATCTTGCTGACGCCCTTGCCGCTGGCCGCGAATGTTATGTTGAGGCTGGGAAACTGGCGGACGCCGTTGATGATCGCATCGCTGCTGGTATGAATCTCGATCGAGTTACCTTTGAGTTGGTATCGCCCTCGGTTCGAGTCGGCGTCCTTTGTCGAATCGACGTAGCCTATCCCGTCGAGATAACTCTTCAGCGAAGCGAGGGTCATGCCCTGTCCTGCGCGAATCACTCGCGGCGCGGCATAGATTCCCGTGGTCCTCACCACGACGTCACCGCGCAAACGGGCGTCGATCATCTTCGAGTATTTGAGATAGAAGAAGACAAAGATTGAAACAAAGATGAGGGTTAAGATGCCGAGTATGGCTAGCCGCACGGGAGAGAAGATGCGGCGAATCAGACCCGGTCGCGGCTGTTCTCTTTGTAGTACCCGGGTCTTTGGTTTTTGCGTGACGGTTACCAAGGCTCTACGAACTTACGTTCCTTTCAACTTCGTCGGGCGGTTAGATTCCTGCTTGCGTGATTTGGTTGTTGGCTAGCCGCCGTAGGGCCAAGAATGAATGTAGCACCATGCGAGGAAGGAGGCAAAGGGCCTATGTTCTAGTTATTAGTACTTTCAACCCTCAACGATCTCGACATGCAATTTGCGCCCTAATGCGATAGCAGCCTTCTCAAGCGTGGTGAGAGTGACCGAGGGGTTTGTTTCATCCAGGAGGCGGTCCAGGACGGCGCGACTGGTGTGCATCCTTCGCGCAACTTCGGACTTTGACAATCCGCTTTGCTCGATTGCTTGGGCGAGCTGAATTGCGCAGGCCCGCTTCGTAGCAAGCCGCTCTACCTGACTTTGGATTCCTTCTTCTTTAAGGAACGAATCGAAACTGCTGCCTCGGTGTTTTTTCTTGATGGTTGGCTTAGCCCTCATATTGTTTCTTTTTCCTTTTCGCCAAGTCCAGGTCGGGCTTTGGAGTGCGCTGATCCTTCTTGATGAATCCGTGAAGTATGACCATTTCATTGCCATCAATCATGAAAAGCACGCGAGCAATCCGATCTTTCAGTGATGAACGCACTTCCCAGATGCCGTCTCCCAGGTAGTCCACCAACGGCTTACCAACGGGCCATGCTTTTTGTACCGCCAGAATATCACGACCGATGTTGACCTTATCATCTCGGGTTAACTTCCTAAGCCACTCCCGCGCAGGCTCCGTACCTCCGCCAGTACAGAAGAAAACTACACCAAGAAGCTTGTCCCGATCCATGCTTAATATCTATCAGAATCAAGCCATTTAGCAACGTTTCAATGTTCGTGGGGCAGGCGACTAAAGGTTGGTACTCGAGACACTCTTCACAGTGAACACTTGTCAACGCGCGGCGGTGCTGGCGCGTTGAACGACGAGTTCGACCTGGCAGTCAACTATCACTTCTTTTATCGAGTTGGTCAGCGCAGGCGTAACCTTTACTCGGACATGTTGATTGGGCTGTACGCGAGCGATGCTGCCGTCGGCGAGTCTTACTTCAAAGACGATCCCGCAATCGCCTCGATTGTTGTCCAAAAGCGAATGAAGCTGTTCCAGCTTCTTCTCGTCAACCGCATCGACGTCGAAGTGCAGCACTACCGTGCGAGCCGACCGCTCCCTGACGTCCGCAAGCGAGCCTACCTCTTCGGCGATGATCGTCATCGCTCCGCCATCGTCAATCTCCAACCGGCCGCGCACCAGCACAGACGCGTCGTTTTGCATCAAACCGTTTGATTTATTGAACACGTCCGGCCACGCTACGATCTTCACCGATCCGTATTGATCTTCAAGCAGAAACAGGCCGAAACGGTCGCCCTTCCTGGTAGTGCGCACGTTCAGATCGATAACGACTCCGCCGAGGGTGACAACCGTGCCGTGGCCCAGACCCGCGAGCCGATCCACATCCGCGTCCGCAAAATCTCGAAGCACTTCTTCGTAGCCCGAAAGCGGATGACCGGAGATGTAGAAGCCGAGCGTCTCCTTCTCACCTTTGAGCATTTCGTGATTCTGCCACTCAGGAACTTTCGGAAGCGGATGTTCGGCGACCGGCATGGTAGCGCTGAGGGCTCCGAACAAATCGCTCTGGCCGCTGGCGCGCGAACGCTGCAACCGCTGTCCGCTTTCCATCGCGGAGTCGATGATTGCGAACAAGCCTGCGCGGCTTTTGTTTACCGAGTCGAACGCGCCGGCGCGAATCAGTCCTTCGAGGACGCGTTTGTTGACCGCACGCGAGTCAACGCGCTCGGTGAAGTCAAACACCGACGCGAACGGACCCGAGCTTCGAGCTTCAATGATCCAAGCAACCGCCGATTGACCGATGCCTTTGATTGCGGCAAGCCCGAACCTGATCGTGTTTCCGCTCGCAGTAAAGTTGTCGAGACTGGCGTTGACATCAGGTGGAAGAATCTGAATTCCCTGTGAACGCGCTTCGTTGATATACCTCACGACTTTTGTCGTGTTATTCAACTCATTCGATAGCACAGCCGCCCAGAAATGCGTGCGATGGTGCGCCTTCAGGTAAGCAGTTTGATATGCGAGATAGCCGTATGAAAACGAGTGAGCGCGATTGAATGCATAATCCGCAAAGCCCTCGAAGCTCTGCCACAGTTTCTCGATCTTTCCGCGATCGTGTCCGCGCTCCATCGCCTGTTTGAGAAACTTCTCCTTGTGCTTGTCCAGTTCCTCACGTTTCTTCTTGCCCATCGCGCGACGCACAAGGTCCGCTTCGCCGAGCGAATAGCCGGCAAGTTTTTGAAACACCGCCATGAGCTGTTCCTGATAGACGCAAATCCCAAGCGTGTTGCCCATGATCTCTTTGAGTTCAGGGAAATCGTAACGCACCTTCCTGCGTCCGTGGCGCCGTTCGATGAAATCGTCAACCATGCCGCTGTCGATCGGTCCCGGCCTGAACAACGCATTCAGCGCGGAGAGATCCTCGAGGCTCTCCGGCTTGAGCCTCCTGCAGATGTCTTTCATGCCGCCCGACTCAAACTGAAAGATCGCTTCGGTCTTTCCTTCGCAAAATAGCTGCAGGGTGGCGGGATCATCGAGCGGCATGTTCGTGAGGTCCAATTGCGTGCCGGTCTCGCGCTCGACCGACTTGAGACAATCGTCGATGATTGTCAAAGTGGTCAGCGCGAGAAAATCCATCTTCAGCATCCCCGTCTTTTCCAGGTCGTTCATCGGATACTGAGTCGTTATTTCATCGCGAGCGGTCTTAGAGATTGGAACCAGCTCGTGCATTGGTTTCGGCGAGATCACAACTCCCGCTGCGTGAACCGACGCGTGACGCGAGCAGCCCTCGAGCCTCTGAGCGATCTCGATCAGATCGCGAACGCGCTCATCGCTGTTTATGGCGCGCTTGAGATCGGGGTTCTGTTTGATTGCGTCCCCGATCGAAACATTGCGCCCTCGCACCGGAGGCGGGATCATCTTGGCTATCTTGTCGACATCGGCGTAGGGCATCTCGAGCGCGCGTCCCACGTCCTTGATCGCCGCCTTCGAAGCCATCGTCCCGAACGTGCTGATTTGCGAGACGTGATCGCGCCCGTAATAATCGGCGACGTAGTCGATCACTTTCTGCCGCCCGCGCACACAAAAGTCGATATCGATATCCGGCATCGAAACGCGCTCGGGATTCAGGAAACGCTCGAAGAAGAGATCGTATTCAATCGGATCGATGTCCGTGATCCGCAGGCAGTAGGCGACAAGGGACCCTGCCGCCGAGCCGCGCCCGGGACCAACGGGAATGCCGTTCTTTCGTGCGTAAGCGATAAAGTCCCAAACGATAAGAAAGTAACTTGCATAACCCATCTTGATGATCACCGCGATTTCTTTTTCGAGCCGCGCCCGGTAATCATCCAGATCAAACTTTCGAGCAGTCCGGTCTTTTATCTGCGCCCATCTTTCCTCGAGTCCGCCGCGTGCGCGCGCGGTAAAGTAACTATCTGCGGTTTCGCCTTCGGGCACGCGGTACTCCGGCAAATGGTTCTGGTTTTTCGGCAGCTCGAGCTCGCACATTTCCGCAATCGCGACCGTATTCAACAGTGACTGCGGCAACTCGGCGCCGAATATCTGCCACATCTCTTCTGCCGACCTGAAATAGAATTCACCTTCCTTGTACTTGAGCCCCCGTTTCTCGTTGACTGTCTTCCCGGCCCCTATGCAAACAAGTATGTCGTGCGCCCGCCAGTCGTCCTGCATCAGGTAGTGACAATCGTTGGTGGCGGCCAGCGGAATGCCTGTCTTCTTTGACAGCGCAATCATGCCCGGAATCACGGTCTGCACTTCCTGCTCGAGGCCGTGGTTTTGAACTTCCAGATAATAGTTGCCTTTGCCAAGGATGTCCTCGAATTCCTTCGCCTGCTTCGCAGCTTCGTCGAATCGGTCGCTGAGCAGTAACGACGACGGCACGCCCGACAGGCATGCAGAGAGCGCGACCAGCCCTTCGCTGTGCGTCGCCAGCAGCTCCTTATCGATTCTCGGTTTGTAGTAATAACCCTGAGTGAATGAGAGCGATGATAGCTTGGCGAGGTTGTGATAGCCGATCAGGTTCTTAGCGAGCAGGATGATGTGATTGGCGCCTTTTTCGCCAGTAGCGTCACCCCGATCGGTGTGTTTGCCTTTCGCGATGTAGGCTTCGATGCCGATAATGGGTTTGACACCCGATGACTTCATTTGATTGTAAAAAGAGATAGCGCCGTAGAGATTGCCGTGATCGGTCACTGCCACGGCTCGCGCGTTGAGCTGCTGCGCGCGCTGTGTAAGCGGCTCTATCTGGATCGCTCCGTCAAGCAGACTGAAGTCAGAATGGAGATGAAGGTGTACAAAATCTTTTTCGTTCATTGCCGCCTTATATGCAGTCTATGGAGTGCCTGGCGCTTTGACAACGCCGCTACAACCCTCTTAAAACGAGCCCCGGCTGGATAAGTCTATCGTTTTTCGCTGCGGAACCGTTTCGGGGATATTCTGCTCTACGGGTCCGCAGTCTAGCACAGACGGCATGAGGTGTATACCGCAAGTTGTAGGGGACTGGCTCCGACGCACAAGATATTGACTTATTCGCTTGATCGCGACCGAATATCAAGATAGGCTTTCCATTGTTTGTGACCGGCCCGCTTCTTGAAACTAAGGCTGGAGCGCTTGGACGTGTGTTGAATCGCAAATGGCAATGACTTCGGCTCAAAGGCTGGGGTATGCTATAGGAACAACGCAGCGGTTGATCGATGGGCGCAACCGCTCCCAATGCTTTCCGAATAAGGTGACGCATTTTGCTTACAGTTGGTTACAGGAGGAGTGATGCAATGAAGACCAGCCCCCAATTACATCAACGCGCAGCATTGATTCTTGCAATCGCAACTTTGTTCTCAGCGGTGGTTCCAAACATTCACCCGGTCATTAACCCGGTAGCCGTGCAGAACCTGCCAGCGAAGGCTACGTCAAGCGAAGCCCTGAACTCTGTGCATATGAACTTCGAGGCGAATCGCGGACAGGCCGATGCCGATGTGAAATTCGTCGGGCGGGGAAAAGACTTCGGCGTGCTTCTAAAAGCGGATGGGGCCGTGCTCGCGCTGCAAAACCGCAAGCAAGAGCCCGCGGATAAATCGGTTCGTCGCGGTAAGCAATCATCCGATGAATCTCTGCCTGCGCATCTCGTTACCATGAAACTCGCCGGCGCTAACCCGCCGGCATTTGTATCGGGCGCTCAGCAACAAACTGCCAGGGCGAACTACTTCATTGGCGATGATCCTTCCAAATGGGTCCGCGGCGTCGAGACTTATTCCGGGGTTCTGTATTCGAGCGTGTATCGCGGGATCGACCTGGTGTTTCACAGCAATGAGCGACAGCTTGAATACGACTTCATGGTTGCGCCAGGTGCAGATGCGGATGAAATCAGGCTGCGGTTCGATGGAGTCGAACGCGTGACGCTGGCGAACGAAGGAACGCTGATCTTGAAAACACCCGCGGGCGAGTTGAGACACCAGCGGCCGGTTGCTTATCAGGAAAAGGCTGGCTCGCGAACTCCAGTAACCGCGGCCTTCAAGGAATTGGCAGATGGGACGATTGGTTTTCAGGTTGGAGGGTACGATCAGGCGTTGCCGCTGGTCATCGACCCGGTGCTTGTCTATTCGACATACGCCGGAGGAAGCGCATCCGATTTCGGAAGGGGCATAACCGTCGATGCGGCGGGGAACGCTTACGTGGTTGGCGATTCGTTTTCATCGGACTTCCTGTTCCGCGCCTCGACTACCAATTCCGATGTCTTCATTGGCATCCTTGCTTCAAATGGGTTATTGCTCAACTACGGCTTCTTTGGCGGGTTAAAAAACGACACGGCGACCGGGCTGACGGTTGACGGTTCGGGCAACGTGTATTTGTGCGGCTCCACTGAGTCGACGGATTTCCCGAGAGTTAATTCGGTAGGCTCGGCGCTGCTCGGAGCTTCGGACGCGTTTGTAGTCAAGATGACACCGAATTTACAGCAGTTTTTCTATTCAAGTTTGATTGGCGGAAGCGGGCAGGAGAGCGGAGTAAGCGTGGCGACCGACGCCGCGGGAAGCGCATACATTGCCGGCCGAACCACGTCGGCGGACTTGCCGCTCGTCGGCGCTATTCAGGTGAGCTACGGCGGCGGCGACTCGGATGCTTTTGTCTCGAAACTCGCGCCCGACGGCAAGACGCTGATTTACTCGACCTATCTGGGCGGCAACGGCACCGAAAATTTGTTGAACCGATCGGGAATAAGCGTGGACAGCGCCGGGAATGCTTATGTAACCGGCGATACACAGTCTGCCAATTTCCCGCTCAAGGGCGCCGTCCAGCCCGCGAAGAACGGCAACACGTCCACTTCAGATGCCTTTGTCTCAGTGATCAATCCGAGCGGCTCAGATTTCGTTTACTCAACCTATCTCGGAGGACTCAACGACGACTTTGGCCTGGCAATCGCGACCGATTCGTCCAAGAACGCCTACGTCGCAGGCAAGACAAAGTCGACGAGCTTTCCCGGCTCGACAGCGACGCGAACCTCGACCACGACGAGCGACGCTTTCGTGGCCAAGCTCAATCCGGCGGGATCGGCTATCTCCTACCTGACATTTGTGGGAGGCCCGAGTGGCGATGACGCCGCTAACGCGATCACGGTTGACTCCGGCGGCAGTGCGGTAATTGCCGGCAGCGCAGGGCCGGGGGTTCCGACTGTGAACGCCATCCAATCGTTCTTCAAGGGCGGAGCGGATGACGCGCTCATCGCGAAGCTCTCGACAACCGGCGCCGTGTCGTTCTCCACCTACATGGGTGGCAGCGGTGATGAGGAAGCATTAGGAGTCGCTCTTGGCGCCGACGGCGCAATATATGTTACAGGCTTTACGGACTCTTTGGATTTTCTGATTCTGGAACCGCTGCGAGCTCATAACGCCGGTGTGAAGGATATTTTCATTGCGAAGATCGATCCGAATACGACGTCTAATAAGCCGGTCCTGATTCAGGCGGTGATCAGTGGAAAGAACCTGATTGTGTACGGGCAGAACTTTCAAATCGGAGCGGTGCTAAGGGTCAATGATGAGCCGACCAAGACGAGGAACGACGATCCCGATCCGGCGCAGGTGTTGTTCGCCAAGAAGGCCGCCAAGCGGATCGCGCCCGGTCAGACGGTTCAGTTGCAGGTTGAGAACCCGGACGGTAAGCGATCTAACTTCCTGTTCTTCACCAAACCTCTGTAAGACTGCTTACGCCGGTTTGTGCCTGGATGCTCACTCGGGACGCGCCGCGCAAAGGAGTCGAGCACGTTAGAAGAAACTTCAGGGTTGAGCCGTGCTCAGGGGCGGCTCAACCCTCGATCCAGCCGGCAAGCCTCACGGCCGCCACCTGTTCAAATCAAGGCGATTCGATTGCCGCACTCTGCCATTCCTTATAGAGCTCTTCCATCCGAGATGAAATCTCATCTTGCCTGGCGCCAATCTCAGCATATTGCTCCGGTCGCCAGTCCGACGAGGCGTTGGAAAGCTTTTCCGATAAATCCGCCAGCTCAGTTTCCAGCGTCTTGATCTCACCTTCAATTTCTTCGAGCGATCGGCGTCGCTGTTTCGCGGATGAACCCGCGGCCGACTTTCTTACCACCGCAGCACGCTTCTTTTGCTGAGGCTCTTCCTTCACGGGCTGGCTGAGATGATGCACCGCATAAAAGTCCGTGTAGCTGCCGGTGTGATAAGTTGATGAGCCGTCTTCGAAATGCAGTATCTCGGTCGCGAGTTTGTCCAGAAAGTAGCGATCGTGTGAGACGGTGATTATCGTTCCAGTAAACTCCGCAAGCGCCTGCTCGAGCGCTTCGCGTGACGGAATGTCCAGATGATTAGTCGGCTCGTCCATGACTAATACATTGGCGCCGGTGTAGATCAGTTTTGCCAGCGCGAGCCTGCTCTGCTCGCCGCCCGACAGCGCGGCTACGGGTTTTGAAATATCATCGCCGGTGAACAGGAACTTCGCGAGGTAGCTTCTTAATTCGGCGATGCTTGCTTTGGGCGCCGCGGCGGCGATCTCTTCGATTACGGTTGATGACAGGTCGAGGCTTGAAAGCTCCTGATCGAAGTAATCGATGTTGACGTTCGCGCCCCATGTCAGCCCGCCGTCGATCGGTTGAAGCTCGCCAAGGATCGTTTTCAAGAAGGTTGTCTTGCCTGAGCCGTTTGGGCCAATGATGCCAAGCCGCTCGCTTCGCCGGAGCAGGAACGAAATCCCGCTGGCGAGAACGTGACTGCCATATCCGATCGAAAGCTCGGCCGCTGAAAGCACGTTGTCGCCCGCGCGAGCGACGCTCTTAAGGCGAAAGTCTCCGGTGCGATCGTCTCGAACCGCTTCGATTCTATCAAGCTTCTCGAGCATCTTGCGGCGTGACTTAGCCTGCTTGGTTTTTTGGCCGGCTATGTTGCGACGAATGAAGTCTTCAGTGCGCGCAATCAGTTCCTGCTGGTCTTCGTATTCCCGCGACTGGGCAAGCCGCCGTTCTTCACGCTGCTTTACATAAGCGCTGTAGTTTCCGGGATAGGTGCTTGCGCGACCGGCGTCGATTTCGATTATCTTTCCCGCGGTGCGATCGAGCAGGAAGCGGTCGTGTGAAATGATCACAAACGCCGACTTGTATTCAGATAAGAAATCTTCGAGCCACTCGACCGCGTTCACGTCGAGATGATTGGTCGGTTCGTCGAGCAGGAGAACATCGGGTTCCGAGAGCAAAAGCCTGGCAAGCGACAGCCGCGCCTTTTGGCCGCCGCTCAACGTTTCGGCAGTCTGCATCAAATCATCGTCGCCAAATCCAAGCCCCGCCAACACTGCATCGGCGCGTGAGTGATAGCTGAATCCGCCGGCGATCTCATATGAATGGCGGATATCGCTATAAGAGTGCATCGCCTCGTCGAGCGCTTCACCCTTCACTTCGGACATTTCATGCTCGAGCCGAGTTATCTCGTCTTCCATCGCGCGCAGCGAGCTGAAGACAGAGTAGGCTTCGTCGCGCACGCTCAGGTTGCCGGCGAATACAGGCTGTTGCTCGAGCAGTCCGGCGCGCAGTCCCCGAAGCAGTATGACCTCGCCGCGATCGGTCTCTTCTTGCCCCGTCAAAAGGCGAAAAATAGTGGTTTTGCCGCAGCCGTTACGTCCCACGAGGCCGACGTGCTCGCGCGGATTCAGTTGAAAGGTTACGCCGCGCAGGACCTCAGTGCCGCCGTAAGATTTGTAAACCTGATCCAGCCTGAACAGCATTGGTGACAACGAGTCAGATAGTGCAGTCGATGCAAATTTTCCATTTGAGATTTGCCGATTGCCATTGTAGAGCGCAATGGCAATTGGCAAATGTAAAATGACAAATGGAAAATGCGGCCCCTACCGCGTGTTGCTATTGGAAGCCGCTCTGTTAGCGTTGGACGGCAGCCGATTGGAGTTAGTGGCCGGCGGCTGGTTCTCGTTCTCGATGCGTGGTTGCGGCTGCTGCTGGGCGGCCTGCTGGAGCAATTGAGACGGGCGCATTTCTACAATCGTCTGCGGGCTCTGAATGATCCGCTCGGCCAGGTAGTTCTTTGTGGTGGTCTCGGACAGGGTCACAAGCACTAGCGCGTTCAACAGCACCTGCTGGCGCTGTTGTGTAATCGTGTTGATGATGTCGGTGCGCACGTCGTTGAGCGTCAGATTCTGGGGCGCTTCGCGCTTCAGATTGAGCTTGAAGATGTACCAGTTCCCGGTGTTGTCCTTTATCGGCTCGGTGTATTGGCCTTCGGTAAGCGGCATGATACGGGTCGTAATGTCAGGTATTCCGGCGAACGACTGCCTCATTCCTGCCTCGGATGCGAAACCGAGTCTGCCGCCGCGCATTGCTGAAGCTTGTTCTTCGGATTTCTGCGAGGCTACGGTCGCGAAGTCAGAGCCGCTTTTGAGCTGAGCATAGACTCCCCTGATCTTCTGCTCGGCGCCGGCCTCGCCGCCATTGTTAACTGGTGAGATGGCTATTACAGAAATGTCTGCGCCACGCTCGGCCTTGAACTCGGACTTGTGATCGGCAAAGTACTTCTCGATGTCCCCGTCGGTGGGCGCGCTGACTCGCGACTTCTGGCGCTCGCGAAGCTCATTGATGGCAAGCTGCCGCCGAATCTGATCTCGAACTTCTTCCTCGGTGAATCCGGCCTGCTTGATCTGGTTTTGATATTGCTCCTCGGTCAACCCAGCGTCCTGCTTGCGCTTTTGCACTTCCTGATTGACCTTGCTGTCATCAGGAACCAGGTTCTCCTTTTGCGCCTTTTGAAACATTGCTTCTTCCTGGATCAGGTTATCCAATACGCTGAGCCGGGCTGCGACAAGCTCGGCGGGCGACATGGTCGCGTTGCCGCCGTTTGCGTCCAATTGCTGCTTTATGGTGCTATCGACCTGTTTGAGTTTTATCTCATGGGAGCCGACCTTGGCAGCAACCTCGAGCGTGGATGTGTCAGACTCGCTCTTGCACGCGACAAGTAGCGCCGAAGCGCACAGGACTATCGAAATTATTTTGATCGAACGAAACACGGCGATGCTCCTTAGTGAGGATGTCCGACAAACTCCTGTTTGTCGTTGATTCTTGAATGCGTTTGATTCGCCGGCTTGCGGCAAACTGTCGTTTATCGGGCGAAATGGTTTGACGGGCGATGGCTTGCCCGTGCTAAACTGTCGTTTTGCTTTCATAGCGATATTCTCATCGGAGGTACACTACAATGTCTAAACGCTGTGAGGTCTGCGGCAAGGGGCCTCAATTCGGTCACCGAGTGAGCCATGCCAACAACCGCACCAATCGCCGCTTCAATCCGAACCTTCAACCCGTTCGCGCGCTTATCAGTGGACGTGCCGAGCGAATTCGCGTCTGCACCCGTTGCTTAAAGGCTGGGAAGGTCGTCAAAGCTGCCTAGTCACTGGTCATAGTCATTGGTTGGTTTTGCGCGAGCCAATGACTAATGACCCTCCAGCGCAATCACATCAATCTCAACTCGTACATCACGCGGCAATCGCGCAACTTCAACAGTGGAGCGGGCCGGAGGAGTCTGTTTGAAAAAACTCCCGTACACTTCATTCATCTCAACGAAATCAGTCAAGTCCTTAAGGAACACAGTCGTCTTAACGACGCCTTCCAGCGAACTGCCCGCGGCTTGAAGCACCGCGTCGAGATTCTTCATCACTCTCTCGGTTTGCTCGCGTATACCACCGTCGACGATCTGCATCGTCGACGGGTCAAGCGGAATCTGACCTGACGCGAAGACGAATCCGTTGGCCTTGATGGCCTGCGAGTAAGGCCCGATCGCTTTAGGAGCGTCGTCGGTATGAACGCGGTCTTTCATCCCTGCATGACCCCACAGTCGAGAATTATGTGCTTCGTTGAAACTTCGGATTATCTCAGATGAAGAAACGGTTGTCTACCGAGGACACTGCCTGGTAGTGGGGTGATAGTGTGTTGGTCGCTCACATTCGCGTTTCTCCTCTGCGTCCTCGGCGTCCTCTGCGGTTGATTCCGAGCCACTGAGCAGGAAAAACCGCGGAGGACGCCGGGGACGCAGAGGACTGCTTGCGGGCAACACGCTAATACCCCACTGCCTACTCCGTTCAGCGTCGGATAAGTGGAGGTTTGTTGAAGAATGATCAGATAGAGCTACAGGCCAACAGAAGCTAAGGATGCGTACAATTGTAAGACTGGATTTGTGGAGTTAGACAATGTGGTAATCACATCAGGTCGTATTTTTCCATCAGTCGTTCGGGTCTGCGCAAGACCTTCCTTTAGATGCCAGTACAGTTCCACTCGATTAATCTTCTCAGCATCAAAGCTCGACAGAAAGTTAAGAAAATCCTGAAGAATCTCGCCCCGGACACGATCAGTCGGAGCTAATTCAAGCAGGACACGATATGTCAAAGACTTCTCGCTCACATAAGCCTCTTCGCTCCTCTCATCATCCGACTTCCAGTCTGCCAGGAGTCTGAGAGTCTGAGCAAACCGTTCGCTCCACCCGGGCGTATCTCGCTCAGCGTCTGAGTATGGTTCCCGTTTCTCGTTGGACCTTAGCCTGTGCAAAGACTCGAGTAATTTCCTGGAGTTCGAGGAAGTCCAAAAAGGCGCCTCTTCGTAGGCAGCGTCCACGCCTGAAGGTTTGACTTCTTCGATCGTTATCGGCTTCCACCGGAAGACAAAATAATTGGCCCGCCTCACAAAAGACGGCACCTTGCCCGCTCCCTCGTAGGTATCTGCGCATACCCTTTGAGACACGCTCTTCACTACATAGTCGCGATAGGCATCAGCCAATGCTCTTGAGGGGATTCCGCGTTTCTCCATCGATGAGATTAACTCATTAACAGAGTCCGTAACTGAGAACAGGGCCTCTGAAGCTGAGGAAGTCCGGTAATCGCTCGCAAGCTGCCTGAGCCTGTTGCAATAGCTGGGCATGAGCCGTTCCAGCCCGTCACTGTCAAGGGTTAAAGCGTTCAGTGCTTTGGCCAGAGGCCCAATCTGAACGGGCGAGACCATTTCATAAATCCTGTTCTCAACGAACTGAGTTTTGTAGCCTCCTTCGATCTCTTTAGTGCTAAATGCGTTCTTCGCCAGGTTCCGAAAAGTGTCATAGTAAGCTCTCACATCGGGAACTAGGAACTCATTACACGGTGTCGCAGGCTGGAGGCGAGACTTAATATCAATTCCGGAAAATAACTCTTTTGCTCGCCTCTGATCGATTTTTGACATTGCATCGACGACGCGGCAGCGCAGCGATATTGTATCCAAGTTTAAATCATATGCCTGTGCGAGATAAGCCGACGGCGTATCCGCGGACGTCCCGGTGAATTGCGTCTTCTTTACCGAGAATGCGGAGCCCCCCGCATAATCGAAAGCCTCTCCTAGAAGCTCTAACTTCAGGTCCTTGGCTTCTGCAAGACTGGAAGTCGCCAAACGAATCAAAGAGTCTGACCTTAATTCCGCGGATACGGCCCGTGCCTTTAATAGCAGAGAAAAAAGTCCAGGGGAAATTCGTGGTTCCAAGCTCGGCTGTTCGTTCTCCGCTTTGGGGGATTGCTTTCCCGTTTTCCCGCCTTCTTGATGCAGATCGCAGATGAAAAGATTTGAAAGGCTCAGGACGACCAGCGGAACGCAGAGCGCTTTACACATGATGACCCCCTTTCGAACCGAGATCAGTATTACTCATTAACCGTTTTCACGAGGCTAGCGCGGATTTGGTTCCAAAAGGTTCTTATTAAGATGAAGCCTACACGGAGCGTCTCAACTGGCGTCGATTGCAGCCTGTCGTCAAGTTGGCTGATAAAGTCCAATCAGAGAGTTCTGCAGCTTCCGCAGCCGCTTCGGACATTGTCTAAGAGCGTGCCACTTATACTGCGGCTCCACGTTTGGGGTCAAGATTATTTTACCGTGGGGATAGGACCGTTGTTGATCACGCTTGCACAGGCTCGCCGCTCGTGCGTTCGACGTCGATCACCCCGCGAATCGACTTGAGCGCACCAGTCATCTTCTCGAGGTGTTTCATGTCGAAGATCTCGGCAGTCAACACCAGTTGGCCGCGCCCTTCTTCGTCCAGCGACGCGCGAATATCGCGGATGTTGGTGCCGACGCCGGCTATCGCTTGTGTTACGTCTGCGACCATTCCAGGCCGGTCCTCCGTAACGAGCCGCACGGTGACCGGATAAGCCGAAGCGTGCTGCGCGTCCGACTTCATCCATTCAACTTCGATCAGCCGCTCGGGGTTCACCATCAAGCCCGGCATGTTAGGACAACGATTCGAATGCACGGCTACACCTTTCCCTCGAGTGATGTAGCCCATTATCTCCTCGCCACGAATCGGATTGCAGCAGCGCGCGCGGTAAACCATCAGGTCATCGACGCCTTTGACGACGATCCGATCCTGCAGTCCGAGAGCGCGCTTGACTACTTGCTTGAGCGTCGGCCGCTTCTCTTGCTCCAACTCGCCAACCCGGTCGGGCGGCAACAGCTTGGACATCACGTTGCGCGGAAGGATCTTGCCGTAGCCAATTGCGGCCAGCAGATCATCGGCCCGCGCTACGCCATAATCCGGGGCAATGCGATCAAGGTCACCGTTTGAAAGCAGCTTCCTGGTATTCAGGCGAAATCTGTCCGCTTCTTTTTCGAAGAGTTTCTTGCCGATCTCGATGGCGGTCACGCGTTCGCTCTCGGCAAGGTAATGTCGAATCTTCGACCGGGCGCGAGAGGTCTTCGCAAAGTTCATCCAGTCGCGGGACGGATGCGCGGAAGGCGAGGTCATGATCTCGACCACGTCGCCGTTGCGAAGTTGATACCTCAGCGGCACTATTCGTCCATTTACCTTCGCTCCCGTGCAGGCC
>DATNBZ010000256.1:0-8794 GCA_035607285.1 Blastocatellia bacterium | reverse complement strand
TCACGACTTGCCGCCGCTCGGACTGTGTTTCCTGGAGCACTTCCCCGGAAGCCGATTTGATACTATTGATCAAATGCGGCTTGACCCATTCTCCTGCGTTCGCGATGCATGCGTAAGCTGCGGCTGCCTGGACCGCGGTCACGCCGATCTCGTGGCCCATTGGAATCGAGCCGATCGTCGTCGGTCCCCAATCGCCGACCGGCTGAAGGAGCCCTCGAGATTCGGCGGGCAGTTCGATGCCGGTGCGGCGACCGAATCCAAATCGATCGATGTAACCCGCAAGCCTTTCGTTACCCAACCTCATCCCTATCTTGATAGCCGCAACGTTGGATGACTTTGCGAGCGCTTGCGAGGCGGTCAGTACGCCGTAGGGATGATCGTGCACGATTCTGTCCGCGATTTTTATCTGCCCGCCTCCGCAATCGATCGGCGTATCCGGCCGAATCAAGTGCTCGTTTAGCGCGGCCGCGTACGTGACGAGTTTGAATATCGAACCCGGCTCGAAGGCTGTTTCGACTGCCCTATCGCGGCGCTGGATTTCAGTAGACTCGGAAACATCGTTTGGATCGAAAGAGGGATAATTCGCGAGCGCCAGAATTTCACCGGTCGCCGGCCGGACCACAACGATCGTCCCCCCGCGCGCGTGAGTCGATTTGACGGCCTCGGCCAGGGCCTTCTCGACGTGGTCCTGAATCATCAGGTCGATGGTTAGAGAGACGTTGGCGCCGGGCACCGGCTCCTCGACCGAATGATCGTAAGACTTGTTCAAGGCATCGACATCCAACAGCAGACGTCCACCCTGCCCTCGAATCAGTTTATCGTATGACAGTTCGATGCCACCAACACCGCGTTCATCGAAGTCGACGAACCCGAGAATGTGCGATGCAGTGCGGCCGGTCACATAGAATCGCTTCATCTCATTCACGAAGCGAAGCCCCGGCAGCGAGAGCTTCGATACGGCTGCGACTTCGTCGGGATCGAGCTTGCGTTTGACCGCAACCGCCGCGCGCCCCGACATGAGTCGCTTGTAGAGTTCGTCGCGATCAATGTCCAACAGATCGGAAAGCGTGTCGGCGGCGGCCGCCGCGTCGCCAATATCGGCGGGCGATGCATAGAGAGATTTAACCGCGACCGAGCGTGCAAGCTCGTCGCCGTTTCGGTCTGAAATAACGCCGCGCATCGGACTGAGGTCGATCGCCGCCTGCTGCTGATGGGCAGCGCGCGCAAGCAGCCAGTCGTGTTGCTTTACTTGCAACCACAACAGCTTCGCCCCTATCGCCATCATCCAAAGGACAATGGTGATCTGAATGATCGAGAGCCGTTTGTCGGAAGCTTTATTGCCGGTTGACATGATCTAGAGCCCAATCCTCGAGAGGCGCAACCACGTAATGTGCCCTCCGATGCACAGCGTTAGAGCGCAGTTGAAATCACACACGCGGATGCGCTTCCGTCGCTTCTATCTAGCTTTCTCTTTGCTGTTGGCGGCCGCGTCTGAAGCGCCCGTCGTTTTCTTATCCGGCCGCTCGAGGCCCAGCTTCTGAGCTCGCCGTTCGATCTCGACCGGCGACGAGACGCGAGAATACTCGAGTTCGAGTTGTCGCAGGCGTTCTTCGAGTTGGGCCGATTGCCGCCTCATCTCTTCGCTTTGGTAGCCAATGGAGATCGCCTCGAAGTGCTGGCGCGCGCTTATGACGAAGCCGCCCGACAGCAAGGCTCCGGCAACGCCTATTGCCACGAGCCAGCCAACCACGCGCGAGCTAACGGGCCGAGCTACGGTTTCATTAGTAATTCGCTTATCAGGAAAAAATCTGTCGCTCATACGATTCCGCCCTCGATGTAAAGTAGCTATTCGGCCTGCGGGTTGTTCTCACACGTCCGGGTAGTGGTTCAGTTTGAAGGTCGAGTTCAGAGTTCGAGCTTTAGATTGCCGTTTTTTTTCAAGCAAAAAGCTCAAGAGCAAGCTAAAGCTTGAACCCTGAACATCAAACTGAACCACTACCCACGTCCGGCGCAGGTTGACACCTGCTGTACATACGGGGCTCGGAATGTGCGGCTTATCAGAGCCTCTCGCAAACACGCAAAAGGGAGCTGCGCGAGCGAGAATTGCGTTCAATCTCTTCCACAGTCGGGCGCACCGGCTTGCGAGTCAGAATGCGGATCCGATTGCCGGCGCCGCAGCGTTCGCAAACGATCTCGTCGACGACTCCCGCGCGTCGCCTGTCAATTTGCATACTGTGAGTCTCGCACTGACAGCTGCCGGACTCACGCAAAAAACTGCGCTTCACTATCCTGTCTTCAAGCGAATGGAATGAGATGATTGCCAGGCGTCCCCCGCGTGCGAGAGCGGAAATCGCCGCCGGAATAAAACGCTCCAGCGCTTTCAGCTCGTCGTTGACCGCGATCCGGAGAGCCTGAAACGTTCGCGTCGCCGGGTGTATGCGCCAACGACCCGGAATGTTGAGCGCTCGAACCACAATATCCGCGAGCTGTTTCGTGGTCGCGATCGGATCGCGATCGCGCGCTCGCGCAATCGCCCGAGCAATCCTCCGTGCCTTTCGCTCTTCTCCGTACTCAAAGATCAGATCCGCCAACTCACGCTCGGATAGTTGATTCACCAGCTCGGCGGCAGTTTCATCGCTGCTCCGATCCATTCGCATGTCGAGCGGCGCCTCCGACACAAAACTGAAGCCCCGATCGCTCTGGTCCAGTTGCAGCGACGATACTCCAAGGTCTGCCAACACACCGCGAACCTCCGTTATGCCGGCCTTTTCCAGCGCTGACCCGACGTCGCCGAAATTTGCGTGAATCAACTGGACGCGGCCTTCAAAGATCGAGAGACGTTCGCGCGCTATTGTGAGCGCGTCGGCATCGCGGTCTATTCCGATAACGCGGCTTTCGGCCGAAGCATCGAGTATCGCCCTCGCGTGCCCGCCGAGCCCAACGGTGCAATCGAGAAAGGTCCCCCCCTCGCGCGCCCGCAGCCATTCGAGGGCCTCTTTGAGCAGCACAGGTTCGTGCTGCTGCTCATTTTCTCCAGCGTTCGTAGACACGGTTTCATCTTCGATCCTGCAAATCAATCTTGCAATGGCGCCCTCTGTTCAACCGGCGCGCTGCGTCACCGAGGACGCGACGGAGTCGGTTGCCCTTATATTCCAAGCGCCGCAAGACTGGCCGCGTCATCATCGGTAAAAGGCTGGCTGTCGATCCGGGCCTTGAACTTGTCGAGCTCCCAGACCTCGAGGTATTGCAGATATCCCAGCACCGCAACGTTGCCTATCAGCTCAGCGCTCGATCGAAGAAGCGGGTGAACGAGTATTCGACCCTGGGCGTCCACTTCCGCAAGCTGCCCGTAGTAGTTCGTTCGATCCAAAAACTTTCTTACCGCCGCGTTGCTTGTGCCCTTTGTTTGCAGCTTTTCTTCGATAGCCATCCACTCAGCCATTGGATAGAGTCTGGCGCATTCTCCGGTGAGGCTCGTTACATAAAACTCGGTATCGTAATGCTCGTCGATATAGCGCCGGTAAGCGGCAGGCAATTTGATCCGCCCCTTCTCATCCATCCGGACCGTGTAGTGCCCTCTGAGCATTCAATCCGCCTCGCCTCCCGTCTCCCATCCCTCTTCAGCGGTCTTACTTCACCGTTCCACTCCATTCCACTTCGTTCCACTACGGGCCGTATGGTACGTCAGATAGTAGAGGGTGTCAAGCGTGAAATTATTTGACCGATAAGAGGTTGTAGCCGCGGAGACACGGCGGAACGGTCCGGTCAGACTGCCCGGATTGGCCCCGCGGGGAGCTACCTTGAGAGTGTCTTAATCTGGAAAAGTAGCACAGGCTTCAGCCTGTAAGATTCCCAAATCGCACTATTATTTGGAACAGGCTGAAGCCTGTGCTACTTTTCCAAATTAAGACAACCGCTGCGCGCCCCATTCGCTTGACCATCCACGGTGCGCTTCGTATTATGTTGAGTGCTTTTAACACCCCTCTTAACACGCGTTGACACGGCGTTATCTTCGAAGGCCGTCACCACGACGCCGTGCTTAGTCAATCAAGATCCAGGACAGGAGAATCCACCATGGTAACTGAACAGGAACACGGCACGATTGTATGGCACAACGGTAAGCTGGTCCCGTGGCAGGACGCCACCATCCATGTCATGTCTCACGTGGTCAACTACGGCTCATCTGTCTTTGAAGGTATTCGCTGCTATGACACGAAGCACGGCTCGGCGGTGTTCAGACTCGACTCGCACATCGAGCGATTGTTCAATTCGGCACACATCTATCGGATGCAGATTCCGTTTAAGTATGAGGAGATCCTGGAGGCGTGCCTCTCGCTGGTGACCGCCAACAAATACAAAGAATGTTATCTGCGCCCGCTCATCATTCGCGGATACGGCACGTTCGGAGTGGATCCGTTCCCGTGTCCGATTGATGCCTACATTTGCACCTGGCAGTGGGGCAAGTACCTGGGCCCTGAGGCGCTCGAGCAAGGTGTCGACGTCTGCGTTTCGAGTTGGACGCGAATTGCGCCCAATACGCTTCCTTCGATGGCAAAAGCCGGCGCCAACTACATGAACTCGCAACTGATAAAGATGGAAGCGAAGCTGAACGGATATGCCGAGGGAATCGCGCTGGATCCTGAAGGCTACATCAGCGAGGGCTCGGGCGAGAACATATTTCTGGTCAAGAACGGCACGGTGATGACTCCGCCGCTGTACTCGACGATCCTGCCGGGAATCACTCGCGACTCGGTGATCACCCTTTGTCAGCGAATGGGAATTCCCGTGCTCGAGCGGGCCATTCCGCGGGAGATGCTCTACATCGCCGACGAAGTATTTTTTACGGGCACGGCGGCAGAGATCACTCCGATTCGTTCAGTCGATAAGGTTCAAGTGGCTGCAGGTCGCCGAGGCCCGATAACAGCGGAGATACAAAGGCAGTTCTTCGATATCATAACCGGCGAAGCCGAGGACGTGTTTGGCTGGCTCACACCTGTGTCGGCGCCAAAGGCAGCGGCGCAGCACGAGCCGCAGTCCGTGTGATTTTCGGCGGCGGATTCTAAAGGAAGAGTAGCGAGCTCGAGTGATGGGGTGCGGTCACGGCAGTGCCGAGGCCCAAATCAAAGCGCGAGTTTGGAACAGTGAAACAGTGAGTGAAGAGCGAGCCCTCGGGCTCGCTCTTCACTTTTAGATTCACGCAACGTTACCAGGAAGTACTTGATGCCCCCTGGGAACACGTGCCGGCGGCGTTATTGCCCCGGACACGCGCAGGTGTTGTTTGACAAGTTACTGTCGTGCAACGTTATGTTGTTTCCGCCAAACTGGATAGTGGCGTCACCCACCATCGTGCACGGATTGACCTGTACATCAACGAATCGATCTGGCCGCTTGGGATTCGGTCCCTGATCGAACAGTTCGGTCTTGCAGAAGAACGAATCGACTCCACCTGTTCCAGACAGCGTCAAACCCTTGCCGCAGTCGGTGAACTTGTAGGCGCCGGTGTGCGAGTTGATCTGGATGAACCTCTTCGGATTGTTGTCGTCCTGCACACAGAAGTCGAATTGGACGCAGAGGTTTCCACGAACAGTCACCGTGTACGGGCATCCGGATTCACCGGGATTGGTCGTATGCACCACGACTATGAGTGTGTGGCCCGCTGGCACCGTGACCGAGAAGTTCGTAGGTGTTGGCGGCACACCAAGGCTCAAGCCCGGATCTCCGAGATAACCCGTGCAAATGGTACTCGGCACGTAAGTGTCGAGGTAGGCGTTCGATTGCATATTGCACGTCGTGTTAGCAGGAGCGGTTAGGTTGATCGTGACGCAAGCATCCTGACCGCTGGCATTCGGAATCTTGTACGCGTCGAACGCCCGTAGGTTCGCCGGGTCGAAGATGTTGCAAGTCTTCGGAGCCGCGCAAGAGCTGCCAACGCCGTTGCGATTGAGCCGGCCAGTCTGATTGCCGGAGAACTGCACACCGGTGAACCCTGGAGCGCCGCTGCCCAGCGTGCCGTTGATGACAATGGGCGGGCACAGTTGTTCGACGCCTGTAATGTTGAGCGTAATATTGCCGGTTGAGCCGGCGAACCCACCAACCTGTATCTTGTAGCTGGCTCCCGGGGCCGCATCGAACCCTATCGTAGACTGAAGGCCGTCACCGCAAGCGTCATCGTTGCAAGCCAGGTTAACGAAGCCGGCAAATGCGCATGCCGCGCCTGTGACTTGATACGCAGAGAGAACAGTGTCAGTGGGAGAACTAGTACACGTTGAAGCGGTTATTGAAACCGTATTCGGCCGCGTATTTGTGTAGCTGTACCACATCGTGGCGGCGATTGAACCGCACGGCGCCGGCTCGCCGGCTTCGGTCGTTGCGCCGACGTTGCTCCTGGTGTCGGTGAACGGTAAGCTCGCCACCGCAACGGCAGCGGCGCAGTTGTCATTTGCCGGCGCTGTAATGCCTACGGCTGGCGGTAGTGGTTTTGCTTGCTTGGTCTTTGCCGGCGCATCCGACTGGGATTGCTTGGACAGGTCCGGAGCCTGCACTTGCTTCTGCACGTTTGCCGATACCGGATTCTGCTGCAGCTTGGACACGACGGGCAGCACCAGCAATACCGCAACCAGAATCACAAACAAAGGGGCTAGTTTTTGCGTGAGTCTCATGAATTCCCTCCTTAAGGATTCAAACAGTTGGCTGTCAAATTCCTGCTGAAGTCTGACAGCGTAAACAATGCCGAGCGCGAGAAGTTGACGCCTGGGCCAAACACCCCGAGCGAAATGGCGAAACAATATCTGGAATCGAGGCGCATGCCCATTCGTATCGCGCTGTTCTGGAGATGGGACCCCCTTCCTTCGAAGGAACCATTACCATTAGATGAGTAATCGAAATATCAGAGTCTTTCTCTGAGTGCAACCTACGGGTCGCCGGTCGTGGCCGTTGAACAGCGTGACCACATCTGTAAGCGGGCATATCATATGCAACATGACTTCTGGATGCAACCTAAAATATCAGCAAGCTTGACGCTTCGTTGATTCTAATTCCAGGTGCAGGTTTACCACAGATGGACACAGATAAACACGGATAGAGAGAGATCTAGCTGCTGCCTTAGTTCATAATCTGTGTTCATCTGTGTTCAACTGTGGTTGGAGTGGCGCAGTCTTGACCGACGGAGCTTCCGACTCCAGTGCAACGCCATCCGCCTACTTGGGTTTCCACTTGGTTCCCTGTGGCGTGTCTTCCAGAATAATCCCTCGACCGGCAAGCTCGTTTCTTATCTCATCTGCGCGCTTGAAGTCGCGATCGCGGCGAGCGGCGTTGCGCTCTTCAATCTTTGTTTCAATCTCGGCAACCAGGGTTGGGTCGAACGCCTCGGCTTCCGCGGGCAGCACACCCAACACGGAATTGACTCTATCAAGTAAAGCAAGCACGGCTTCTCGATCGTACATTCCGAACTCGCCGGCGTCCATCGCCGTGTTCACGTCCCGTCGAAGATCATGAACCGCAGCCAACGCGGTCGACGTGTTTAGGTCGTCGTTCATTCCCGCCTCGAAGTTCTTGCGCGCTTCAGTCAGCGCTTCCTGGACCCGAGGATGTTGGCGCGCGTCGCCTGAAAACTCGCTGACCCTTCGGCGCAAATTGCGCAAACCATCAAGAGCAGTTTCGGCGCCGCGAAGTCCTTCCATCGTGAAGTTCAGTTGAGTTCGATAAGGAACCGACAACAGCAGATATCGAATCGCCATCGGCGAATGTCCCTTTGCCAGCAGATCGCGCACCGTGTAGTAGTTGCCCTTCGACTTGGACATCTTCTCGCCTTCGACGAGCAGGAACTCGGCGTGCACCCAAAAGCGAACGAAGGGTTTTCCGGTTGCGCCCTCCGATTGGGCGATCTCGTTTTCGTGATGAGGGAAGATCAGATCGACTCCGCCGCAATGTATGTCGAACGACTCGCCCAGATACTTCATCGACATAGCCGAGCATTCGAGGTGCCAACCCGGACGGCCCTCGCCAAAAGGAGAAGGCCATCGCGGCTCGCCTTCCTCTTTGGGCTCTTTCCAAAGCACGAAGTCTCGAGCGTCTGCCTTCTCGTATTCGTCAACGTCCACTCTCGCGCCGGAGAGGTTGCCTTCAACCTTCAAGCCCGACAGTTTGCCGTAGTTCGGAAACGATCCGATGCTAAAGTAGAGCGAGCCGTCACTTTTGTAAGTGTGGTCGGCGTTTGCCAGGCGATCCATTATGTCGATCATCTCGGGAATGTGATCGGTCGCGCGAGGAATGACTTCCGGTTGCTCGATAGCCAATGACTTGGAGTCTTCGAGAAAGGCTTGTGTGTAGAACTCGGTGTAATCGCGAAGGCTCTTGCCCGACTGAAGCATGCCGCGAATTATCTTGTCGTCGACATCGGTTATGTTCATCACGTGATTGATTGCATAACCAAGATATTTCAGATAGCGGCGCAACACGTCTACCGCGACGAATGTTCTGAAATTACCGATATGACCGTAATCGTAAACGGTCGGACCGCACGCATACATCCGCACAGTATTACCTTCAAGCGGAGCGAATTCCTCTTCGGCGCGGGTCAGCGTGTTTCTTAGCTTGAGCATGTTTTGTGCGGCTCCTAAGCCGGCAATATTTCTTTGAGCTCCTTGCGGTCCTTTGCGTCTTTGCGCTGAGTATCTGTTCTCGCTGAGTATCTGTTCTCGCTGAGTATCTGTTCTCGCTGAGTATCTGTTCTCGCTGAGTATCTGTTCTCGCTGAGTATCTGTTCTCGCTGAGTATCTGTTCTCGCTGAGTATCT
>DATNBZ010000254.1:0-28575 GCA_035607285.1 Blastocatellia bacterium | reverse complement strand
CCGACCGTCCGGGATTATAGGGGGGCTCTGGGAACCGTAGACGGCAGTCGAACTAGGAACCCGTCGCGATCTAGAGGCGACGGTCACTCTCGATCTGCAGTGCTGTGCGCCCAGTTTCTATCCCGATCGGGCAGTGCCTTGCGCATTCGATACATCCATTTCGTTGAGTACTGCCAGACTGAGGTCGGTACTCTGAACGCTCGCTAACGACCGCGAGCGTCCGGCGGCCAGATGTACTTGTGAAGCTGCAACTGAAACCGCGCGCGGAGTTTGTCCGCGAGCATCCATCCTACGACTTGTTCCGGCTCGATCATTCCGAATGCCGTCGAGATCAACAGCTTCACTCGATCCTCTAATTCGTGTTCTCGAATTGTCTTCAGCGTCCACTCGTAGTCCGCGCGATCGGCGATGACAAACTTTACTTCGTCATCGGCGCGCAGGTGTTGGAGGTTGGACCACAGATTCCTCTCGCATTCGCCCGACGCCGGGCACTTCAAATCCATAATGCGAATCACTCGCGGATCAAGTTTGGATATGTCGCGATGCCCGCCTGTTTCAATCAAGACCGTATGTTTCGAATCCGCGAGCTTCGTCGCCAACTCGTAGATCTCCGGCTGTAGAAGCGGCTCACCGCCGGTGAGTTCAACCAGTTCGCAGTCATACTTCCCAACCTCGGCCAGTATCTGATCGAGTGTCATCTGGGCGCCGCCGGTGAAGGTGAATTCCGAGTCGCACCAACTGCAACGCAAATCACATCCGGTTGTGCGGATGAACACGCAGGGGAGACCGGCATAAGTCGATTCCCCCTGAACGCTTTTATAGATTTCCGTGATTCGCATGCGAGCCTTTTCAGTTGGACATTGTAGCCCGACCGTTGAATCGGCGCGAGTTGTGGGTAGTGGGGTGATAGCGTGTTGCTCGCACATTCGCGTTTCTCCTCGGCGTCCTCGGCGTCCTCTGCGGTTGATTCCGACACACTGAGCAGGAAAAAGCGCCGGGGACGCCGGGGACGCAGAGGACTGCTTCCTGGCAACACGCTAATACCCACTAGCGAGTTGTGATCCGGCAGCATCTCGAGCGCTCTTCTGTCCGCGTAGTATTGACCGTGACCGCTTCCTTCAAACTGACCGAATCCGGGCTATGGCGCATTGCCGCAGCCTCGCCAACTCCGCATAAGCGCCTCCTGCCGTCCGCGCGAGCGGCTGGCGGTTCGGCGCTTCACGGTTCGCAACCCCTGCTGTGTAAGGAGTAAGCGGCGAGGCGGCCAGCGTGAATTGCCGTCGCGCGGGATCGGGCCGGCTCGCTAGCTTTGTAGCCGATTCGCCAGTCGAACGGCACGAGCGTTGAATATGCAGTTGGGTTTCGACTATACGACTGGAGCATTGAAGCTGCCGGCTTCAAGTGATGCTAGACAAACACAACAACAACGAGAACGGTGGCTCGATCTATTTCATGAATCTGGTTTCCGCCGCAGGGCTTGGCGTGTTTGTGTATGCCTTGTTCGCGGTGGTAATCGGGGGAGTCAGTCTCGACTGGATATTGCTCAGCCTCGTTACGACACTTGTAGTCGGACGCACCATCATTTCGATTCCCAAAACCGAGAGCACGGTCACGCTGGATGACACCTTCATCTACGTATCAGTATTGCTGTACGGGGTCTGGCCATCGGTGGTGCTGGCCGGAGTAAACGCCGTTCTATGCTCGCTTCGGTATCCCAACCGCAAACGTGTCGCGCCGTTCAACGCAGCAGCGATGAGTCTCTCCGTTTTCATTTCAAGCTCACTTGTGACTTTTGTCTTCGGCGGACCTCGCGAGTTGATTTCCGACCTGGGTCATCTGGTACTGGCAGCGGAGTCGCTTGCGTTGGTTCATTACCTGTTGAACTCAGGAATGGTCAGCGTCGTAAGCGCGCTCAGAAACCGGAGAAGCTTTACATCCACGTGGCGTGAGTCTTTTCTGTGGACCGGCATGTCGTATTTCGCCGGCGCGGTAGCCGCCTGCCTGATCGTCAAATTGATTACGGTTATTTCGTTTTACGCTTTCATCGTAGCGGTGCCGATACTTGCGACTACGTTTCTGATGTATCGCAACTATCTCGAGAAGGTGCAGGCGTCGATCCGCCACGTCGACGAGATGACCGATCTGCATCTCAGGACGATTGAAGCACTCGCCATCGCGATCGATGCCAAGGACGAAGTGACGCACGATCACGTTCATCGCGTTCAAATCTATGCAATTGGTCTCGCGCGGCAATTCGGACTGAGCGACGGGGAAATTGAAGCGTTGAAGGCCGGCGCGCTGCTTCACGACATCGGCAAGCTCGCCGTGCCCGACTACATTCTCAACAAGCCGGATAAACTAACCGTCGCCGAGTTCGACAAGATGAAAGTTCATACGATCGTCGGCGCGGAGATCCTGACTCGAGTCGCGTTCCCTTATCCGGTTGTGCCGGTCGTCCGACATCATCACGAAAGATGGGATGGCCGCGGTTATCCGGACGGATTGAGAGAAGATCAAATTCCTATCACCGCTCGGATTTTATCGGTCGTCGATTGCTTCGATGCGGTGCGCGAAGACCGGCAATACCGAAAGGCGATGACGCGCGAGCAGGCTCTCGACCTGATCAGGAGCAGCGCCGGAACAATGTACGATCCGGAAGTTGTCCGCGTGTTCATCGAACACCTGCCCCAGTTCGAGGCGGAGATAAAGCGGCAGAAAAAGGAAGTCAAGGCGGCGAAAGCGAAGACGCAAAACGGCGGCGGTCAGGCCTTGCAGAAGAAAGACAGCGGCCAGCTTGTCTTCGAGCACATTCGCAACGCGCATCGCGAGGTCATCACTCTCTACGAAATCGCTCAGACGATTGGAATGAGTCTCGACCTGCGCGATATGTTCGCGGTCTTTTCTTCGAGGCTTCAGGACATCGTGAGCTACACGACTTGCGTTCTCTACCTTCATAAGCCCAACTCTATCGACGTCGAAGCGGTGCATGTGGCGGGGCGCTACGCGGAGCGGTTGAAGGGCGCGAGTTTGATACTTGGATCCGGGACAAGCGGCTGGGTCGTTGCGAATCGCCAGCCTATGTACAACTGCGATCCGCGGCTCGACTTGAATGCGGCTCAGATTACAGTGGATGTGCCTTATAGCGCGGTCATCGCGGTGCCTCTGCTTAAGGGGAACGACGTGCTTGGAGCATTGACACTTTATTCTTCAGAATTGAGCGCCTACGAACCTGATCATCTTCGATTGGTTGAAGCGGTGGCCAAGCTGGCGGCCGATGCTATCGCGAATGCGCTGCATCACGAAGAGACGGAAGCAGACGCGTTGACCGATTCGGTAACCGGGCTCCCGAATGCGCGGGCGCTCAGGCTTCGCTTTGAGCACGAAGCCGGGCAGGCGCGGGGCGCGGGGCAGAGCTTCGCATTGTTGATGATGGATCTCGACTATTTCAAGAGAGTCAACGACACATTGGGACACACCGCCGGCAACGACGCGCTGCGGCAGGTTGCGGATCTGCTTTTGCGTCATATTCGATCGAACGATTTCGTGAGCAGATACGCGGGAGATGAGTACGTTGCTCTGTTGCCCAATATCGGACCGCTCGAAGTGCGGGAACTCGTCGGACGTCTTCAGCAGGCCGTGGACAATCGCCGATTTGGAGTCAATGATTCGAGTGCCCTGATAGGAGTAAGTATCGGGTGGGCGTGCTACGGGGCGGACGGAGAATCTATTGATGAATTGCTGCTGGCTGCCGATCGGGCGATGTATGCCGACAAGCTTCGCAGAAAGTCGCTGGCTTCGATTTCAGAAGAGGTGGCGCAGCAGGCGCCCGGGGACTATCGGGTAATGTAGATTCCTGGTGGCTTCGTTCCCTCACTCGACAAGCTGGCAGCTTGTCGGACTTACTCGCCGAGATAATCACATCGTGAAGTGCACGTCTCTCTGATCGTAACCCGGTAAAGCCCCGGCAGAGCGCCATCAAGCCGTTCCCAAATCCATCGCGCCAGATTTTCACTGGTGGCATTCTCGAGCCCGTCGATCTCATTCAAATAGTAGTGGTCCAATCGCAGACGGAGGGGCTCAAACGCTTCGGTGATCTGAGCGTAGTCGATGAACCAGCCGGTGTACGGGTCAACCTCGCCGCGCGCGGTTATTTCGCATACAAACGAGTGGCCGTGCAGCCTGGCGCACTTGTGCTCGGCGGGCACCCGGGGCAACCGGTGCGCCGCTTCAAATCTGAACTCCTTAACAAGCTCGACTATCATTGCTCAAAGATATCTTGTTGACGAAACGATGGGCAAATTTGATGCGATTCGGTTGTCTGTGTGCCAGGGTCAATCCGACTGCCCCCTGGGCGCCAGCCACAGCTTTACGGTCTTATCCGCGCTACCGGTGGCGAGAACCTGTCCGTCTCGTGAAAAGGCTACCGCGCTGACGTAACCTGTGTGCCCGGCGAGCGTCGCTAGTTCCTGCCTGTTAGTAATGTCCCATAACTTGGCGGTGTCGTCGAAGCTTCCAGTCGCCAGTCTCTTGCCGTCAGGCGAAAACGCCACCGAGAGGACCCATCCGGTATGTCCGTTGAACGTGACGAGTTCGCTGCCGCTGTTTACATCCCATAGTCTTACTGTCCTATCCGCGCTTCCTGTAGCCAGTGATCGACCGTCAGGAGAGAAAGCAACAGAACTTACATAGCCTGCGTGGCCCACCAGTTTTTTGATTTCCTTGAGGGTGGCCACATCCCACAGCTTCACCGTGTTGTCGTCGCTGCCGGTAGCCAGTCTCAGGCCATCGGGTGAGAACGCGACGCACTGAACTTTGTCGGAGTGAGCTTCAATGGTTGCAATCTCACGGTGAGTAGTCAGATCCCATATTCTGATCGTCTTGTCATAGCTTCCGGAAACCAAAGTCTTGCCGTTCGGCGAAAACGCAATGGAGCTTACAGAGCCCGTATGTCCGGTTAAGGTCGCGAGTTCCACCGCGGTTGCGGGGTCCCATAACTTGATCGTTCTGTCCTGACTCGCGGTGGCGAGTATGTTGCCATCGGGAGAGAATGCTTCGGCAGTAATTTGTCCGATATGGCCTTTCAGTGTCGCCACGACCTGACGGGTCTCCAAATCCCACAACAGTGCCGTCGCATCGTAACTTCCAGTGGCCAGCATGTGCCCGTCGGAAGAAAGCGCGACGCAGCGAACGACGTCTGTGTGGGCCTTTAGCGTGACCGCTTCCTCCTCTCTGGAGCCGAGCGTCCATATTTGCACGGTGTTGTCATAACTGGACGACGCCAGTTTGTTGGAGTCAGGAGAAAAGGCGACCGAGGTAACCCAACTCGCGTGAGCTTTCAGCGAGTCGATCTCTCGATTACCGGCCAACTCCCATATCCTGACTGTCTTGTCATAACTCCCCGAAGCCAGCGTTTTCCCGTCAGGAGAAAAAGCAATGGAGGTTACCTGCGCCGTGTGTCCTTTGAGTGTTGCCATTTCCTTTTTGGAAGCTACATCCCATATCTTCACAGTTCTGTCGTCACTGCATGTGGCCAGGCTTCTACCGTCGGGTGAGAACGCGACGTAATTGACAACGTCGGTATGGCCGGTGAGGGTGGCCAACTCGCGCTGCTCAGTTACATTCCAGAGCCTTGCGGTCATGTCAACGAGTCCGACTGCCAGTGTTCTTCCATCCGGAGAGAAGGCTACGGAATTTACAATTCTCGGATTCACCAGTGTCGCAATTTCCTCGCCGGTATCTACATTCCAGATCCTGGCAGTCTTATCCTGACTCCCGGTTGCCAGCTTCTTGCCGTCGGGCGAGAACGAAACAGAATAGACCTCGTCTGTGTGTTTATTGAGGGTTGCAATCTCGCTCCCCGTAGCCGCGTTCCATAACCTGGCAGTTCCGTCCCTGCTGCCACTAGCCAGGATACTGCTATCGGGAGAAAAAGCGACGGAAACAACTTCACGTGTGTGGCCCGCGAGGGTTGCAAGCTCACGACCCGAAGCGGCGTCCCAGATTCTTATGTTTCGGTCATCGCTGGCCGTAGCGAACTTCTGACCATCACGCGAGAATGCGACCGACTCCACGGAGCCTGCCTGGATAATGGTTCCTTTGAGATTGCACAATCGCCAGAGGTAGTACCACTCGAATTCACGAATGTCCTCTTCTCCTGGCTTGGGAACTAACTCCTGTAATAAGAGCCGGACCCGGCCAACATTGGCGCGCTCCCAAGCCTGTAGAGCGAGGTTCATCTGCGCGGAATAGAGGAGTCTGTGATTACTAATCTCCTGCGCGATTGCTCTGTTGCGTTGCCTGACGGCCACGATAGTCAGGGTTCCGATCACAAACAGAATTAGTGCGCCCACGGCTGCCGCCCGCATCAAGCCACGGCGATAGGCGGCGCGCTGCCGCCGCAACTCCGCGTCCGGCATATTCGCCATCACCCATTGCTGATCGAACACACGATAGTAAATCAGGTTCCGAACGTGCAGATGGCTCGCCACGACTCGTGTGATTCCCGATAGTCTTAGGAGACTGATAAGGGGATTAGTGTCGTCGTCCAGGATGCGTTTGTGGGTTCTGATCTTGGAGTAAAGGTCAAGCAGGCTTGCAAGGTCAGCCTCATTGCGGAGGATTCGTTCCCTGACAAACAACAAGTTGTCGTCGCGCTCGCGCGAGCGAGTGGTCAGGAATAACTCTTCGCACACCCGATCCACGCCTTCCGCACCGGCAACGCTCGCGTCCCTGGCGATTGCCTGGCAGAGGCTCTGCGTGAGATAGGGATGCCCGCCAGTCCAGTGAAGTACACGTTTTAGAAGCGCCTGGCCGATTTTGTCTTCTCGACCGAGTCCCTTTCCGAGAGGCGCAGCTTCATCTGCTTGGAAGTCATTCAGTTCGATTCTGTGACCAATATTGAAGGGCGTAGTTCGTGTGTCTCGAACAAGATCGGACGGCGTGGCGACGCCCAACAGGCAGAAGTTCAATCGCGAGAGCTCAGGATCTTCACTTCTGCGGTTGTAGACTTCTCTTATTGCGGCAAAGAACTCATCGGTGGAAAAAGGCAGACTGCGCACCGCATCAATCTCGTCGACGAATACTACGACGCGGCCATCATATTTCACTAAAGCGACTTCGCGGATAGCTCTCATCAATCGCTGCAACGGAGCTACGCGTACGTGATTGAGCCAGAATGATTCAAGCTCGTCTTCCAGATCGAGCTGCTGCCCGATGCGGCTCACCAGCCCGTCATACCACTGCTCGGCGCTGACGTTTTGACCTATCGCGGTAAGGTCCAGCACGGCGACTGCAACTCCCTGCTGGCGGAGACGCGCGGCCGTTCGCACCATCAACGAGGACTTTCCCATCTGACGAGATGTAAGAACGTAGCAGAACTTGCCTTCAATGAGACCGGAATACAGCTCCAGGTCTGCCTGCCGTTGCACGTAGCTTGGCGCATCGCGGCGCAGCGTTCCACCGGTCACGTAGAAGGCCGTTTGATCACCGTAGTTCTCAGTAACGGTTTTGCTCATCTGGATACGCTGAAGATAATTATCGCGGTGACAAAAATCACCGATTTATAGCAGGTGACGCTCGAGATAGTTAGAGTAAAGCTGACACCGCAACTTGCCGTCGCGCGCCGAGTCGCCAGTCATCAAACCTGCGCTTCTCAAACGATAAAAACTCTCTGTCGTAGGACAATGATTGCCTTGAAGAACGCCGCGAACTACGTCGCACAGGGCCGGGTCCTGCGCCAGCAGTACAAGGATTCTGCGAAGGTGATCGCCAAACGGTCCCTCGTCTTTGTCGGCGACGGCTTCCAGGTCCACCAGCTTGGTCCCGCGTGTTGCAATCTCATGTAAGCCGCGACGCACGAGATAGGGATGTCCGCTAACCAGCCGAAAGTAACGCGCGACTTCAGCTCGGTCCTGGAGCGCCATGCCGTAGCGGCGGTTGAGCTCCGCGACCTGATCGAAGTTGAAGTCATCAAGCACCAACCTGATGCCTACATTGAACGGCGATTGGTTGACGTCGGTGATGAACAGGTGGGCTTCGGTGGCATATACGATTGCAAGCGTGAGCCGCTGCCATGGACCAGAAGGGTCCAATGACCGCTCGTTGTGCCACGATCGAAACAGGCCGAATACTTCGCTCCCGTAATCGCAACTGAACAAGCGATCGACTTCATCCATTCCCCATACCAGCGGACCGGCTATCTTCTCCAGGACCTCGCGCCGAATATATCGCTCGAAGTTCATACTCGGCCCGCGCCTTGGGTTCCAGACTTGATCCGGCATCACATCCAGATCAAGCTGGTCTGCGATCAGTTCGGCGAGCGTCATGAAAAGACTCTCGACGGATTCGAGATGGGCGGCGTTCAGCTTCTGAAAGTCGGTGAGCACGACGCGCGCGCCCGCTTGCCGCGCTTGTTGAAGGCCACGCGCGAGCAGAGACGTCTTGCCCATCTGTCGCCCTCCCTTTACGAGAACTATGCTGTCTTGGCGGGCAATGGAGGAGCAGAATTCCTCGTCGGTAGGGCGCACAATATAGAATTCCGAATCGAGAGGAACCGCTCCGCCCACGGCTTCGAGTTTCCGTTTCGATGGCGGTTTGATCGTTGCGGCAGGGCGCAGCGACGCAGTCACCTCCGCGGCGAGCCGCTGATTGTCCGGCGGACCGGTCCACAAGGCATATTGTAATGGGTCTAAGACTCCAGCCAACGGATCGGGAAGCGGATCAGAATAGTTGATACGCACTGGCAAGAGGCGTGGTTTGCCGTGTTGTTTCTGCGAAGCATCGTGTGCGATTTGAACTTCATAGGAGAGCATTTCGCTGGTCACCGATGAAGCAGAGAGCAATGGAATCACCGCGTCAGCGGTTCGCACCTGTCGCTCGATTTCCCGCGCCCACTCGACTCCGATGGCCAGGTGCCTGTCGATGAACACCGAGTGTCCCTGAGCGAGCAGATGTGACTCCAGTAATATCAATACCTGTTCGTCGGGCTGGATATTGCGTTTGTACAGCAGCACCACTCGCAACGGCGCAAGATCAGCTCTGATCTCGCTTCGTCCCGGCATCGGCGCGGGCCCCGCCGTTCTTCCGCGTTGAGGCACATAGGTTTCCTCCTGCTGACTCCACGAGTAGGTCGGTATCTGACTCCCCAAGGTGAGGGCCCGGGCAAACTCGTCGCCGAAATCGCGCGCGCAACTGTGCCGGTCCCTCGGATCGAATGACAGTGCCCTTAAGATAACTTCCTGTGCGGCGTCGGGTATTCCCGGTCGCAAGTCGGCAGGTTTGATCTTCACTCCCATCTTATGCAGCTCGTAGAGCTGATAGGGCGACTCCGGGTAGTAGGGCTTCCGTCCGGTCAGCATTTCGTAAGTTATAATCCCAAGCGCATAGACATCGCTGGCTGCCATCGGCCTCCCCATCAACTGCTCCGGAGCCATGTATGCCAGGGTTCCAACCACGGCTGTTGTTTGCCGGTTCGTTGCCATTTGCGAGTCTTTGACGGTTGCTATTCCAAAGTCGATTAGCTTGACGTACTCTTCGCCTCCACCGATTGCCTGGAGCATTATGTTCTCGGGTTTCAGGTCACGGTGATAGACACCCTTATCGTGAGCCGCGTTAAGAGCATGACTGATCTGTTGCACGATTCTCGACGTTCGGGCGAAATCCATCCCCTCGACCTTCATCGCCGACCGCAGGTTTATGCCCTCGACGAATTGCATCACGAGATATTGCCTGCCGTCAGGCATCTGTCCTACATCGAGTGCGCCGACCACGCCCGGATGATCTATCCGGGCGAGCGCCTCGATCTCGTGTAGGAATTTTCGCTTGAGCCACAACAGTTCTTCCGAGTCGCCAAGCTCGGCGAGCAGGACCTTTATGACAACGGGCTTGTCTACTAGTTGATGATCGTGAGCAAGGTAGACAACACCGATACCGCCCCGCCCGAGTTCGCGCTCGATCGCGTAGCGATCCTTCAAGACTATGCCAATGTTTGGATCTTGTTCGCGCCCGGTTCGTTCTTCCGACGAATGCTGCAATTCAGACGTAGGCAAGTTAGCTTCTTGATCATCGTGCGACATAAATAACCTCGGATCCGAGGCCTCTAGGATTACCACGTAGGTGCAGATTCTAGCATTAGTGCGTTCCGAAACAAAAGAAACCTAACGGCAGGGAGTGTAATTAAAAGCGGGACTTGAGTCGGGAACCGCCCGCGACTCTTCGCCGGAAGAAGTGTCCTGAGAATTCCCTGGAACCCTGTAGGGGTAGAATGTTTGTAGTGGCGAGCTCCATATGTTGCCAGCCCCGTAGGGGTGAAATGTTCCTGCGCTCAACTCTATGCCGCACCTAACGGAGCCAGGAGTCCACGTCGGCGTCCGTAACTATAAACATCGCACCCTTACGGGGTTGCCGGGCGGAACGCTTGATTCCTCCCTCTGAGTTCCGGGTGACCGTAAGTCCCACTCAAGTCCCAGTTTTAATCACACCCAACGGCAGGCGCAAGTGTTTGAGCTGGCGCTGTGGTATTTTATTGCGCAAGGAACCGCAGGAACCTGGATGCTAAACGATAGGAAAATCGTCGTCGTAATGCCCGCTTATAACGCAGCTCGAACCCTCGAGCGAACATGCGCCGAAATCCCGAAAGACGTGGTCGATGAAGTGTTGCTGGTCGACGACAGTAGCAGCGATGCAACTGTGGAAGTAGCCCGCCAATTGGGGCTCACTGTCTTCTTGCACAACCGCAATCTCGGTTACGGAAGGAACCAGAAGACTTGTTATCGCGAAGCACTCGAGAGCGGCGCTGACATAGTGGTGATGCTGCACCCGGACTATCAGTATTCACCGAAGTTGATCACTTCGCTTGCCGGCCTTGTGGCGTCGGGCGAATACGACATCGCTCTGGGTTCGCGCATCCTCGGGGTGGGCGCGCTCGAGGGTGGAATGCCGCTCTACAAGTACATAGCGAATCGGTTCCTGACGCTTGTTCAAAACATCTTTCTGAACTACAAGCTTTCCGAGTATCACACCGGCTATCGGGCATTCGATCGAAGGGTCCTGGAGGAGTTACCGCTGGAAGAGAACTCGGACGACTTTGTGTTCGATAATCAGATTCTCGCGCAGGCGATCTTCTTCAAATATCGAATCGGTGAGGTGTCTTGTCCGACGAAATATTTTGCCGAGGCATCCACAATAAATTCTCAGCGAAGCATGAAATACGGCCTCGAGGTGCTGGCTACGTCGGTGAAATTTCGACTGCAAAAGATGGGGCTTGCGAGCTTTACGATATTCAATTCGTCGGGCAGAAAGCTGGCGTCTGATTATTATCAGCGTGTCGGACACGGCATGTAGGGGCGGCCCTCCGTGGCCGCCCCAGGTTCTTCGGTCAAGGTCAGGGTTGGACTATGATTCTGGGGCAGCCACGTAGAGAGTCATGCTCGTATTAAGGAGCCGATACGGTGAAGAACCGCTTTGCGAGCGTTGCGGTACTTTGCGAGCTTTGCGTTCAACGAATCTCTCTTTCTCGAGCGGCAAAGCTCGCAAAGTACCGCAAAGCTCGCGGCCTCGGGTGCTTTCTAAGGAGGGACGACGTCTGCCTCGGGAAAATAAGCGATCTATGAAACCGGCAATGAAGCGCCCCACCTTTGTGACGGTAAAGTTCGCGCAATCGCTCGACGGCCGCATTGCGACCGCAGCCGGCGAGTCGAAGTGGATAAGCGGCACCGCGGCGCGGCGCTTTGTTCATAAGCTTCGCAGCGAACACGACGCGATATTGGTGGGCATCGGCACGGTGCTGACGGATGATCCGGAACTCACCGTCCGGTTGGCCAGAGGTCGCAATCCTCTCCGAGTAATTATTGATACCCACCTGCGCATACCGCTCACCGCTCGAGTGCTCGCAGAAGGCGCGGCGGGTGGCACTCTAATCGTCGCCGGCAAGTCGGCGGATAAAGCGCGAGCAGCAGATATCAAGAGCATGGGAGCCGAGGTCTTGAGGCTTCCGCAGTCGAAGGACAAATCAGGCATCGATCTCAACCGGCTGTTGGAAGAGCTTGGCCGGCGAGGTATCGCTTCTGTGTTCGTCGAGGGAGGAAAGGGAATCATCACTTCGCTGTTGAGGGCGCGCGCAGTTGATCGCCTGATTGCGGTAATCGCCCCGAAGATAATCGGCCAGGGTATTGAAGCCGTTGGCGATCTGGGTATTAGTAAACTCGGTGATGCAATTGTTTTTTCGTCGATTGAGACCAGGCGTCTCGGCCCGGATCTGATCTTCGATGGACGGATATCCAGGGACGGACGTTAGTCTCACGATTGCGTTTCCGGCCGACGTCGCGAGCTTTGCGGTACTTTGCGAGCTTTGCGTAAGGAATCCGCTCGAGAAAGAGAGATACGTTGAACGCAAAGCTCGCAAAGTACCGCAAAGCTCGCAGGGTACCGCAAAGCTCGCAAAGCGGTTTCTTCACCGTATCGGCTCGTTGGTTCTTATGGCACCGGGTACAGAGGTGTGACAACGCTACTAAAATAGGCTGAGCTTGATGCTCAAATACTTCTTTGGGTTCTGCCGAAAGTCATACAGCATCTTCACCATCTCGGCGGTGGTCTGGTTCAGGTTGTTATAGAGTTTGTCGTCGTGAAGAAGCTTACCCGCGGTACCCTCTCCCTTATCGAGCTTTTCGCTTATGTTTCGCAGTGAAGCGACCGTAGCCTGCGCGTCATCGTGTAGCTTCTCATCCTTTATGAACTTGCCCAGCGACCCGCGGCCCGCTTCGATATCGCCGGCAATCCTGTCGAGCTTCTCGGTTGTGGAGTTGAATTTCGCGAGGACTTCATTCGCCTGCTTATAAAATTGATCGTCGGTCACCAGCTTGCCGAGCGTGCCTTTTCCTCCGCGCACATCTGAAACGATGCCCTCAACATCGTTCACCGCGCCGCGCAGGTCGTCGTAGAGCTTCGGGTCGTTGAGGATGCGCGCGAGTGTGCCGTTCCCTTTTGTTATCTTTGAACCAACGTCCTGGAATTCCAGTATCGTCCGGTTCAGGTTTACATAGAACGCATCGTCATGAAGGAGCTTGCCGATGGTGCCTTTGCCCTGATTGACGTTGTCCATCAGCTCCTGGAGCTGTTTGCCGACGGTGTTGAACTGCACGAGGATATCGCTCGCGCCCGAAAATATCTGCGACAGGCCGGCCTGGTCTGCGCTTGGCACCTCGCCGCCGTCGGGTATTGGTTCGGCGGCACTTGTGCCCGGAGTAATATCGATGACGCGATCGCCGAGGAAGCCTTGTTGAGCCAGCACCGCCTGCGAATCTCTTCGGATGCGGCCGTTAACTTCTTTCGCATCGACGATCATGGTAATCACGATCGGCTTATCGTCCTTGCTGGTTGGGACCGCCCCGAATTCTACTGTGTCGACTTTGCCGATGAGCTTTCCCGCGAGCCGAACCTCGTCGCCCTTCTTCAAGCCGTCGGCTGCGGCCAGCCGCGTGTGATAAGTGGCGTTATGCTGGAAGAACGGAATCCCGCCGCTCACGCCGAGTATGAAAATAATGAGAATTGTAATCGTAGCCACCACGAGGATGCCGACGCGCAACTCGGAGACTGTGGTTTTTTGTCTTGGCATGATGTACCCCCGGAACAGAAGGCAGAGAAAGAAGTCAGAGGTCAGAAGTCAGAAGTCAGAAGTCAGAAGTCGGAGGTCAGAGATCGAACGGCTTCGGAGACATCTCGCTTCTGCACTGTGAACTTCCATTATGACCTTTAGTTCATTCTGACTTCTGATCTGACCTCTGACCTCTGACTTCTGACCTCTGACTTCTGACTTCTGACCTCTGACCTCTGACTTCTGACCTCTGATCTCTGACTTCTGATCTCTGACTTCTGACTTCTCACGACACTTTGAAAAAGTCCTTTATGTAAGCGTCGTCGCTCATCCAGAGTTCTTCGTCGGTGCCGCTGAAAATCACTTTGCCTTCCTTAAGCATGATGAAACGAGTATTGATCAGACACAAGTTGCCTTGTTCGCTTCTGAACTCGATCTCGCCGCCCTCATTGATTGTCGCGAAACTCGACGAGAGCAGCTTGATATCTTCGATCCTGTGAGTGACGAAGATCGAGCTGACCCCCTCGAGATCACGAAGCTTCATTGCCAGCTCGAGTATCGTCCGCGCGGTAGGTGGATCGAGTCCCGCCGTTGGCTCATCGAACAGGATCAGCTTCGGGCTGCCCACCAGGGCGCGTGCGATGCCGACTCGACGGCGCATGCCCCCGGACAGTTCCGAAGGCCTCATATACATCGTATGCTCGAGATTGACGAATCGCAGCATTCGTCGAACGGTCTCTTCTATCTCCGATTCGGGCAGCGCCTGCTCGAACAACCTGAAGCCGACGTTCTCGTAGACCGAAAGCGAGTCGAACAACGCGCCGTCCTGAAAGACCATCCCGATCTTCCTCCGCACGTCCGCCATCTCAGATTCCGACATGCTCGTAACGTCATCGCCGTCTATCAGGATGCGGCCGTGTTGCGGTTTGATTAGCCCAAGCACGAGTTTCAGGATCGTCGATTTGCCGGTGCCCGAGCCGCCCATGACAATCTTGGTCTCACCCGGATTCACCACAAAATTAACCTCGTCCAGGATGACCCGGTCCTCGTAGGCCATCGTCACGTCATGAAACTCAATTGCGCTGTTTATGTGTTCAGACATGGGATGTCAGCTAACTGAAAGCCTGAATCAGTTTTTGCAGGAAGAAGTCGGTTGCCAATATTAAAATATCCGACAACACCACCGATTGAGTAGTCGAGCGGCCCACGCCGACTGTCCCGCCGTGAGTGCGCAGCCCGGCTCGGCAACTCACAATCGCGATGACGAACCCGAACATCACAGGTTTCACCAGTCCGCCTATGAGGTCGTTGTAAGTGAGTGCGTCTTTTGCGGAGCGGATATAGACCGAGCTCGGAACGCCCAGCAACGAACTGGATACTGCCCAGCCTCCCACCGATCCGACCATGTCCGCGAGCAGCGTAAGCGCCGGGCACATCACCATCAGTGCAAGTAATCTCGGCCACACGAGCTTCTTGATCGGGTCGGTGCCCAGCGCGCGCATCGCGTCGACCTGTTCGGAGACCACCATCGAGCCAAGCTCCGCGGCGATCGCAGACCCGACGCGGCCGGCAAGCATCAGTGAAGCCAGCACCGGTCCCATCTCTCGCACAAGCGAAGTCATGACGAGTTGTCCGGTCTTGGCCGTCGCCCCAAATGTCTTGAGCGTGGGCGCGGTGTTCAGCGCCAGAATGCCTCCGGTGAATGCGCCGGTAAGAACAATGATCAGTATGGACCCGACGCCGATCAGGTCCATCTGGGTGATGATTTCGCGAATGTAGTGAGGTTTGGATGCGGCGCGCCGAAACGCGCGACCGGCCATCAGCGTTGCTTCCTGGACTTCGTAGACAGCCTCAAAGAATGGATTCATTAGTCAGCATTGCGGAATGGATTTCCGACTGCGGATTTGAGAATAGCTCAGCCGCTCGCGACTTTTCAATCTGCTGCGCGAAATCCGCCTTACACAATCAGTAAAAGAGGTATTTGCGCCAGGCCTCGTCGGTTCGGCCCAGATAGCGGATGATCTGCCGGTTGACGTGAAGATTGTAAGCCTGCGGCCGCTTCATCAATCGCATGCCGGCGCCTTCGGGTGTGCGGTCTCCTTTGCGGTTGTTGCAGGACCGGCAGCAAGCCACCAGGTTTTCCCAGGCGGAATCTCCGCCGCGCGAGCGCGGTGTGATGTGATCCAGTGTTAGATCCTGGGGCGGGAAGATACGTCCGCAGTACTGACAGGTATTGTGATCGCGAAGCAGGATGTTCTTACGCGAGAGACTCTTCCTCTCGAAGGGGATATGTATGTATTCAATCAGCCGGATTACCGAGGGCATTGGCATCGAGAATCGGGTCGAGTGCAGCCACTGAGCAGAACACTCTTCGGCATTCGCCACGCCCTTGAGAATCAGCACAACCGCTCGTCGGGCCGTGCAAACATTGATCGGCTCGAACGATGCGTTCAGAACTAAAACTCGGGAGTTCATTCTGAGTGCGAAATATAGCTTGGGTTCTCGAGTCCTGTCAAAGTTGGGTAGTGGGTGGTCAGAGGCTCGGTTCAGAGTTCGAGCTTTAGCTTGCCGTTTTTCAACCATAAAGCTCGAGAGCAAGCTAAAGCTTGAACTCTGAACCTCAAACTGAACCACTACTCAAAGTTCAGCGGTTACTCGCGTGTCTTGGATGTTTCTTGAAATCGAATGATGCGTTGCTGGATTTCACCGACGATGTCGCGCACAGCTTTCAAATCAGTGGCTGAGAGGTGCTTTGACAGTTCGGCAAACAGGGGATCAAGCGCGGGCTCATAAAGCTGCATTAGAGTGGCGATGTCGTTTTCGTAGATTCCGACTCGGGCGAAACTGCTTTGCCGGTACAGGGAAGGGAGAGCATACATCTTCAGAAGTAGTAGTCCTTCAACGGTGGCACAGGGAATCGCTTGTTCGACGAATTGCTGTGTAGTGGCATAGTCGATCCGAACCTTGTCGAAGAGAGCATTGGTCCTCAGCAGAAAGTCGACCTGCAGCCCGTTAGACGACCCACGAACGAAATCGCCATCCTGCTCTGTAATGTCGATCTCGGGTAACGCTTCCAGCGACGCAACCGCCACAATAAGATCTATGTTCTGTGTGTTACGGCCTTCCACATAATTGAGCATCGCCACACCCCCGACAAGCAGGTAGTCGACCTGTCGCTCGTCCAGCAGTTTGAACAGGCTTGCGACCGTTTGCGGCAGAGTGTCAGTGTTCACTGTCCCTCCACGCAGATTCTTGAAATCGAAGACAATGCCCTGGCGAATAACATTGCCTATGTGGACGCGATTGGTTACGCGTGTTTCCATAGCGGGAGTATAGTTGCGAACTTCTTTCGTCAGCAACGTTAGTGGTTGTCGTCACGGTTCACAAAGCAACGCTCCTACACGGAAGGAAAATGGTTTGTTATGCTCATAACAAACGAATTACAGTGAAACCTTCACCCTCCGCTGCATCCGACAACTGCCCATCCGCTCCAATGAATACTCGTCCCCGCGGATGATTGCTACACCAGACAAGGGCAGCGCTTAGCTGCAATGCGTCGGCTGCACGAAGCTTATGGGCGCCCAGTAGCCGTTCGGCGCGGCGCCGTACTTCTTCTGTAGGTTGAATCTCGCTCCACCGTCGACGGAGATGGTCCAGGCGCGCGCTAGCCTGCCCGTAGTCTTTTGCGGTCAGGTGTCCTTCGCGTTTCAATCGATTGAAAGAACTGATGGCCTCAACCGGGGTCGCCCACCAAACAACCGCTCGAGCATAGACGCGAGCGGTTTGTCGTGCCGGCGCCGATTGAGATTGAAGACAACAAAGCGGAACAACGCCGCTAGTATCCCAAAAGGCAGTGAGTGGAGCTACGGGCTTGATGCGGCGCACGCGTTTAGTCGTCATCTCGTTCCTGTTCTAACGCATTTCGCAGAATCGCGGGCGCGATTCGAGGCGCCGGCAGCTCCCAAAACGAATCATCGATTGTCCCCTCGCCCAGACGCAGCTTTCCTTGAGCGGCAAGCGCCAGCAAATCTTCGTCGCCCGAAGCTTGAGCGAGAGGCACTATTCGCGCAATCGGCAGGTTTCGATCGCGCACCAATATCTCCTCCCCCGCTTTGACTTCGGTCAGATAGGAGCTCAGTCGGTTCTTGAGTTCCGCTATGTTGACGCTTTTCATTCGACGTGGTCCCCAATCCGGCTTATCGCCAAGTTAGCTATGTCAATAGGGCCATAATAGCCAGATTTGTCTGATGGGTCAACTTCTCAAAATGAATACAGGAAGGCAAGGCTCGCCCAGTTCAGTTTCTGATTAGCCGAGGGCTGCAGGAACCAATCGGTCAGCACTCTTCGATACTCGAGAGCGAATGTGAAGTTCGGCGAGAACTTGTATTGCCCGTTAACCATGTAAGTTTGATTGCGCTTGCGAAGGCCGGCGACGAGGTCCTTGTCGCGATTGTCCTCGATGCCGTAGCCGCCATTCATGCTGATATTTTTCCACGAGCCCTGATAGCCCGTCGGAGCTTCACAATGGAGTTCAATCCAGCCGCCGGTCGAATCGATTCCGCGCGCGCGGCCGGCGATCACAGCCGAACTCTGTGCTATGTCGCCCGAGAATATTCCGAGCGCCCGCCCGTGAAACGCCTCGCCGGTCACGCGAAACCCTGAAGACAACCAGATATTCGCGTCACCGCTCAGGCCGTATGAGTCGATCGGACTTCGCACCGTCGTGCCGGCCGGGTTACCGGGCTCGCCAAGCAAACGCGAGTAGTGCCCGCTTACACCCGCCGACGATTCCTTGCCGTGGCTCGGCGTCGTAAACCCGAGACGCATTTCAGCGGCGGGCGCCGCGCCTCTTTCTCCCAGGCCGATAGGTCGGGCCGCCGGATTGCCCGAGCTATCGCCGGCATTCGGATCGAGCAGCGCTGTGGTGAAAACAAATTTAGTTTTGTCGCCCGCCCGATGCTCATATCGAATCTGCGGCATTCGGTTCCAGAGATTGCCCGACGTAGAGAATCCGGGAATCGCATACGAAGCGAGCGAAGTCGGATTCAATGGTGAGAAGACCGCCCAATCCTGCCCGGCTTCGAGCGAATCTTTCTTCCAATCAACTCTGCCGTAAGCCAGCCTTACTCGAAAAATGTCGAAGTTGATTCCATTGGCGAACGCCGGCGATCCGCCAAGCAGATCGAACTCGAATACGCCGGTCAGCTTCGCATCGTCGAAGATCTTGCCTTCGTAGCGCAGGCCGAATCGCGTCTGGCGCACTGTCATATTGAAGTTTTGATGATCTTGATCCGGGGAGGTTCCGCGCTTCTGCGGAAACAGCGGAATGTCGATCGTGTTGGCGCCGTGGCTCACGTAGTTCGCGTTGAACAATATGCTCCCGTAGATCTTGACTGGAACTTTCGATACAGTGGTCATCGGACCCTCAGCTTGGGCCTGCGCCGGGCTCGACGCTTTCTCGCGCGCCTCGCGCGCGACCCGTGATGAATTCGAAGCCGGCGACTCGCCGACGTGCGCGGCTGCGACGGTAACGCGCGGCGTAGAAGCCGAATCCGCAGAACCGGCTCCCAGAGCCAGAAGCGTCTGGTCATACTCTTCGCGGCTTATCACTTTCTTGGAGAGCAGCAGCTCCGCCAGTCTCCGCTCAGCCTGTGCCGGTGAGGAGGCCTCGCTGATCATCGCGGCCTCTTGCTCGGTGATGATTCCCTTTGACTCGAGCAGCCGGACCAGCGGTGTCCTGTCCTGCTGCTGAACGGCTGCGTTAACAGCCAATACCGCGAGCGCGAATGAAAACATCAGGGACCCAAAGAGTCTTTTCATTGTGGAACCTCCTTGCAAAGGTGTGCGGAAAGGTTTGTAGCTGTCCGAAGTCAATTGCTGAAAGTCATCAATCGCGAGAAGGGGAGAAGGGCTTCGCGTTGGCCCGTGGCCGGAAGGTGCGACGGGCAAATCCTTACCCTCGCTTGATGATGGTGTTTCACAGGGTCCACGCGCACGGGTGCGGCGGTACCGATCAGGATTCGCTTACGATTGCGTCGGGCGGCGATCCGGGTCGATCTCGGCTTGTTCCAGCGCCTCGATTGCGCGCGCTCGTTTCGCCAATCGGCGCCGCGCGTCTTCGTAGTCGGCGCGTGGATCGCGTCCCGTGGCCTCACGGTACCACGCCGGATGATGGGTCCAGGCCCACGCGCGCGTCACCACGCCGCGCGTCATCGCGTGCAACGTTCCCGGCTGCCCAACGGTGCTCAGGTAGATGTGAATGAAAATACCGCCAAGCATGATCAGCGCGAAGATATCGTGAAAGACGTAACTGGCTGCGACTGCGAGCCGGCCGCTGATTTCGGGAAACCACATCAGAACTCCGGTAATCAAGAGCACCAGGCTGCCCAATCCGATCTCCCAGAATTGAAGCTTCTGCCCGGCGTTGTAGAACCCGACGTCTTCCGGTTCGAGCCTGGTTTCGTTTTTGGCATATCTATCAATTTCGCGAAGCCATTTGCTGTCGGCGTCCGTCCAGGCCATCACGCGTCTCCAGTTCAGAAACTGGAAAAACCATGCTATGACGAAACCGGCGCCAAACCACGGATGAAGAAACCGGGTCATTGCGCCTCCGCCAAACAGCGGCGCCAGCCATCGAAACGTCCACGGAGAGTAGATCGCCATGCCCGACAACAGCGCCGCGAAGAAAAAGATCGCCACCGTCCAATGAAGAAAGCGAGTGTAAGTTTGATGACGCAACAGCTCGCCTTCGCGGATGACGGTTCGCCCGTAGCCGCCGAAGTCCCGCTGAATGGTCTCATCGTATGGTTGAGCTGATGTCGTCATACGTCCTCCTTCTGATGTCAGACCAAATGTCCGACTAGATGTCCGACAAACTTTCAGTTTGTCGTCCGGCCTTTATCCGACTCGTCAACGAGCAGTCGACAAACTGAAGTTTGTCGGACTCCGGACGGTCTACGGTACGTCTTCCGGCTCGGGTTGCGGCCGCTTCGGTCCGGTGAAAATGTAATGGAAGAAGACCGCCAATAGACCAAGCAAAGCGATGATCAACCCGATCGGCTTGGCGATCCACTTCCAATACGTGTAGCTGAAAGCTATCTGCGGATCGGCGGGTAACCCTCCGTAGAGTTCCGGATGTTTCGCGTCGTGCAGAACATATATAACGTGCGTTCCGCCGATTGACTGCGGATCGTATACGCCCGCATCGGCGAATCCTGAAACGTCGCGTAGCTGCGCCGCGCGCGTTTGGGCAAGCTCTTTCATTTCGTCCTTGGTGCCAAAGTGCAGGCACCCTGTCGGACAGGCCTTGATGCATGCGGGCTCGAGTCCCGCGCCGACGCGATCCGAGCACAGCGTGCATTTGAAGACTTTCTTTGTCGATGAATTGAATTTCGGAATGTTGAACGGGCATCCCGAAACGCAGTACTGGCAACCGATGCAATTCTCCTGATTGAAGTCGACGATGCCGTTGGTGTACTGGACGATCGCGCCGTCGGCCGGGCAGGCACGCAGGCAACCCGGGTCGGCGCAGTGCATGCACTGGTCTTTACGCATGAGCCACATGAGCGTGCCATCGTCTCGCTGATGCTCGTTGAACTTGATCAGGTTCCAGTAATTCCATTCCGTTGACGGCATCGTCTGATAGGTGTTGTCGAAGGTCGTCTGGCGGAACGGATAGTCGTTCCACTCGACGCAGGCGACCTCGCAAGCCTTGCAGCCGATGCATGTTGTTACATCGACCAGCTTGCAGACTTCCAGCTCGCGCTGCATGCCCCGGCCGGGAACGGTCCCGACGTGGCCTGAGATTGCTTGAATCTGAAACATTCTTTCCGTAGCCACGACTGGTTCCTCCCTAAGCCTTCTCGATCTTCACCAGGAAGGCTTTGTATTCCGGCGTGTAAGCGTTTGGATCGAAGACCGTCGGCGAAAGCATATTCGTCGGAGTATGCGCCGTTAGCGGCGTGCCCGAACCGGCAGGGTCCTCGGGCGACCCGCCATCCTCGGCGATTCCGCGATAGCCCCAGTGGATCGGTATTCCGATCTGATAGGTCTTCTTGCCGTCGATCATCATCGGCTTGATGCGCTTGGTTACCATCGCCTTTGCGATGTAAACGCCGCGAGCGCTGGTAACCTTGATTTTTTGACCGCCGGTGATGCTCATCTCACTTGCGAGTTCCTCCGGCAGTTCGACAAACGGCTCCGGTACGAGCTCGACGTTCATCGGGTTGTTCTTGGTCCAGTAGTGATAGTGTTCGGTCAGACGATAAGTGGTACATACCACATTGAACTCGTCGCCGAGAGCGGCGAATTTGTCGAGAGGCGTCTTGAACTTCTTCACCACCGGGTTGTTGGATTGATTCGCGTGAAGCGGGTTCGCAATCGGGCTCTCGAACGGCTCGTAGTGTTCGGGGAACGGTCCGTCGGCGAGCCCCGCCAGTGGAACGAATATGCGACCCACCCCTTCCGGGTTCATGATGAACGGGCCCATGTGATCTTTCGGCGGGGAGTCGGCTTTGAAGTCGGGGACGTCGTTACCTATCCAGCGTCCCGCAGACTCGCTCCACCAAACTTGTTTGCGAGACGAATCCCACGGCTGGCCGTTGACATCGCACGAAGCGCGGTTATACATGACGCGCCGATTCGCCGGCCATGACCAGGCCCAGTTGGGAAAGATTCCCAAACCGGAGGGATCATCGGTGCCACGCCGTTGCGACATCGCGCCGGCTTCAGTCCACGAGCCGGAATAAAGCCAGTTGCCGCACATCGTCGAGCCGTCGTCTCGAAGCCACGCGAAGCCCGGCAGTTGTTGGCCGGCCTTCATTGTCTGATTGGTCGCGGGATCGGTGACGTCTGCGAGCGCCTTTCCGTTGATCTCTTTGGCGCACTCCGACAGCGACGGATTCTGTGGAGTCGTGTAGCTCCACGATAGATTCAAAACAGGATCCGGAAACTTCCCGCCTTCTTTCTGATAGAGCTCGCGAACCTTTAGAAAGATCCGCGCGAGGATTTCCTGATCGGTCTTCGACTGACCCGGAGGTGGTAACGCTACATACTTCCACTGGAGCCAGCGGGCCGAGTTGACGAACGTACCATCCTTCTCGGCGAAGCCCGCGCCGGGAAGCCGGTACACCGAGGTCTTGATGTCCTTCATCTCGTCGGTGGTGATACCCGGTGACTTCCAAAACTCGCTGGTCTCGTCGGGATAAATCTCGCACACCACCAGCCAGTCCGCCTTCTTCAGCGCGTCGATGTTTTTCTGTGAGTCGGGGCCAATCATCACCCCGTTCATGCCAAAGGCGAACATGCCTTTGACCGTGCCGTTGTACATGTCCGTCCAGATATCGTTCCAGGAATATCGGCGCTCGATCTTTGGGAGATAGTGAAAGGCCCAGTCGTTTTCTTTTGTCGCGGCGTCGCCGTACATAGCTTTCAGAAAAGAGACGGCGAACTTCGGCGTGTTTGACCAGTAGTTGTACGAGTCCCACTCGGAAGGCTTCGACGACGTCGGTGTCGTACGTTTGAGATAAGTCGCAAAGTCGGGATCGAGATTGGGATTCGGCACCTTCAGGTAGCCGGGCAATATGTCGAATACGCCGGCCATGTCGGTAGCACCCTGAATGTTCGAATGTCCGCGAAGCGCGTTGATTCCACCGCCGGCGCGCCCAATGTTGCCCAGCATCAATTGAAGCATCGCCGCGGTGCGGATGATCTGCGTGCCGTAGGTGTGTTGCGTCCAGCCAAGCGCATACATGATCGTCGCGACCTTTTTCATGTCGCCGTCTTTGCGGACGGAGGTGTACAGGTCAGCCGTCTTCAGAAACTGGTCGGCCGAAGCGCCGGTAATCTTCGATACCATTTCCGGCGTATAGCGTGAGTACTGCTTCTTTAGCAACTGGAACACACATCGCGGATGTTGAAGTGTCAGGTCATAAGCGATGTTTGGAGGTAACGAGGGCGCGGGCTTCGGGCCTTCGGCGGCTTTCGCGGCTACCGGCCCTCCCGCCTGATGGCCCTGGCCGGCCCCGCCTTTGTCGCCCTGCGCGGTTGGCGCGGCGTTTTGAGAAGGAGGATGCCCGGAACCTGCGGTGGTCTCGGAAGTGGCTCCGGCAGCCGCTTCCGTGTCACCGGTCTTGCCGCTCATATTGCCGCCTTCCTCGTAATTCCAGGACGCTTTGTCGTAGGTTTGCGTCGCGGGGTCGAAGCCGGAATACAAGCCGTCCTCGGGAAGCTTGAATCCTTCTTTGATGATGAAGGCGGCGTTGGTGAAGTTGACCAGGTAGTCCTTGGCTATGCGGTTGTTCTGGATTGCGTAGTTGATTATCCCACCGAGAAAGGCGATGTCCGATCCGGCGCGGATTTGTACGAACAAGTCGGCGTTTGCCGAGGTACGCGTGAAGCGGGGGTCGACGGAGATGAGTTTCGCGTTGCGAGTCTTCTTTGCTTCGATCGCCCACTTGAAACCGCAGGGGTGGTTCTCGGCTGGATTCCCGCCCATGCACAAAATCATGTCGGCGTTCTTGATATCGACCCAGCCGTTGGTCATTGCGCCGCGCCCGAATGTTGGTCCCAAACTTGAGACCGTGGGCCCATGTCAGAGACGTGCCTGGTTTTCCAGGTAGCAGACCCCCAGGCCGCGCATTGTTTTTACGACCAGCCAGTTGAATTCATTTGTGTCGGTGCAGCCGCCGGTGAACGCGATACCTTCGCAGCGATTGACCGCGCGTCCCTTGTCGTCTTTCTCGACAAAAGTGTCGTCGCGCGTCTTCTTGACCATGCGCGCGATTTCGTTGATGGCATCGTCCCACGAGATGTCGTCCCAATGGTCCGAGCCCGGGCGGCGCACTTGTGGTTTCGTAAGGCGGCGCTCGTTGAGAATGTCTTGTTCGAGGGAGGAACCTTTCGGACAGAGCGTCCCGCGGTTGATCGGGTGATCGGGATCACCTTCGACGTGGACGACTTGTGGACTCGCGTTCTTGGCTTTGTCGCCGAGGGTGTGAATGATCACACCGCAACTGACGGAACAGTAGGGGCAGGTGCTTCGGGTCTCACTGGTGCGAGAGATCTTGAGCGCCTGAGTTTGCGCATAGACCGGCGCGAGGTTGAAGCCGAAGGCAGATGCCCCGACCCCTCCAACTACACCGACCTTGATGAATGTTCTTCTCGAGACTTCCATTAAAGTCACCTCCGGAAAGCGGTAGCTTACTCTGCTCAATCTGACCTGCGATGAATGCCGTTACGATTAGAGGGAGGGTGACTTTCGAAGTGAACTTTGCGTACCGGGAAGGACTTTCTATGGATGCTGTACGCTTCACTGCGACTCCTTGATGCGGATGAAAGCGTCCAGACTTCCTAACAAGGCTGACTGAATTCTTTTGTACACCGAAGGTGTGCGAGTGTCAAATCAACTTATTCAAACACCCAGGAGGTTCATCTCGATCTTCGCGTAGCCCTGCTCGCGCGCCCACAGGTCAAGCGGCGCCGCTGCAACTTCATCCACCAGCGGAACGGCAAAACCGTATCGCGTAAGGTCGACAGTTTTGATGTAGCGCTTGCACGTATCGCAGGCCTCAATGCGAACGTGGTCGTATTCAGGCGAGTGGCAGTAGCCGATCTTCGCGGGATCCTCCTCGCCGCAGCTCGCGCACACAACTCGTTTGAAAGGCCAGACGGTAAGACAAGTCGCACAAATCAGGTCGCGCCCCCCGCTCTCGGAGGAAGATTCTTTGATCTGAAGCACGCTGACTTGAGGCTTGCCTTCACAAAACGGGCAACGATTTTCGCCGCCTCCCAGGTTTCTGTCGCTCGGTTTCGCTCCGGTCTCATACAGCCATCGGGCATAGGGTTGTAGAAATGCCTTTGCGAAGAAGTGAAGATCGGAAGGCGCGCGCCAATATTCGATCAGCAACTCATCGAGCACATCTTCGTTTGCCGTAAGGAGGCTTCGCGCTTCTTTTGCCAGGGCCTCCGGCGCGTTCGCTTCAACGGTCATCAGCAAAGAAGGAAGCTTCACCCTCAGTACAGGCAGATCGGCTTCAATTAGGCCCGACGGAAGCCAGCCTTTTCGTGAGCGAAGATACTCGTAGATCTCTTTCTGCGAGCGCAGCAGTACCGAGTAGAACGCCAACAGCTCTTTGGTCTCGGCACGCTCCGCTGTCAGCATTTCGGCGCGTTCTATCAGCCTGTCCCAGGTTTCCTTCATGACGTTCCGCGAAAGCGATTGAGGGCACTCCTGTATGGGCGGTCCTCTGTGGCCGCCCCTTAGTGAGGAAGCGCTTCATCGAAGGAGGGGCGGCCACGGAGAACCGCCCATACAGGAGTACCGATTTCTTCGATGCACTCCACCGGGGCTTTATATCACGCAGTGACGGCAGTCACAAAAGATGGTTTCCAACGATCCTCTGTATACAGCTTTTCCAGATTGCGCTACTTAGTTCCCGCCCATCGGTTACCTCTTGTCGGACGGCTTCTCTCGAGCGGCTCGCGATTTGTCGAAAGCGCCGATATTGCAGGAAATGCCTGCGCGATTGCTTAAGATTTCGCTGGCATACAAGTCGCATTAGCCACATTCGGCATTCCGTCTCACACTTCGTCAAGAATGATCCCAGCTTGGATCGGGAGGCTTCTTGAAAGCCAAAACAATAAAAGCGGTTTTTCTTAAGTCTGCCGGAATAGCGCGGTGGTCGCGACTTTCGCGGGCGCGCCTGGTGATCGCGATTGTGATCATCTCTTGCCCACGGATAATTTCAGCATCGTCATATTACAGAGCAGATGAATCTCGGGAGAGCACGAGCGAACCGAAACCGTTTCTCGCGACGGGAGGTTCGGAACGCGCCCTCGTCGATGCCTTCGCGAGACTGCCGTTGCGTTTTGAAGCTTGCGCCAGTCGAACGCCGGCGCGATATGGGCGCGAACCAGAGAATCAACGATTTATTTTTCAGCAACCGAAGCGACGCTGTCGTTCCGAAGTTCATCGGGCGCGGGGCGGCTTGGTTGCGGCGCGGATTTGGGATTACCACGGAATGCAAGATCGCCTCAAGCGAACGAGCAGCTTCCTGAACCGCGCCGCGACCGAGCGGCCCCACGCCCGAGCGGCTCGCAATTAGTGCGTCTAGGTTGAGCGAGCCGGTCAACCTCGATGAGAGGGAAGCCACTAATGACGAGCATTCACCGAATGAAGAAGCCTGCCGTGATCATCACCGCCTTTCTTATCTCCGGTCTCGCGAGCTTTCCGAACGAAACTATGAATTCGGCGGGTACTCGGGCTGCCGTGCGGACCGCGCCGGCGCGCAGCAAAAGTAACGGTAGTGTGCCGGAACGACGCGTAACCGAAGCGCTCGACAAGCTGGCGTTGCAATTCGAGGAGGTTCGCGAACCCGGAAACAAATCCGTGAAATTCACCGCGCGCGCGAGCGGGATGCAGATTGCGATCATGCCTACCGAAGCGTTGATGCGGCTGAACAGCGGGACGGACCCATCGGCCGGTCCGGCATCTCGGCTCTCTTCGGCGAGCGGTGAATTGGACGCGCGACAATGCGATGCCGTTCGCTCCGAAACCATTCCGCGAAGGGAACCGGCAGTGCTGAGCATGAAGTTGATCGGCGCGAACCGCGGCGCTCGCGCGGTTGGAGAGAATCAACTGGCTGCGAAGACGAATTATTTCGTGGGAAATGACGCCGCCCGATGGCGGACGGGTTTGTCGAATTATGAGCGGGTCACGGTAAACCAGATCTATCGCGGAGTCGACGTGGTTTACTACGGCGCGGGCCGGCAACTTGAGTATGATTTCAAAGTGGCTCCTGGAGCCGGTTACAAGGCGATACGGGTGCGCTTCGACGGCGCCGATCGGGTTGCTGTGAATGACTCGGGTGAGTTGGTGATTGACACCGCCGAAGGCGCGTTGCGACAGCACAGGCCGTTTGCTTACCAGTTTTCGAATGGGGTCACGAGAGCCGTATCGTGCCGTTATACAATCAAACGAGGCACGGTCGCGTTTGCGGTGGAGCAGTATGACGCGCGCTTGCCTCTGGTGATTGACCCTGTGTTGAGTTACGCGACGCTGCTGGGCGAAGCAACATTAGCGCAGGGGATTGCCGTGGATTCTGCCGGGAATACTTACGTTACAGGCAGGAGCAGCGATTTTGCGGGAAAGTTCCCGACGACGCCCGGCGCCGCGCAAGAAAAGGCCGCGGGTTCTGCCGATGCGTTTGTAACAAAATTTGATCCGAAGGGCTCGAGGCTGATCTACTCGACTTACCTGGGAGGTAAGGGCTTTGATGCGGCTACAAGCATTGCCGTGGACCGGGACGGCAACGCTTATATCACCGGGTACACTTCTTCAAAAGACTTTCCGGCCACCGCAGGCTCGCTTCAAACCACTAATCCCGGCGATGATTTGGATAAGAGCGCGTTCATACTCAAGTTGAACGCCGCGGGAGACGCGATCTCATATGCTACGTATCTTTGCGGCAGTGAGCCGCAAGATCCTGGTGAGGTCAATATTCTCGGCGTTGGAACGAGCATCGCGGTGGACTCCGCGGGCAGTGCTTACGTGACCGGCTACACCGAAGCGAGAGATTTTCCGACGAAGAACCCGTTGCAAGCGAGCAATCTCAGCGGCTCTTGCAGCGCAGGCAATTTCATCCGTCCTTGCGCCGATGCATTCGTGACTAAACTGAATCCAGCCGGTAACGGCCTGGCCTACTCTACTTATCTCGGCGGAGGTGGAATCGACATTGGGCGCAGCATTGCGCTGGACTCCGCGGGCAACGCCTACGTTGTAGGAGATACAACGTCGGGCGATTTTCCGTTGATGAACTCTCTTCAATCCAGCAACCACAGCGCACCCTGCGTGGGCGATTTCAGCTCCGTGTGCAACGATGCGTTTGTTGCAAAGTTGAATGCCGCCGGCAGCGCGCTGATGTATTCGACTTACCTGGGCGGTTCGAGTGATGATCAAGCCAACGGCGTCGCGGTGGATTCGGCAGGCA
>DATNBZ010000251.1:0-3434 GCA_035607285.1 Blastocatellia bacterium | reverse complement strand
ATAACCTGTGTGATGTCATCCGAAAATATCTGGCGAAACGCGAGACTCGATACAATCGAAACGTTTCCGACCGCGAGCCAGCCGTGCGGCAGGTACTGCACCGCGTCGGCTATGAAGGCAGTACCACCCTGATTATCGCCTGGCGTTCCGAACAGGCGATCTTTAACTGAGAACACGCCAAGCCTCAGATAAGACTTCTCATCGGTCTGCGCGCGAAACTCCGCACCCATGCCGAGCCCGCGCTGCGTGTAGACATCGCTGCGAAAGGTGATATCCGCCGAATCCCCGAGCGTCTGATAGTAGGCGAGCTTGAGGGTGCGTCCTTTTTGATTCGAGTTGCCGGTCGACGGCAGCAGGAATCCCGATTTGCGCTCCTTCCTGGTTGCGGGTATCCACATAAACGGAAGGACGAAAGCGGGAAGGGTCTTAACTCGAAAAACGGCGTTGTGCATAGTTACGCGATCGCCCATCTTTAACTCGGCCCGTTTGGCCTTGAAGCTCCACTTCGGAATCACATCTTCGCAAGCAGTGACGTCGGCGTCGAACAGTTCATAAGTGTCGGGACCGGTCTTCTCGACTCGCTTGGCGGTGAAGAAAACGTAGTCGCCGGTCTGAGTGCGATTGGTGAAACCGGTCGTATCCCAAAACACTCCCCGCTTTGAAGCAACGTTGATCTCAGCGCGTCGCGCGGTGACTCGCTGGTCGGCGCCCTGATCGAAGATCACGTTGCCTTCGGCGATCATATCGTGAGTTACGGTGTTGAAAGTTACGCGATCGGCCTGTAGCCGGATCTCACCCTGAGTTGCGTTGACATAGCCTTCGTAGAGAACGATGTCGCCGTTCTTGGATTGTTTGTCGGCGATGACATCGACGACTTCGGCTTCGGCGGCGGCGCCGTCAGTGGGACGTTGATCCGAAGGCGCTTCCTTTGTGGGCGCGGCTTGTTTCTTTCGTTCGGCCCTTCGAGCGCGTTTCTCTTTTTTGGTTTCGGAATCCTGTTCCGGCTTCTGTGCTTCCTGGCTTTGCTGTTTTACAATTTGGCGCGCGACGAGAGGTTCGGAATTAAGCGCGATTAACAATGAGAAGCACAGTGAGATAGAAAGCGGCTTCGGAAAGCGAAACATTGAGTTAAACCAGCCTCTGCACGGATAGGGGATACTAGCACGCGGGTTTTCCGAACGGCAACGAGACCAAGTCCGAATGCTTCAGCGACCTGGCGGTGCTAGCGCTGTGACGAAGAGTTTCCATGCGTGAGCTTGATTGCTCTGTCTGTTGTTCAGTCCCTTGAAGTTTCCTTAACCTGGAGTAAGATTCTGAAGGCCGCCGACAGTCGCGTTTGTTTCAACCTGGGTCAAAGCACACGCAACGCACATCACTTCCGATTCCCCGGACGGAGGTCAATATGTCAATGGGTGATGGCAATGGTCGAGATGACCCGAAGCGGCAAAAACGAATTGAGGACCTGAAGCGCCAGGCTGCCGAGCTAACCGGCGGCGAGATGGCTGGCTGGAAGTCTCCCGATCTAACTCCTGAGCTGGAGGAAGAGTTCTTGAAGGGAGTTGTCGCCTATGAAAGCGCGCCATTGGCAGTACCTATTGCCGCAGGCGACGCGATGAAGATAGAATAGCGCTTCACGAATCTTCGCACGAAGAATTAAGCATGGCAGACTTGCTGAACCCAATAGTGATGGAAGAGGTCACCGACCTCGAGGAACTGGCTCAAGCGCGGGCGCAGGATGAGCGCTTTGAGCGCAACTTCCGATGGTTTCAGGAACACGCTGCGGAAATTTTCACGCGCTATCGCGGCCAGTGCATCTACATTGCAGGCGAGGAGCTATTCGCCGGCGACACTCCCGAGGAAGTCATTGCCCAAGCCAAAGCAGCACACCCCGAGGACAACGGCGGCTTCGTTCACTGCATACCAAAAGAGAAGGTAGCCCACATCTATGCGCATCGATGGAGAATGGGCGCTCTTTGATGACGGTGTGGCGAGGCCCATGATCAGCGGTGAGATTCAGGCTGCTGATGGCTCGTGGGTCAAGTTTCCTTTCCTGGTTGATACCGGCGCGGATCGGACGGTTCTGACTGCGGCAGCTCTCACGCAACTCGGCGTTCGACCGAACACCTCTTACGATGGCATCAGTGGTTTGGGCGGCATGGCTGAGTCTGTAGTAATTGAAACTCAAATCCGTCTGTCTCGTGAGAATTCTTCCAAGGTAGTGTTTCGTGGCCAGTATGCAGCCGTTACCCAGGTCCAATCGCTCGATATGTGTGTGCTCGGCCGCGACATTACTGGTTTGTTTGCGGTAATCGTTGACCAGGCACGCGGCGTTGTCTGTATGCTGAGCCAGCGTCATCACTACACTATTCAAATGGATTGAAACCTCAGTTAGATAGCAGTGGCCGAAACAACGTGCCCGCTGCGACGGGCTCAGCGACGACCGACACCGCTTTGGGATGACCGATAACACGACAACGCTGAAGGTCCTGTTCGTCTGCCAAGCGAACCGATTGCGCAGCCCGACGGCTGAAACAATCTTCAGCGGCTATCCCGGCATCGAAGCCAAGTCAGCGGGGCTCGGTAAAGAAGCCACCGTTCCAGTCAATGCTGAACTTCTCGACTGGGCAGATCTGATATTCGTGATGGAGAAACGCCACCGCAACATCATTCATTCGCGATTCAAAGAAATCTATCAGCGCAAACGAATCATCTGTTTGTATATCCCCGACGAATTCGAATTCATGGATCCCGAGCTGATTCAATTGCTCGAAGAAAAGGTTACGCCTTACCTCGATCCCTCCAGCCAACAGAATATGGTCGATCGCTAAGCGATGCGTTACAATGCGGCATCCACTCATTCACCGGAGGAACGCATGGCCGCAGAGGGTACGCTGTTTAAGCCGGATTTTGTCGAACTCGAAGAAGACGTCTCCGATAGCCCAATCTGGAACGAGGACCTCGCGCCCGTTCCCATCCTCAAGCGCAACTGGACTACCTACAACTACGCCGCGCTGTGGATCAGCATGGCCCATTGCATTCCGACTTACATGCTGGCGTCGAGCCTGATCGATCTCGGCATGAATTGGTGGCAAGCGCTGATGACGATCTTATTGGGCAACTTGATCGTGCTCGCACCGATACTGTTGAACTCGCATCCAGGGACGAAGTACGGGATTCCGTTCCCGGTGTTCGCGCGAGCAAGCTATGGGACGAACGGTTCGAACTTGCCAGCCATCATGCGCGCGCTCGTCGCCTGCGGGTGGTTTGGTATTCAATCGTGGATCGGCGGTGAAGCGATCAACACTTTGATTCGCGTGGCATGGCCCGGATGGCAAACGCTGCTCGGTGACAAGATTCAAACTCCCGGCTTCATCGCCGGACACACCCCAACTGAGTACTTGTCGTTTCTGCTCTTCTGGGCGCTGAACATCTAC
>DATNBZ010000237.1:0-5225 GCA_035607285.1 Blastocatellia bacterium | reverse complement strand
GTGTCCGCAGCCGCAAGACTCACGAGCGCTCAATGATGTCGAAGGGCCGTGCCTTATCATGGCAGGCAACGGCATGTGCACCGGGGGACGGATCGTTCATCACCTGCGTCACTGTTTGCAGCAGCCGCAGACCGCTGTTCTGATGGTTGGTTTTCAATCGCCTGGAACATTGGGCCGCCACCTTGTGGATAAGAAGAAATCGGTTTGGATACTCGGCGAGAAGGTCCCGGTTCATGCCGCGGTACACACAATGGGCGGCTTCAGCGCGCACGCCGGGCAGAGCGATCTGTTGAGCTGGGTTGCCGCAGTAGCGCCTTCAAGGCCGCGAGTGATAATCACTCACGGTGAGGATCGGGCGCGAAGGATTCTCTCGAATATCATTACTTCACGACACGCGCTGATACCCGAGTGCCCGCGACTCGGCGACGTCATTGAGATTTGATGAAATACGGCTGTAAATTCTTCCCTTCCTAACTGTCAACAAGCGCAGTTACCCACCATTAGCACACCGGATAGACTTTAATTGGATCTAAGAGTCCGGGGCTCTCAGTGACAGGTATTCTCGCCTGGGAACGCCAGGCAGGGATCAAGTACCAAACGAAACTTGTGTTCGGAATTGAGAATGTGGTCACGGCCTGAACAACAATCAAATGCGATGCTGGAACAAACCGCCTTGCTGCCGGTTTGCGCAATTCATGACATCTACGCAGGTCCGTATCGGTTATTACAGAGGCTTGGAGTGGGCGGGATGGGTGACGTGTATCTTGCGGAAGACCCGCGGCTTGATCGCAAGATCGCGCTGAAGATGCTTCGTGAAGAATTCACTCAGGATCAGCAGCGAGTGATGCGCTTCATGCAGGAAGCAAAGACAACATCCGCCCTTGACCATCCGAACATAGTAACGATCTTCGACATAGGTGAGGCGGACGGCAGACATTACATGGCTACCGAATATGTTAACGGCCAAACGTTGCGCGAGCACATGACTGCGCCCGAACCGGTCGCGGCGGTTCTCGAGATCGGTATCCAGATAGCCGCGGCGCTCGAGGCCGCCCACCAGGCCGGTATCGTTCATCGAGACATAAAGCCGGAGAATATAATGGTCCGGCCGGACGGGCTGGTGAAGATCCTTGATTTTGGAATCGCCAAACTAATCGAGAAGGATCCGGCTTCGAAGCCGCAGGACTGCGATCAGGACGCCGTGGTTAATCGGACGCTGTCTCTCGATGAATACGCTACAACCCCCGACCCGCTGCTGAACCCTCCTGCGCCGATGATCGAGAGCACGAGGCCCGGACTGATTCTCGGGACCGTGAGTTATATGTCCCCCGAGCAAGTGCGTGGTCAGCCGATTGATGCGCGTTCGGATATTTTCAGTCTTGGTGTGCTGCTTTACGAAATGATAACGGGCGATCCGCCCTTCAGCGGCGAGACACAGGCCGACAGGATTGCGGCCATCCTTGACCGCGAGCCAGCGCCGCTTAACGAGAGCGGGCGCGACGTGCCGCCGGAGCTGGAGGAAATTGTGAGCAAGGCGCTGCGCAAGGATCGAGAGATTCGTTATCAAACCGCAGGAGAAGTACTGGCCGATCTGAGAAACCTCAAAAGTGAATTGGAGTTCAAAGAGAAGTTGAAACATTCGGGCGAGCTCGGGCGTCGCGACGCGATGGGGGTGATAAAGACGCAGAGCCTGAAAGTTTTGAGAATGCTGAAGGTGACCGCCGGGTTGTAACGGAGAGATCGGTAGTCCTGTATGGGCGGTCCTCCGTGGCCGCCCCTCCTTCGAGAACGCTTTCGCTTCGGCAAGAGGGGCGGCCACGGCCTGAGTCATGCGCGTCTTAACGAGCCGATACGGTGAAGAAACCGCTTTGCGAGCTTTGCGGTACTTTGCGAGCTTTGCGTTCAACGTATCTCTCTTTCTCGAGCGGATTCCTTGCGCAAAGCTCGCAAAGGACCGCAAAGCACGCGAGGCTCGGCCGATCTCAAACCTCATTTCGGTGGATCACTTCCAGTGAGACCAGCCTCGCAATCAGCACTGCGGGAAAGAGCTGGCCGGTGAGTGCCTCGAGCATTGCCAATGAACGCGCGGCCATATCGACTGCTGTAACATCGCCGTACCCGACTGTAGTGAGAGTTGCAAAGCTGAAATAGACCAGCTTTGACATAAGCGTGCCTTCATCGACAACTGCCGGCAGGTTGAACGCAGCCGGGTCGCCAAGCACTACCAGCCTGTAGCAGCCTGCCCACATCACACCAAGCAGCAGATAGGCCGCCACCGCTCCCTGAATGCGATGGAGATTGATCCTTCCTTCGCCAAACACTCGAATCAGAAGTGCCGTCGCGAGCACCCCGAGAAAGACAATCCACAACGAGAGGCCAACCAATTCAAGCGCTATGCTCGCCGAGAACAAGCGCGCCCATCCGATTACAATCGCTCCGGCGGCGCATAGCGCCCCGAATGCTCGCGCGGCCCGGAGCTGCGCAACCAGCGCAGCTCCAAGAATCAGAATCAACGACAGAAAGGATTCGAGTACGAGGTCACCCCACGGCCGGCGCAGGCTCATGGGATAAATGACAAAGACAACCAACAGCAAAAGCCCGAGCAGGGCGCTTAGATGCCAATCGGCTCGCCACAATCGTGAAAGGATTTCAACTCGCATGCGTTCATCTGTTCGACTCTTCCGCCGTCCGCTTCATTATCACGGCGGTTAGATCGTCATTTTGTTTTGTTCCCCTGCAGAAGTCTTCGACGGACGATCGCAGTCTCGAGATGACTTCTTCGGAACTGCAATCGCACGACTGGCGAATCGTCGCTTCGAGTCTTTCAAGCCCGAAGTCTTCGCCCTCAGGATTCTCCCATTCGTAGAATCCATCGGTGATCAGCACGAGCATGTCTCCGGCAGCTAAAGACAAATCGGTTCCTGATCCATAAGTGGCGGCCGCGATCATCCCCAGAGGAATCCCTTGCGCTTCGATGTTCTCGATCTCGCGGGTTGCTCCTCTGTACAAGAGAATTGGACCGTGCCCAGCGGAGAGCACTTCGATGTGTGAGCTTTCGGGATCGAGCAAAACAACAGCAAAGGTGACAAACCGATTTTGAGGAAGGTCCTCCGCCAGCAACCGGTTCAGATTATTCAACCATCCATCCGCCGCTCCCGAGATAAAACTGGCGCGCGCATACGCGCGACAAGATGCGGTCACAAGCGCCGGACCGATTCCGTGACCCGTCGCATCGCCCAGGCTCACGGCCAGCCTTCCGTCAGGCAGCGTCTGCCAATCGAAGTAGTCGCCACCGGTCTCATCGGCTGGCCGATTCCACCCGGCAATGTCAAAGCCACACAGGTTAGGCGGCTGACTTGGGAGCAAGCCTTGCTGAATCGAGCGCGCGACGTCGAGATCGTGGTTCACTCGCTCGAGCTCGCGTTGCAACTCCGCTTCTCGAAGCGCGCTGTAAACGTGCTTTCTGATCTGGAGCGCTACGCCCGCGGCGGCAATCCCGCCCGTCAGAATCAAACTCGCGTAGATGAAATAGGTCGAAGGCAAAAAAGACGGGCCCGCGTCCGCAGTGGCGTAGCGGTGGTGCACGAGGAGGGAAACACCCAGATAACCCACAGCGGACAGCAGGCCCGTCGAAAGCGAGAGCCACGGACTGAGACGAAGCGTTGAAAGAATTATAAAAATGAAATAGAGGAACACCGCCGGCGCAACCAGGGCCTGATGAGGCTCGGTGAACCGATTCTCGATAAGTATGAAAAGACCGATCGTTGGAAGAGCGGCGTCGATGAGGATGTTGATCAGCCACATCGTTCGAGGCACATCGCGCTCCCGGCTCAGCGCTTTCTTGACGATCGCCAGCGCGAAGATTTCGTATGCAGCCGCGATGGCGACTATCAAGGCCTGCGCATAGAGAAGCCGGAACTGCCCGGAGGCAATGTTTCTAATGGCCAGCAAGAGCATCAATGCCGCAAGGATGCCAAGTGACCACAGAATTCGGTATGACTCGCTACCGAGTGCCGCGCGCGTGAAGGCTTTGTATTCAATATCCATGCTGCCAGGCTTGAAAATACCGCTCGATCCGGTCAGCAAAACGGCGTGGTCGCTCGGTAAAGAGCCGCTCGCCGAGGATCAGTGCTTCCGCTTCCAGTTCGCGGCACCGGCGGGCGATCAAGGAGATGAGCGGCTCGGGGCCCTGCTCCTGGCTTTCAAAGTCCGACCATAGCTTTGCGTCACTAAGTACATCGAGGTCGTGGTTTTCGTTGAGGCGATCTGATAATGCACCTAACTCGGCCGAGTGAGCGTTCAGGATCACCGGCCAAATTGGAGTCAGTATCTGCAATTGGTGCCAAAGCAACTTAACGGGATGGCGCCACTGGTGAAAGTTCGTCGCGGTCCGATGCCGTAGAACGCTTCGAAGATCCTGGCGGCTGGATCGGTAAGAACACCTCGTACCTCTTCGAAGTGCCTTGAACCCCCGGCATTTTACGCGCCAGGTTGCAACGCGCTCGCGAGCAGAAAGCAGTAATTCGGAAGCCTTCACGAGCGCACCTTCCTCCACCATTTCCTTTAACCGCGCGTCGCGTCGCTCAATCAAGAAGCAGCGTTCCGCAGCGAAAGCTTCAGGTGTGAGCTCGCTCGAAAAGCGACTGATCACCGCGTCGAAGGTTTGTACGACAACTGCCGCGTCCCTCCCGCTCGCAAGCAGACGGCCGGCGCTTCTGTAACAGGTCCATTCGCGCTTGAATGTTCGTTTGCCCAGCTCGGGGGAAACTAACGCCACCAACGAGCGGAGCCGCTTCAGGCTCTGACGGGTCGCGTGAACTGAATTGTCGAGGTCCTCTCCGGCATTCCGAAGATGGTAAAGCGCCAAGTCGATTTGCTCGACTGCGATGCGCTTGACAGAAATAGAAAGCTCTTCGTTCTCTTCGAGGGCAAAGCTCATAGTCAACACTCCTCCCGCAAAATTCTCGGCTATGCTCGGTCATCGTCCCCGGCGGATAGTGGGGTGATAGCGTGTTGCTCGCTCACATTCGCGTTTCTCCTCTGCGTCCTCGGCGGTTGATTCCGAGCCACTGAGCAGGAAAAACCGCAGAGGACGCCGGGGACGCAGAGGACTCCTTGCTGGCAACACGCTAATACGCCACTACCTACGGGTTTGGCGGGCAGGCAGTTCCCGTCGCGCTCCAGTCAGGCCGAAGAGCTGTCGTCAGGGCGAACTCGGCACAGCT
>DATNBZ010000138.1:0-14912 GCA_035607285.1 Blastocatellia bacterium | reverse complement strand
TTACGGGGCTTGTCCTTCCTGCTTGAGCAAAGGTCTGAAAGTGCCGCTTGTCATGGCACTCACGCTTCGCATCGCACTCCCAATCACGCGGACCACCCCTGGCCTGAAGGCGAACCTGAAGCCCGTTGAAACGGGCTAGGGAAATGTTTGGCTGCCGTGTACCCAGGCGTGAACGCCTGGGCTAGTGAAAAAATTTCGCCTCTGTGCTCTAATCGCCTCTATGCTCTAATCGCCTCTATGCTCTAATCGCCGTTATGATCTAATCGCCGTTATTACACCAACGCAGGATTAGAACTCTACCGAATTTTCCACATTAACCGGCCCTTTGCCGAAGCGCATAAGATTTTGGCGACGCTGCCGAAGTCGCAGACGGCGGAGCGCGTTGCAGAAGGTATCGGCGGCAGGGTGAAAGTTCATCGAAGCCCGCATCCACAGCATACGCATAGGCAAGTACACTGTCAGCCGGTCAGCCGTCAGCATCTCGCAGGGCATTGAAGGTTTCGGCGCAAGCGCCGCGGCCTGGGTCGTCGGCGGAGAGATGCTACGCAGATTCACGTTGATTTTGGATTACTCGACGAGCCGAATGCTGCTCAGGCCCAAGGTTAATCTCGCTGTGAAGCTAGCCCGGTGACCCGAGTGTCCACTCATCGCCCGCTGAGAATCGGACGGCGCCTTAATTTGGAGTGCGGCGGCAAGGTACTCCGTGACGCCGCTTTGCCTAGTGATTGAATCTATTGCGAACGGAAAGCGGCGTCGCGGAGTACCTTGCCGCCGCACTCCAAATTAGGGCACCGCTGAGAATCGGGTCGATGATCTGGATTCTGACCCATTGGATGCACAGCTTGGCAATGAACTTTGATCGCTTCTTTGATCGCTTCGGGCGGGATTGTAAACCACATTCAATCCTCATATAATCGCCCGCGGGTTCGTCCACTGGGGTTCTTTGTGCGGTGTTCACCGCCGAATCACGCGATCCCGTTATTCCAATGCTCGGCGGCGGCGAAACCACGCAAACGCAGAGAACCTTATTCGTTAGGCTGCGACCAGCTATGTCATCATTTCAGGTCACATCTTAAGAAGAGCGGTCACGTCAACTATCTAAAGGAGGTTGCTTAACCATGATTCAAGATATTATCGATGGGCTTAAGCTCGTTGCTGATGGGATTGAAAGCGTCAGGACTATTGCGGAAGCCGTCAAGAGTGGCAAAGACTACCTTAAAGCCAATCATCCAGAAGTCCAGAGCGATCTACGAGCGATGGTCGGCGAATTAGGGAAGAGCCTCTTTGTGATTAAACGCGCTTCTGCTGTATTGACAAACTTTCGGTTTGCCATCTCGACCGACGTCAACGGCTCTGAGTTAGCTCGGTTTAACGACTACTTCATCCAGTCAAAAGCCGAAGCGCAACTCTTACGCGACCATATCGATGATTTGCGAACTCATTGCAGCAAGATTCGAGGACATGGCGCAAGGATCAGTGTGGCTGTTGCTGCAACTAGTTTTCAGAAGATTTTCGAACTTCTTGGTCTGAATTCCCCTGCAAGAGAAAAGCAGCTTGGCGAGCAACTCGACAAGCTGGCCTATGAAGATTTTGCGGTTGCAAACAGTGCGGAAAAAATGCTGGATTGTCTTGAAGGGGCATTGAAGGATGTCCAGACCGCGCTCGGAGTAGGTGGTTCTATGTATCCAGAGAAAATACCAGAGGCATGCGCTTTGTTGGCTGAATACGGCCCTGAGTTCGAGAGGATGGAGGAGAGGTCGGCACAGGCGGTGAAGGACATCCGCGAGTTGGTGGAGGAACTTGAGTAACGAAAAAGACCAATCCGTAGTGAATATGAGATCCTGAATCATGTTGCCTGACAACCCGCTGCAGCCGACGTTGGGCGGCTTTTCGAGTTGCAGCAAAAAAGGTATTTTCGCCCTAAACAGCTCCAACAAAATGAGAGGAGGGAAATATGGAAGAACTGGCAAAACTGCTTTCGGGAATTAATTGGTTCATATCTATTGTCGGAGCGATCCTTCTTAGCATTCTCGGCAACTTGCTTACTACTCCTGTTCAAAACCTATTAGCAAGGCGAAGTATGAAGCGCTCCAAGAAAAGAGTAGGTGAGTTAAAAGCGCAGTTATCCCAAATAGAAACCTTTGTTAATACACCCTCAACATTCTACCTGTTCATCATTAGCATTATGACGAGGGTCACAGTTATCACCTTGATTGCCTTTGCGCTATCAGACATGACGTCTGCTTCAATAAATGCATCTGTGAGTCTTACCAGATTTATCAAGATATACCCGGAAATCCTGTATGCAGCCTCTCAGCTTTTGACAGCATTGTTTTATGTAATTGGTGTGAACTACACTCTTAAAGCTCTGAGAGTAATTAAGCGAGTACAGCACTTCTCTGAGTATAAGGGGCAGATAGAAAAGGCAATAGCGTCATTGACGAAAGCTTCACCGGCAATTTCGACCGCTGGCGACAAAGCGAGTGCCTGACCCACCGTCGTCTAACAACGGTTCGACCGGAGGCCGCGAATCAGGTTTCTTAGGGATTGGTTTTGTCATTATGGTCGTTTCTTACTCAACGCGGCCCCGGTCAACCGAACGTTCGGCGGCTATCGCTTACAACAGATCCGGCGATAGTGGACAAGCGGTACTGATTGCAATTCTTCGCTAGGCGCCAGTGCCGCGAGAGAATCCTAAAGAAAGGAGGCATTACCGCCAACCGATTCGAAAGGGCTAAGGCTGAGTAGCCACACAAGACCGAGCCCACACACATACAAAGCTAAAAGGAGGATAGGAAATGTCAGATACCTCAGAACCAAGCGTCAGCTCAGAATCAGGACAGTCCGTTTCTGAAGAGCTCCGCAACGTACGCTACTGTGAGGTCATCCCTGTCACCCGCCAGGGCCGCACGCTGACCTCATGGGTCTATAACACCCTGGGTCTGAACGACTGCCCCGCTACAGAGTGGGACGCACTGACCGAGGACGAGGTCAACGAGGAATACGGCTCCATCGCCGCCAAACTGAACGGCCCGCGCTACTGGGTACTCGACAAGCTCACTGCGTCAGGGTCAACAACGACTGGTGAGAAATTCACCTTCGGCGGCATTGAGATGGCGCTACGGGCTACGCTGGATACTAAGCTGCGAGAGGGGACGGTGGGCGAGCAGTTCTACGTCCCGAATGAAGTGCAGCGCCAGACGGTTTACACGTACCTGGCCGGCAAATTGGTTTATGAGCTGACTTCGCCGGAGGGTGACGTCTACATCATGCAGTCCTACGCGCAGATTGAGGACAAGACGTTGACCATCGACGAGCTGCCTTCCCTGGGGAGCAAGCTGTCTCTGCCGGAGGGCTGGACGTACTCGACGCGCACGCTCGAAGAAGACTTCGACCTCGTGACCGATGGCCTGGCCTACGTCATCAACGACGATCTTTACAACTCCTACCAGCGACGCACCTGAGTTGGCGATGGGGTTGTGAGTGCTCATTGATTGCAGATTGCCGTAACGGCAAGGATAGCGCCTAACACTCGATGCAGCGAAAAGCACGCAGCCGTCTTCAAATGAATCGCTCTTGAGGATCTGACGCCGGCAACGCTTTGCGGTCCTTTGCGCCTTTGCGTTGAGTATTGGGTATTGAAGCAGCAAGAAACAATACTCAACGCAAAGCCGCAAAGGACCGCAAAGCACGCGAAGGAGTTTAGCCCGGAAAGCGCAGCGGAAACCGGATGCGTTGTTTGACACTCGTTGAAGCGCCAATCTAGAATTGACCTCGCGCCCAACAAGCGAGGTGAACGAGGATTGACGTTCGTACTCTCTCTCATCCAATCAACTCAAACTCAAACCGGCAGCACCCTCGATCTTCTCTTGCGAGCAAGCCCAATCGCAAAAGGTGTGTTGCTTCTATTGCTGGTGTTCTCAATTTATTCCTGGGCGATCATTATCACTAAGTGGTTATGGCTCAGGGATGCTGAAAAACAAACGAGGGGCTTCTTGTCGAGGTTTCAACGAGGCGGGAAGCTCTCGGAGTTTTATCAAAGCACGAATCCCGACGACCGAAGTCCGCTGGTCCGCGTGTTCATAGCCGGCTACGACGAGATCAACAATCAGCTCGGAGAAACAGGAGGCGGGGTTCGCAGCATCGACGCGATCAATCGCGTTTTGCAATCCGCGACGATTTCAGAAGTGAGTCAGATGGAGCGCCGGCTGACCTGGCTCGCTACAACGGCCAACGCGTCACCGTTCATCGGTTTGTTCGGAACCGTGGTCGGCATCATCATCGCTTTTCGTGGATTGAGCACCGCATCGGCGTCTTCTATCCAGGCGGTGGCGCCGGGCATTGCCGAAGCTCTGATCGCAACCGCGGCCGGCATCGCCGCTGCAGTGCCCGCTGCGATTTTCTACAATCTGTTTTTGAACCGGATCAAAACTCTTACCGGAATAATCGACCGGTTCTCGTTGGAGTTAATGAACCTTGTCGAAAGAAACTACGTCAAGGAAGTGATTCGTGAACCGTGATGCGTGAAACGTGATGCGTGAAACGTGATGCGTGAAACGTGAAACGTGATGCGTGATCAGACCGTTCCGGTCACGCATCACGTTTCACGCATCACGTTTTACCGGGCCTCTTTTATGGCTTTTACTGATCAGCGTGGCCGCACTCAAACCTCTCTTTCGGAGATCAATGTCACTCCATTGGTGGACGTGATGCTGGTGCTGCTGGTGATCTTTATGGTGACTGCGCCGATCCTTCAAACCGGCATCGAAGTGAATCTGCCGAAGACCCAGGAGACTCGTGTCGAGCAACCCAAGCCCAAAGCCGTCGTCGTGAGTATCGACAAGGACGGTAATATGTATCTCAGCACTCAGGCGGAGGCAAAGCAGGTAAACGTGAACGATCTGCCTGCGCTGCTCTCAGAGAAGCTTGGGCAATCGGGCGAGCGCAAAGTTTATGTGCGAGGCGATGGCGAGACGCCCTACCGGATAATCGCGTATGTCCTGGATCTCGCGAAGCAAGCCGGAGCTGAAGTCAGTCTGGTGACGGAACCGACAGTAAAGAAAAAGTGAGTTTGCTGCATCGCACTCAAGCGAGTGTTCAGAGTACCGACTTTAGTCGGGCAGTGCATCAGGGTCCATAGGTCTCGGGTTTACACGGCACTGCCCGACTAAAGTCGGTACTCTGAACGCCCGCTTGAAGGCAATTATCAAAAGGCTGAATCTTGGCAGAGCTAGTCACATTCAAAAGCGATTTATCCCAGGCTGAAACGTCATCTCGTCTCGGTGTGGTTCTGTCAATGATTCTTCACGCGATCATCTTCGCTTCGTTATTCATCGCCTTCAATCGAGCTATCTCATCCGAAATCGTAGCCGCCGGACCGGGCGAAGGCGGAGAAGGCGGAGGCGGATCGATTGAAGTAGGAGTCGCCGACAAGTCAGCCATCCTTGGGTTCGCAAAGCCTCAGCCGGTTGCTTATGTTGGCGATACCGATGATGCGATCAACAACACTCGGGTCGAGAGTGTTCGCAAGCCCGATCCCCATTCAGAAGCGCTCCTTCCGCCAACTGAGAAAGAAGTCACCGATCCGAAATCACTGAAGACAGATCGACCGGTTGTGAATCAACAAGAGAAGATATTCACCGGCAAGGACGAACGCGGAAGATCGGCGGCTCAGACCGCGCAAGTAGGTCGGAGCTTCGGCTCCCCGACGCCGGCCGCGCTCGTCGGAGGGGTTGGAATTGGCTCTGGTGGCGGAGCTGGCGGCGGCACCGGTTTGCCGGGAGGCTCGGCGTACGGGCGTTTGATCCAATCGATCCTCGCTCGAAACTACACGCCGCCCGGTATCGAATCGAGTGAAGTACAGTACGTCATAATTCGCTTGCGGATCGCCAGCGACGGCACGATTCTGTCAATTTCGGGCGGCCGCGTAGCGCCCGCTTACATCAGGCAGCGCTCATCAAACGCGTTGGTGAACAATGCGGCTGAGCGCGCGGTGCTCGCTTCGAATCCGCTACCGAAATTCCCCTCAGGCTTCCTGGCAGGCGTACAGGAGGCGACGGCGGAAGTTTGGTTCCGTTATCCGAAGTGATATTGTTTGAACGGTTCCAGGAGTGCCGGCGAAGGGGTGTGATTAAAAGCGGGACTTGCAATGATAACGGCCACGTAGTAACGAATTTTATTCGTTTCTGAGAATCCCAACGAATAAATTCGTTACTACGTGGGAAGTCCGGCTTTTAATCACACCCCCAGCGAAGTGAAGCCGGAGAACCGATTTCGATCGAAGGTCAGAACGGATTCCAAGATATGAGATTACGGATCTTGAGCGCGGCAGCAAGTCTTCTCCTGTTGATCTGGTCCGGTGTTCCCATCGTCGCCCAGCAAGAAGCTGCGCCACAGGACGACATCCGAAAACAAATCGGCACCATCATCGTCACCCCCGGCAATGGTCCTAACCTGGCGGTGGCCGACTTCATCGCGCGCTCTGCTGGACTGGAAGCCGCCGCCGGCACGTTCAATCAAGTCTTATGGGCCGATCTTGATTTTGCCGCAGTATCCGGATTGGTAGGCAAGAGTCTCTACCCGAAGACGCTTGTTCCTGATCCGGCCTCGTTGAAGTTCGACGACTGGAGCGCCGATCCGGTCAAGGCTGACTACGTCGCATTCGGTAATCTTCAAAACACTGGCGGCGAAACATCAGCGGACACTTACCTGTTCGACGTGAAAACTAAACAGCAGCTCATCGCTTCGCGGCACTCAGGCGATGCGCGGCGAGCGGCGCATGAGTTTGCGGACGAAATCGTGAAGCTGCTGACAGGCCGCGACGGGATCGCTACCTCGAAGATCGCGTTTGTCGGCGGCGACTCGATCAGGGCGATGGACTATGACGGGTTCAACCAGCGCGGGATCGCCAGCGACGGTTCCATGGTTCGCTTTCCCCAGTACTCGCCGGACGGGCGTTATCTGGCTTACGTAAGTTTCAAGACCGGAGTCCCGAACATCGTAGTGCGCTCGTCGGAAGGCGGACTGATCGGCGGCACGAATTTCAATTCGACAACCACGTCGCCGACCATCTCTCCGAGCGGCCAGCTCGCGTTCAGCTCGGCGATGGGCGGCGACGGTTCGATGGAAATCTACGTTTCGAACCTTGACGGCTCGAACGCGCGCAGGCTGACGAGGACGCCGAAGCGTGTCAACATCTCGCCGCGCTGGAATCCGAAGACCGGGCGCGAGATCGCTTTCATATCGGACCGAGCGGGCACGCCCCAGGTTTACGTAATGGATTCGAGCGGAGCGAATCAGCGCCCCCTCATCGCGAGAGGCGGCCAGGCGGATTCGCCTTCGTGGTCGCCCGATGGGCGGTACGTTGCGTTCACATACGGCGGCGCGGGAAGCTTTCAAGTCTTTGTCGCTGATGTAGCATCAGGCCAGCTAATTCAGCTAACATCGCAGGGGCGGAACGAGAGCCCGACATGGGCGCCTGACAGTCGTCACATCGCGTTTCAGTCGAACCGTTCCGGCAGGTGGGAAGTTTGGCAGGCGCACATCGACGGGACCGGCCAACGCCAGCTTACACGCGGCGGAGGCCGTTCTCCGACGTGGGCAAAGTGATTTTTGCAAGAGTTCGTAGTGCCGTATTTATGCGGAAGCTCGTAGGCTCTGGTAACCAAACACCAGACAAACTTCCGCATGAATGCGGTACTACGAACCTTACATAGGAGCTGAAAATGAAAAACAAGTTTTCGAGAACAGTTGCGATTATCTTTGCCGCTTCTATACTGGCCGGCGTTGTGGGATGCGCAAAGCCGAAAGTAACTTTGCAGGTGTCGAAGGACCGGGTCCAGCAAGGCGAGGACGTTCGCGTGAACTGGACTTCCAAGGACGCAAAGCAAGTTACGATAAACGGGAAGGCGGTCGATAAGACCGGGGCTCAGGTTTTCACACCTGACAACACGACGACTTACACGGCGGTCGCCACTCGCGGCAAGAAGGAAGCCAGAGACAGCAAAGTGGTCTCGGTCACGCCGCGTCCTGCTCGCCCGACCATTAGTATCTCCGCCGATCAGTCGGCCATCACTCGAGGGCAAAGCACGACGCTTCGATGGACGTCGAATAACGCCGACCGGGTTACTATCAGCGAGTTGGGAACTGTGCCCAGTTCCGGTTCACGCGCGGTGAGCCCTGGCCAATCGACGACCTACGACGCAACCGCAACGGGCGCGGGCGGAACCGAGAGCGCTTCGGCTCGCGTGACCGTTACGGAAGAGACCCCCGCCGGAGAGAGGCCTCGAACCATGCCTTCCTCTGCAAACCCGACGATCGCGGCGATTTTCAATCAGCGAGTGCAGGCGATCTATTTCGATCTGGACAAGTCGGACTTGCTTCCGCAGTCGCAAGACAAACTGCGCCGGGCGGCGAGCTGGCTTACGGAAGGACCGAACCGGTCGATCGTGTTTCGCATTGAAGGAAACTGCGATCCTCGCGGCACCGAAGAGTACAACATCGGGCTAGGTGAACGGCGCGCTCAGGCTGCGAAAGAATTCCTGGCCTCGCTGGGAGTCGAAGTGTCGAGAATTCAAACCGTGAGCTACGGCAAGGAGCGAGCTGCAGGCACCGGCGAAGGGTCACCCGACCAATCGCCTTCGTGGGCGCACGACCGCCGCGACGATTTCATTTACGTGAGCGGAGGCACACCGCGGAATCCGTAACGGACTCGCATTATCAAGCGGCGCGTTCGCTCGCTGACACAGAATGATCGACCTTCGCGCTGCGCCAGAGTGCGTCGCACAAATACTTCTTATTGCCTGAGACAGGAGAAACCTATGTCGTTCAAGTTCATTGTCACCGCTGTTCTCGTTCTTATGTTCCTGGCGTCTCTTGACACGGGCGGACTTGCCGATCAGAAGGACCGCGATGCTCAGCTAAAGATCGCGCTCGACGAGTTGAAGGCCGAAGTGATTGTCCTGGAGCGCCAGGTCCGTTCGATGCAGGAATCCAGCGACAAGAATAGCGGGCAATTGAACACCCTGATCACGCAGATCGTCGATAATGTCAACGCGATCCGCCAATCGCAAAGCCGGTCGAACGAGAGCAGCTCGAGCGCGATCCAATCTGTTAGCGGACTCAGCGAACAAATTGGCTCGACGAATCAACGAATCGACAGGGTGTCGGAGCAGTTGGCTCAATTGAAGAAGCTGGTCGAGGAACTGCCGAAGCTTCCGACTTTCACTACGATCACGCCGGGAAATCCGGACCAGCTTTTCGCAGCGGCCTACAGCGATTACAGCAGAGGGAATTACGATCTCGCCATAAGCGAATTCCGCCAATACGTTGAGACCTATCCTACAAGCGAGATGGCTGACAACGCGCAGTATTGGATTGGCGAGTCTTACTACGGCAAGAAGAAATTCAACGAAGCGATCGCCGAGTTTGACAAGGTGCCGGCGCTCTTCCCTAAAGGTGACAAGATCCCGGCCGCTCGATTCAAGAAGGGCATGGCCCTGATGGAGCTTGGGCAGACCGACGCCGCGCGTGCTGAGTTTCAGGCATTGATGAGGCAATATCCCAGAAGCAACGAAGCCGTGCTCGCCAAACAACAGCTCGAGAAATAACCTCGTTAGTAAAAACGCGTTTGAACACCGACATTATTATTGACTCATCCGTCAAACTGACTTAGATTGACCGCATCCTCCTGACGGTGTGTCTGCCCCTTAAGTCCTCTGTAAGCCCCGAATTAGAGCAGGCGCGCGTATGTCTGACCCTAACGGGTTATCCGAACGCATCCTCATACTCGGAGACGAAACCAAGTCAGCGAGAGCTATGCAACGACTGCTGGTAACGGCAGGCTATGACGCGGCCTCGCTTGATTCATTCGATACCGCGCGCGACGAGTTGCGCGCCGGCAAAGTCTCGCTCGTCATCCTCGAACCCTCAGCTTCGATCCTGAGTTCCCGCCCACTCGCGCCTTCCGATAACGATTCAGGCGAGAGCCAGCGCAGGACGCTCTGGGCCAACGCTGCGCTCGCCTTTTGTGAGGAGATTCGCGGCGATGGTGTGACCGCCGATGTTCCGTTACTGGTTATCTCCAAAAGCCATCGCGCTCAGGACAAAGTTGCCTGCTTGAACCGTGGAGCCGCCGATTACATAAACCGGCCTTATCAACGCGCGGAGCTGCTTTCGAGAATCAAAGCTCACCTGCGTTCATCACATGTCGAAAGAGAGATCGATGAAAGATTAGCGCAACTCAACGTGTTGCATACCGTGTCGTCGGTGCTCGCAAGCTCGCTCGAGCCGGACGTGCTTTTGAAAGGAACGCTGGCGGCGTTGCGTAGTTACGTTCACGCTGATGCGGGAATTGTCTTCTTGCGCGACGGGGACGAACCAATCGAAATATCCGCGGTCGATGGGCTGACGCTCGACGACGCTGCGTCCGCAGAGCTGCTTGAGTTTTATTCGCGACTTGCGCCTCTAATGAAAGACAAGCCGCTGTTGCTCTCACCGCTGCCCGAGTCATTGCGAAGAGCGTTTGGAGGCGGCCTGCTCAACGAACTCCGCGGGCTGGTGTGCGCGCGGTTGACGTTGAAGGGCGAAATCCTCGGTTCTATTTGTTTGGTCTCGACCGGCAACCCGGAGTTTCCCGGAAACGAGGGAGAGCTGCTTCCTACGATCTGTAATCAACTGACTGTCGCGCTCGAAAATGCGCGTCTGTATACGGAAACAAAAAAGAGCGCGGCGCAGCTTTCGTTCGTTTACAACCTGGGCAACAACCTGATGACCTCGCTCGAGATGGATGAGCTTTTGAGCTACGCGGTCTTCACCGTAGGCAAGAGTCTGGAGTGCAACGTTTGTGCGGTGATCGTGCGAAACTCCTCCGATCCCGATCAACTCGCATCAGCCATCTGCTCGCGGTCACACGAAGATCAACTCGACGGGGATGACTGGTTTCATCGCGACCGCGCGGTGAGCTATCTCACTTCCGCCGATTGGCGCTTGCAACCGGCGATTCAGATTCGCACTGCCGGACGTTTCCTGCGCGATCCGCATATCCTGCTCGAAACCGTCGCTCCGCTGATGTTCGACGATCAGATGCTTGGCATTCTGGTCTGCGGGAGTTACGCGCCGCACTCAATCAATGCTGATGATCAGAAGCTGCTGGGAGCGGTCGCGCAACAACTGAGCCTTGCGATAAGGAACACCGAGCTGTATCAGCGCACGAAAGATACGTCGATAAACCTCGCGCTCGAAGTAACGCGCCGGACACGCGAGGCCGAAGAGCAAAAGCGATTCACTGAGAAGATCATCGATTCCCTTCCCGTCTCGCTCTACGTGGTCGATTCCGACATGAGAATCGTCGCCTGGAACCGGAATCGCGAAGTCGGCGGACTGGGAATCAATCGCGAGCACGTCCTCGGACGAAACGTGTTTCAGGTGCTCGCCCGCCAGCCGCGCCGTAAACTGGAAGAGGAATTCGTCGACGTGTTTCGCACGGCCGAGTTGGTTCACATGGAACAGGAGTCGTGGCTGGACGGACAAAAGAAGACCTGGAAGATCAGCAAGATTCCGATGCGCGTCGATAACGCGGAAGTGACTCACGTCATCACCGTAGGCGAAGACATCACCGAACAGAAAAAGATGAACGAAGCCATCATTCACGCCGAGAAGCTCGCTTCGATTGGCAGGCTGGCTGCCGGAGTCGTGCACGAAATAAACAACCCGCTGGCTACGATCGCGGCTTGCTCCGAGGCGCTTACAACCCGAATCGAGGACCTCGATAACATCGATTTGCATCAGGACTTCGGCGAGTATCTGCATATCATCCGCGACGAAGCGTTTCGCTGCAAGACGATCACTAACAGCCTGCTGGAGTTCTCTCACCAGCGTCAGGCGGACAAGTTCACGAGCGACATTACTCACATCCTCGAGCAGACGCTTCAATTGATCAAACACCATCCGAAGCTCGGCGCAATGCGAGTAGTCAAGGAAATCGACGACTCGCTTCCGCCGGTTTACGCAAACGAAGGCCAGATGAAGCAAGTCTTCATAGCGTTGATGACCAATGCTTTCGACGCAATGGAAGAAGACGGCAGTCTGACTATTCGAGCGCGATGGAATGAGCCAGAACCAGAGCGCATGGTGTCCATTGAATTCACCGACACCGGTTGCGGCATCCCGGCGCAGCATCTGCAAAAAATATTTGACCCCTTCTTTACAACTAAACCCCTGGGCCGCGGAACCGGCCTCGGGCTCTCGGTCTGCTACGGAATCATCTCCGAACACGGAGGCAGAATAGAAGTAGATTCGACCGAGGGCATGGGAACGACTTTTCGAGTGCTGATACCGCCACATCAAGAGGCGCCGGCACATACACAAGCACAGTCGTTCGAGGGCATTCTTGAAATGGAGGGAGCACTGTGAGTTTAAATCCAAATATTAATCTGCTGATCGCGGAAGATGAGAAGAACCTTGGACTGGTTCTTCAAAAGGAGATGTCACGGCTCGGCCACGACGTAACCCTCGTGCATGACGCGGAAGCCGCGATCAAGGCCGCTCGTGAATCTGAGTTCGATGTGGCGCTGCTGGACATAATGATGCCCGGACGCAGCGGACTCGAGGTGCTTCGCGAGCTCCGGCAGCAGGAGCAACCGCCGGAAGTGCTGATGATGACCGGACACGCGACAGTGGAGACCGCGCTTCAGGCAATGAAGCTTGGCGCTTACGACTACCTGACCAAGCCGTGCCATATCCGCGAGCTCGAAGCCATAATCAACAAGGCCTACGAGAAGCGTCAGCTCCGTTTTGAGAACCTGGTTCTTCAGTCGCGGCTCACCTACAAGGAGAAGGCGCCAGACATCGTCGTCCGCAGTCAAAAGATGACCGATGTGATGAACCTGGTGCGCAAGATAGCCAGCTCGAATGCAACCGTGCTGGTGACCGGTGATTCCGGTACCGGGAAAGAGCTTGTCGCCAATACGGTTCATTGTTTTTCGCAGCGGAGCGCCGGCCCGTTCATCGATATAAGCTGCGCGGCAATACAGGAGACGCTGCTTGAATCAGAGTTGTTCGGATATGAGCAGGGAGCGTTTACCGGCGCGCGAAAACGCAAGCTGGGGCTGCTGGAGCTCGCCCACGGCGGCACGCTGTTCCTCGACGAAATCGGTGAAATGAGTCTCACGCTTCAGTCGAAGTTGCTGCGCGTGCTTGAGACCCAAACGTTTTATCGCGTGGGCGGCACAAAGAAAGTTGAAGTCGATGTGAGATTCATCGCCGCGACGAATCGCGATTTGAGCCACGACGTAATCGAAGGAAAGTTCAGGAGTGACCTTCTGTTCCGAATCAACAACTTTACGATCAAGCTTCCGTCGTTGAGCGAGAGGCCCGAAGACATTCCAGCCCTCGCCGAGCACTTCCTTGCGCTGGTGAGCGGCGGCGGCCGCGCCCGGCTCGACGATGAAGCGATGCAGGTCTTGATGAACTATGCGTGGCCCGGCAATGTTCGAGAGCTTAGAAACGTTATCGAGCGCGCAGTGATACTGTCGCCGGGCGACGTAATCGGCTCAGAAGATTTGCCGCTCGAGCTTCGCACGCATCGAATGATCAACGTAATGACGCCCGAGGGTGAAGACGCCAACGGCGGAAGCCTGGATGAGCTTCGCCGCAAACAGATACTCGTCGTGCTCGAGCAGACAGGCTGGCACCAGGGCAAGGCCTCGGAGATCCTTGGGATTTCTCCCAGTACTTTGTACAGGCAGCTCAAGGCATACGGGCTGACACGCTCGCGGAGGCTCCACGAACACGCCTTCTGATAACAGACGAACATAGGCAGTCCTGCATGGGCGGTCCTCCGTGGCCGCCCCTCCGTAGCAATCAAGACAATTTGACAGCCGGGAGGGGCGGCCACGGAGGACCGCCCATACAGGACTGCCCTAAGCGCTATCGAGGTCCCGCCTTCATCACCTTCGCTTCGCGCCTTCTATTGCGCGCGAGCGCTCACGTTCGCTAATCTTATTTTTGAGAAATCTTTTGGATGTGAGGATGACTAATCATGAATGACACTGGTACCGATAGCGGATTCGCAAGCCAGCCCCGGAATCAAGACCCATGGAAGCAACGACGAGGCGCGCGTGGCGGCTGGCTCGCCATAACGTTTATCGTTGCCGCGCTCGTCGTCACCGTAGCTATTATTCAGGGCGCGTATCATCGCTCCTCGAGGAACGCTCCGGAACTGCCTGAGCCGCGCAAGGTATCATCCGCGCCTGCGCCCGCGGAATTGTCCGTTTCTTTCCGCGAGGTCGCCAAAGCCGTCAAGCCTGCAGTCGTCTTCATCAACATAGTCGAGACAACGACCGGTGATTCCGGCCAGTCGGATTTCTTTGGGTTTTCAGGGCCGAGGGTGCCAAGGAGAGTCGAAGGCGCCGGTTCCGGATTCATCGTTACCGAAGACGGCTACATACTCACGAACAATCACGTGGTCGGCAACGCCAGTAGGATCAATGTCACATTGGCGGATGGGCGGAAGTTCAAGGCGGAGGTTATCGGAACTGATCCCGAGACCGATATCGCCGTGATCAAGATCGATGCTTCCGGTCTTCCGATCGCCGTCCTGGGCGACTCGGATAAGCTCGAACAGGGAGACTGGGTGCTTGCAATTGGAAGCCCGTTCGGGCTTCAGCAGACCCTTACCGCGGGCATTGTCAGCGCAACCGGACGCGAGCTTCGTGAGTCACAATACAATCACTATATTCAGACCGACGCATCGATCAATCCCGGCAACTCCGGCGGCCCGCTCGTCGGCATGCAGGGCGAAGTCGTAGGAATCAACACAATGATTTTGACCGGCGGCCCGATGAGTCAGGGGAACATCGGCATTGGCTTTGCCATCGCGTCGAACACTGCGCGCGACGTCTTCAAACAGTTGG
>DATNBZ010000214.1:0-3522 GCA_035607285.1 Blastocatellia bacterium | reverse complement strand
GCGGCTCCGCCGCTGATGGGAGGCAAAGCTACGTCGTCTGATATGAGCCGCCGACTCCCGGCTTCGCCGCCTGATGTGAGGCAGGGCTCTGCCCTGCCGGCCACCTTCTCTTCAACAGCGGCTAGGCCCGCGGTTCGGGCTTCGCCCCAAGAGTTCTTGGGCCAAAGGCCGCACCGGGGGCAAGCCCCAACTTCTAATTGGGCTCTAACGGCAAGGCAGAGCCTTGCCTCACATCGGGTGGCGAAGCCGTCAGTCGGCGTGAAGGGCCAGTAGACGAAAGTGATCGCCCGCCTTCGTTTGTAACTCATCGTTAGCTTCTCCTGTGATTTGCACCTTCACTCGGCTTTGCACAAGGTTTACTCGGCGAACGTTGCGGCTCCGCCGCTGATGGGAGGCAAAGCTACGTCGTCTGATATGAGCCGCCGACTCCCGGCTTCGCCGCCTGATGTGAGGCAGGGCTCTGCCCTGCCGGCCACCTTCTCTTCAACAGCGGGCTATGCCCGCGGTTCGGGCTTCGCCCCAAGAGTTCTTGGGCCAAAGGCCGCACCGGGGGCAAGCCCCAATTTCTAATTGGGCTCTAACGGCAAGGCAGAGCCTTGCCTCACATCGGGCGGCGAAGCCGTCAGTCGGCGGCTCATATCGGACGACGTAGCTTTGCCTCCCATCCGGCGGCGAAGCCGCTACCCTGATGTGAGCGACTGTTTGCGCAGGAGCGTCCGTTTTCATGCAAACCCCTTTTTGTGCAAAGCCCCTTCGCCCTGATGTTGCGCTAAATAGACGAGTTGACTTGTGAATTGAAACGCCCAGTTGAAGGCACGCGCGGGATGGTTCATGTCGAGCTGAACCGCCAGATCCAGAAAACGCTTCAGGCGCTTTTGGTAGATCTCCTTGCGCCGGCCGTCATTTGTGAAAAACAGACCCAGCGCGAACATATAAGCCATCTCGGTGTTGTGCATTTCCATGTCTGGTCCAATTTCGCCCGGAGACGCTTTTGGATCACCCGCCGCGAAACAATTGATCACGTAATACGCTTTCGATCCGTCGGGAACGATGCCTTGTCGATCGAGAAAGTCGCACCATTTCACGACCATCTCAGGGATACGACTGTCTTTCGTAAGTGTCCAGTAATGAAAGATCGGATCGAGTAACAACGCCATCATCCACGCCGAAGTCGCGCCCGGAAACGTTGCTTCATTCGGATCGTACAACTCCCAGTTTTGCCGCAACGAACCATCCGGCGGACGACCATCGGGAGGTTGTCGCTGGTGTTTGTAATAGGCGTCAACACACTCTCGCGCCCTGGTCGAATACTTCCGGTCGCCGGTCATTTCCCAACCGTGCAGGATCCCGAGTAAGCCGTAACCCTGGTGTCGCAACGTCCAGAAGTTTCGGCCGCGCTCGGGATCGACACCGAGTTGAACTGGTTTCAGGAGATCGGGGCGATAGACAGGATCTTGATGGTTGAAGCAGTACTCAGCCATCAACTTGCCACACGCAAGCGCGCGCTCGTCTCCCGTCAGCAGGTAGTGGAGGTGCATCGCGCGCGGATAGACATATTTCAGATCGGGTCCTTTCAGCGTAAAGATTCCGGCGTCTGGACCGTCCATCTTCGTGTGTTCGCGGACAAAATTGGCGGCGTGATAAGCGGCGTCGAGATACTTGCTCTCGCCGGTGCGAACGTACATTTTGTAATAACAGGTAGTTCGATCGAACAACCACTCGTGATAGACCTGACTATCGAGATAACGAAGCGAACCGGGGAAATTCTTTTCGACGAAGCGGTCGTAGCTTGAGTAAGTGCCGGACTCAGTGGCAGGCACCTGAGGTCCGACTACACCTGACGAGCACAACCAATCGGCAGGTAGAACAGCCTTGACTCGGGGACCTGTCAACCCGTGCTGATCAATCAGTGTCTGCGACACCGGAACAAATTCGAACTGCGTCGAGCGCGGTCGCGCATCAAAGCTGACTTTTACGCGTTGCGTTTTCTCTCTGGAGAAATCGAGTTTGAATTGGATCAATAACGATCGGATCGAACCTTCTCGTCCACCGATGCGCCACGGTTCGAGCGAACGAACAGCGGCAGGCAATTCAACTCCACGCTCGTCGACAACTCTGGCCTTCCGCGCGTCTCGGAGGAAACCAAACGGCAACGGAAGTCCAAAACTTACGGTCTCGTTTGCGAGCTTCTCTGCACGTCCTTCGAGCGTGATCGTTACACCGCGGTCGGCCGCCCAGGTCGTGTGACGCAAGAGCGGAGCAGCCACCAGAGACATCAGCCCGTTGATCAAAAAAAGTCGGCGTGAGTTTTCCGGCATAGCTTACAGTCCCAACAAGCGAGCGGCGTTCTCGTAGTAAACCTTCTTCAGAATCTGCTCCGGCAAGCCGATGCCGTAAATCCGCCAGCGACCCTGCGGCGGAATCGGCGCGGGCGCGTAGTCGAAATATTCATCTTCCGTTTCCAGAAAACGGTAGTAGATCTCGTACAACTCATTACCGAAGATCTGCTGCGGCGTCTCATCTCCGTGAGGCGTCGCATCCGTGGCAAACAGAATTCTATCTTGATACTTGTCAAAGAACTTGCGTGACATTCGCGGTTGCCGGCCAAGTTCACCAATGCGCGCCGCGATGTCGACGTACATGTTCGGATAGCGATCGAGACATTCGGAAACGTACGGCAGGTTCTCCGAATCCGCGGTATGAAGACAAACAAACTTCGTGCGCGGGTGACGCTGCATCACGCGATTACGCGCTTCCTGGAGTTCGGCATTACTCGGATAGTCTTTGCCATGAAAGGACCAATCCGGATGCGCGCTGAGCTCTTCATAGCGTTCGTTGAAGCGATCGGTGGGCAGGAAAAACGCCTCCGGATCAGAGACGTGAATGGCCACAGGCATGTCGAGAGCTCCGGCCGCTTCCCACATCTCATCGAATCTCTTGTCGTCAATCTTAACCAACGGACCGGTGGTTACGTTTTCGCGCAGATAAAGTCCGAGCGTCTTGAGAATCTTCAGACCACGCGCGCCGGCTTTTTTCGCCGCTTCTATCTGCTCGCCCTGAAACTTCGCATAGTTCGGCATAGTGATCTTTCCGTACCAGGGCTCGGTGAAAACGATGAATCGATCGGGATGAGGTTGATGCCAGTGACGCACCGCCTCCTCGAGTAAAGGACCGTAGCCGCCGGTAAGGTTCACCATGATGCGAATGTTCTTCGCGTCCATAACCTTCAGCGCCTCTTCGACGGTGGCTGCGTGAGTCAGGACATCGGACTTCCCTTTCCGATCGACCCACGTGAGATGAGTGTGGAAGTCGATGTTGGGAAAGCGCGAACGAGGAACATGCGTTTCCGGCACGTGCAGCATGCTCTTCGGTTGGTAGTCCTTCAACGCGAGCGGCGGCTCAGGGCGTTTGGCGGTTGTTTGCGCGAGCGTCCGGTTGAGCAGCGGCAAGCCGACCGCACCGACGCTCGCTCCCGCAAATGTCTTAAGCCATTCTCTTCTTCGTAGAGCCATCGTCCTCTCC
>DATNBZ010000135.1:0-45639 GCA_035607285.1 Blastocatellia bacterium | reverse complement strand
ACAACTTAGTGCATCTGGTGTCAGGCGGAGTTTCGCTTTATCTGGGAATGAAGGGTTCGTTGTCCGCAGCGAAGCAGTTCTGCATTATCTTCGGAATTGTTTACGGCCTGCTCGGCGTAGGCGGTTACTTCCTGGGAACCGGCCCGGACCACATGCTCGATCTCACAAAGTACTTAATGTTAGGAACGAGAGATCACATCATTCACATTTTGATCGGGGTGATCTACCTGATCGGTGGATTCGGGACCAAATCCGGGGCTTCCTAAGCAGCCTGGCCGAACACGGCGAACGGCGCCTGAGTACGCCGCTCGCCGTTCTATCTTTTCAGCATATCGTCCAGCTCTTCAAGATTGCGCACGAGGACCCAGTTGGCGCGTTCTATGACCGCTCTATGCCTCGTCGCTTCCTCTCCGCCGATCCACACGCGTGTGGAAGTAGGCAGCGCACTTGAAATCACTCTAAGCTCGTCATCAATGACAGAGTTCGCGCTGGAGATGCTTAGCACTAGAACTCGCGCGTTGGTCAAGCGAACAGCCTGCGCAATCTCGGCCGCCGGCAAATCGGCGCCCAGGTATACAACCCGCCAGCCTTGTGTTGCCGCAAGCAAAGCTGCCAGCAGAAGATCAAACTCGTGTCGTTCCCGGGCCGGCGTCGCCAGCACGATCGCCTCTCCATTCGCCGAAGCCGGATAGAGTCGAAGAAGTGAGCTAACGAGACTGCGCAGTAACCCCGAGGCCAGGCGCTGGTGAGCTGTGCCAAACTCCCCGCGACTGCGCCTTTCGCCCGCTTCCTTCAGTGTAGGCGCAACAATGTTCTTCACCAGCTCGCGTGTCGAGAAGAGAGTGGCCGCGCGCGCAAGTTCCTGCTCAGCCGCGACCACATCCATAATTTGAATCGCGTCAATGAAGCGCTTACGCAGGCCCCCAAAGGGATCGGTCGCCTCCGCTGATTGGCGAGCTTCTCCAATCACTTCGTCGAGTTCAGTCTCAGAAAACCTGGCGACCTGACCGATGCCGAACCCCTTATCAACCGCCCGACGCAATCGTGTGAGCCGCAACACGTCAGCATCAGAATAAAGTCGCGTTCCACCGTCGCTTCGCGCGGGCCGCACCGCGCCGTAGCGTCGTTCCCATACGCGGACCACATCGATGGACAGGCCGGTGAGTTTGGTCACGGTTCCAATCAAATACTTGGGAGTAACGGAGACTACGTCGTCGGTGGACATACGGAGGCATTCTGTTGCGATGTCAAGATTCCGTCAAGATCAGCTTCTTAACGAATGTCCTGCGCTAAGGTTTGTGCCGCTCCTAACGGAGCTCGGAAGTCCGCGTGCGGTCTTTGCTATATACATCGCACCCCTACGCGGTTGCCGAGCGGAACGCTCGATCGCCGCTTCGAAGTGCCGCGACGCAAGTCCCATTTCTAATTACCCCCTGCGCCGCCAGACCGTGCACGGCCTGCGATGTCGGCGCTTGCCTTTGTGCTAAGCTTTTCGACTGGAACTGGCGAGGGCCAGCGGAGGTTCATTATGAAAGTGCTGATCAGCGGAGCGACCGGCTTGATAGGCAGGGCTCTCTGCGGCTCTCTTAGCGAGCAGGGGCATACAGTCGTTGCTTTGTCACGTTCACCGGAGACGACGCGGGGACTGCGTGCGGCCGAGCTTCATAAATGGGACCCGCAGTCGGGTCAGTTCCCCACAGGAGCCCTGGCAGGTGTCGATGCGGTTGTTCATCTCGCAGGCGAGCCGATCATCGCGCGGCGCTGGAGCGAAGAGCAAAAGAAACGGATTAGAGACTCGAGGGTTTTGACCACACGCACTCTGGTTGAGGAGTTTCGTTCACTCGACCAGCGACCTGCGATTTTCGTGTGCGGCTCAGCAGTCGGTTTCTATGGTGATCGCGGAGACGAACAGTTGGTTGAGACTGCTCCCGCGGGCAAGGGGTTCTTGAGCGAAGTATGCCAGGAATGGGAGAGCGAAGCCGCGCGTGCTTCTGAGCTTGGCATGCGGGTTGTCGAAGTTCGAACGGGCGTCGTGTTGAGCGCCGACGGAGGCGCGCTTCCAAAGATGCTCGCGCCATTCAAGCTTGGACTGGGCGGCCGGCTGGGCAGCGGCAAGCAATGGTTTCCCTGGATCCACATTCAGGATATTGTCGGCATCTTTTCTCACGCGATGCTCACCTCATCACTCGAAGGGCCGGTAAACGGCGCTGCTCCGGAAGCCGCGACAAACGCGGAATTCACCGGTCAGCTCGCGCGTGTGTTGCATCGCCCGGCCTTCCTGCCGGTTCCCGAGCTTGCGTTGCGAGTGCTGATGGGAGAGATGGCTGAAGCGCTCCTGGGCAGCCAACGTGTAGTCCCCGCGGCCGCCCTCGCATCGAAGTATCAGTTTTATTATCAATCGCTGACGCCGGCGCTCGAGCACTTGCTTGGAAATGCAAAGCCCTCTGCATAAGGTAGTGTTCGGATTCTGCGTTGCTTAAGAACCTCCGCGTGCTTTGCGGTCCTTTGCGCCTTTGCGGTCAGTATTGTGTTTTGCTCCTTCAATACCCAATACTCAGCGCAAAGACGCAAAGGACCGCAAAGCACGCGAAGGACTGATCACACGTTACAAGTCAGCGACCCCAAGAACCGAACACGAGCCTGATTAAGTGTTGCGCTCCCGGGTCGCCGATAATATGATAACAACCAGTCGTTAGAATCACCGGACGGCTGATTAGAAAGGCCCCTGAAAATCGATGGCATTCTGTCCCAACTGCGAAGCTGAATATCGAGCCGGCATCACCGCTTGCCCTGACTGCAATATAGATCTCGTATCGGAACTGACGCCCGAAACCAGCGTCCACGATAAGAGTGATGCCGAGCCGGTGAAGCTCAGGTCGTTCAGGAACAGCGCCGAAGCCGAAATGGTTTCCGAGATGCTCGAGCAAAACGGAATCCGCTCATTTGTAGAGGGCGGCGAGTTTGCGATCATCCCGGGCAGCTTCTCGCAGGAAGTCATCGTAATGGTTGACGAGCGAGATCTAACCCGTGGCGTCGAGCTCTACGAAGCTTTCTTCAACTCCAAGTCAGCCCCTTCAGCCGAAGATCAAACTGAAGACGAGTAAGTTCGTTTTTGGTTCCAGTCTCTGGTTCGCCCACCTCACAATCGAACCAGCAATATCAAAGATCTATTTCTGCTTCTAGTGTGTCGCTCTGTCTTTATGGCCGGCCGGATTGGCCGAGCAAGAGGCGCCGGAAGCCGAAACTCAATTGGGGGCATAAGTATGAAAAATCTCCTACGCATTTGTGCGGTCGCTTCGATGGTGTTCAGCCTGGTATCGGCGGCTCGGGCACAGGAAGGCTCGACCCGAGCCGAGTTCGAATGTTTGGCGCTCGCCAACTCCTCGAATGTGGCGTTCGCCGGGGAGCCATCCGGGTTCCTCTCATTCCATCACGTGTGGACACCGGGATTGGACTACGGCACGTTCCAATCCAATGGACTCAACTTTGTCTACGAAACACAGGGCAGTGGTGATGATGTCGTTGTCGTCGTGCACGGCGGCGCCGGTCTGCCGCACGAGTATTTTCATCCCATGCTGTCCAACCTGGGCCGCTACGTGAAGCTGGTTTACTTTGACCGCCGCGCCGACACGCTCAGCACGAAGGCGGGTCACGGCCCGGCGTCGATAGAAGAGATGGCCGACGACATCGAGGCGTTACGAACGGCGCTGAACGTCCAGCAAGTGACTTTGTTAGGCCACAGCTTCGGAGCGACAATCGTTCTGAACTACGCGTTGCGCCACCCGGCTAACGTGAAGCGCCTGATCCTGGTCAGCGCCTCGGCCGCGGTCGAGAATCCGGCAGAAGGCGAAAAGAGAATCCTCAAGACGCTTTCGCCGGCGGAGATGAACGCCTATAGAGCGACTGAAGGTGGCAGGGGCGCGGCAAACCCGTGCGAACGCGTGCGCATGCGCTATTCGGTGCTGTACCCGCATTATTTCTACAAGCCTTCGCCATACGAATTTGATCGCGGCGTGTACACCGTATACTTCGATGCGCTGTCGAAGAAACAGGCGCTCGCGTCGGACATGACCGGTCTGGACGTTCACAATCAACTGGGCCGGATCAAGGCGCCGGCGCTGGTCGTATCGGGGCGTTACGATCTGGAGACGCCACCCGATCAATCCTCGGAGCTTGCAAGCGGGCTTCCGCATGCAAAGTTGGTGATGTTGGAGCACAGCGGCCACTTCCCAATCTTCGAGGAGAATTATTTGTTCACCGAGTGGGTGCGACAATTCATGATGACGACCAGCGGACGCGTCGAAGGTGTGGCAACGCAAAAAGCAGTCGCCGAGTCATCCGGTGGCGCTCACTAGTTTGACAAAAGTCCGACAAAAGTCCGACAAACTTCAGTTTGTCGTCCGATCGAAGGATGTCGACAAACTGAAGTTTGTCGGACATCGGCCTCGTGGTATAAGAAGCCTGTGAGCCGCGAGATCATAATCTTCGTTACTGCTCCGAACAGCGAAGAGGCTGGGCGCATAGCCAACGCGCTCGTGTCGGAGCAGTCGGCCGCCTGCGTCAACATTGTCCCTGCGATTGAATCGATCTATCGATGGGAAGGAAGAGTCACAAGCGACAGTGAGGCTCTGATGATCATCAAGACGACCGATGATCGATACGTTGACGTAGAAAGCCGCGTCAAAGAGCTGCACACTTACTCGACGCCTGAAATTGTCGCGATTCCAATCGTGCGAGGCTCACAGGAATATCTCGACTGGCTCCGCATATCTACTGCGATAGAGTAACCAGCAACTAGTGTTTGAAGTGCCGCATTCCGGTGAACACCATCGCCAGATCGTGTTCGTTTGCAGCCGCTATTACCTCTTCGTCACGCACTGACCCGCCCGGCTGAATGACCGCAGTGATACCGGCGCGAGCGGCTTCGTCGACTCCGTCTCGAAATGGGAAGAACGCGTCCGATGCGACAACGCAACCGGCAAGCGGCAACTGTGCCTTCATTGCGCCGATCTTGACTGAATCGACACGGCTCATCTGGCCCGCGCCAACGCCGACCAACTGTCCATCGCGAGCGTAGACGATTGCGTTCGACTTAACTTGTTTCGCAATGATCCAGGCAAAACGCAACGCGCGCATCTCTTCGTCGCTCGGCCGTCGCGAAGTGACAAAGCGAAGCTCCGCATCCACCAGAGCTCCGCGATCGGGGTCCTGAATCAGCATGCCGTTGTCGCTGATGACTCGCAGATCAAACTGCGCGCCCGTTGTCTGTCTCTTGTCGACTCTCATCACTCGTAAGTTCTTTTTTGTCGCGAAGAGTTCAAGAGAAGCCGGCTCATAATCGGGAGCAACGATAGCCTCGAAGAAGGTCTCGGCAATGGCGCGCGCAGCCGCTGCGGTCACAGTTTGATTGAACCCGATGATCCCGCCAAAAGCAGAGACAGGGTCCGTAGCGCGAGCCTTCTCGAATGCTTCAAGAACGCCGGCCGCGGTAGCAGCGCCGCACGGATTCGTGTGTTTGATGATCGCGCAAGCCGTGTCTTTGAACTCCGCGACCAGCTTCCACGCGGCCTCCAAGTCGATCAGGTTGTTGAAAGACAGTTCCTTCCCCTGAAGCTTCTCGGCGTTTGCGATCCCGCCGCCTGAATCGGAGGACAAATAGAGCGCCGCGCGTTGATGTGGATTCTCGCCGTAGCGAAGATCCAGGGTTTTCCTGGCAAAGATCGTAAGCGTTGTCGGAAGGCCAGTGGGCTTCTGAACCCGAAGCTCATTGGCATGGTCGAGAGTCACCGAGCCCTCGAGAAATTCCGAGATAGCTGCGTCGTATCGCGAAGTCGTGTCGAATGCCCGCCGCGCAAGCCTGAAGCGCGTCGCTCTTGAAATCATGCCGCCGCTTGCTTCCATTTCGTCCGCAACCGCGGAGTAGTCGGATGGATCAACAACTACGACAACGTCCTCGAAGTTCTTTGCCGCCGAGCGAATCATCGACGGACCGCCGATGTCGATGTTTTCTATCGCGTCTTCGATGGTAACGTCCTCGCGAGCGACAGTCTCGCGAAACGGGTACAAGTTAACGACGACCATCTCGATGTACTGAATGCCGTTCGCCTCGACCTGGCGTTGGTGTTCAGGATTACTTCGAATCGCGAGCAGACCACCGTGAACTTTCGGGTGCAGGGTTTTGACGCGCCCATCGAGCATCTCCGGAAAACCGGTGAGTTCGGAAACGTCTCGGACGGCGAGGCCCGCTTCCCTCAACAGCTTTGCGGTGCCGCCGGTTGAGATGATCTCAATTGAGTGCCGGCTCAATCGTCGAGCGAAATCCACCAGCCCCGTCTTGTCGGATACGCTGATAAGTGCGCGTTCTATTCTTTTCATGTCTAAGATTCCATAACCTTTCGGGTGCTCTTAGCGAGCTTTGCGGTCCTTGGCGTCTTTGCGTTGAGAATTAGAATACTCAGCGCAAAGACGCAAAGAACCGCAAGGCTCGCTAAGACAGGTCTTTATTCAACTGGCGTTCGTAATCGAATCCAGCGCGGCGGCCTTCCCATCGTGCTATGAAATAAAGCACGCTTCCGATCGCGACCCACACCAGAAGCAGTTGCCATATGGCGATGCCTCGTTGCTCCGGTGGAAGACCCTGCTGCTTTGCCAGGTCGTGCGCCACCGTGACTACCGACAGATAGATCATCGAAGCAACCGACAAGAATCCCAGAATCACGAGCAGGGCAGGTCGAATTCTCACTTGCGCCTTTTGATAAAGCGCGGGCCTGATGAAAGGCAGCGCGACAAGCGAGCCACTGTGCATTGCATAAGTCAGAAAAATTGCCAGAAGAGAGATGTCCAACACGTAGCCAAACTTCTTCGTCCACAGCAACGCGAGTGCTACGGCGGTATTGACTACTAAACTCACCCAGGGCGTGTGAAATCGTTCGCCCACCCTCGCGAACCATTGCGGCGCCATCCGCTCCTCGCCGAAAACATAAAGGATTCGCGCGGGAACGAACATCGTTGCGTTCAAGCAAGTCGAGAATGCCATAAGCGCGCCGACTGTTACGATCGCGCCGCCCCACCACGGCAGATAGCGAGCTGCCGCATCGCTCATCGCAAAACTCGATTGAGCCAGCTCCTGATAAGGCACCACGCCAAACGCCACCAGCGACATCAGAAAGAACATCACCATCGAAATCAGGATTCCGTTTATGAAAATGCGTGGAAGCGAGCTTCTCGAATCTTTTGTCTCGCCCGCGGTCTGCGCGAGCGCTTCGAACCCCGCATACGCGAACAGCAGCGGCGGAAGCACTGCCAGAAATCCTCGTTCACCGTCGGCTGTGCCGTGAGCCCAGAAGCCGTAAGGAAAGAACGGAGTGAAGTTCTTCCAATCGATCGCGAACAGTCCCGGGACTACCAGCACAACGATCGCCGCGCACTTCACGATGACCATCGCGGTCTGAAGCCAGCCGTAAAACTTCGCTCCGGCGACGTTCAGCAGGAAGAAGAACAGCACCGCCGCGGTTGCTATTGCTACTTCGGCCAGGCTGGGATCGCCGGAGAAGTTTGCTTTCAGCCATTCACCGCACGGCAACACACGCGCGAACCACGAGTCCAGGTCCACCTTCGGGAAGAAGAACTTCAAATACTGCCCGAGCGAGACCGCCAGGATTACCAGAGCGCCGATGTAAGAAAGCCACTTCAACCAGAGTGCGATGAAGCCGAGATAATAGCTTCCGGTCGTTCGCGAGATGTGCAGGTACTCGCCGCCGGGACTCGTGCCGAGCGGCGTTGAGATGTAGACCGAGTACGCGACGGCAGTAACAAGTATCACCGGCGCAAGCACGAGATAAGCGAGCGGGATCGAAGGGCCGGCAATCGTACCGGACTTGCCTGTAACGACGAAAATACCCGAGCCTACCAGGATGCCGATGATGGTGGCGTAGCTCTCGAGTTTAGTGAGGTCGCGCTTAAGCTCAGTCCTGGGTTGTGTCTTCTTTTCTGCGCTGGTTGCCAAGAGGTGTATGTCCGGTTGTCGATGATGAACTGCGGCAGTGATTCTGTCAGGAGAGCGGCGGATTGTCCAAGAAAGAATGATTGTAGTTCAGCTTCAAATCTCGCAGCAGGGTCTGAACCCGGCTATCGCTGCGCAGCGATTTGAAACTGGGTTCGACTTTTATCCAGACAAGGTGGTCATCGTGCGCTGTAAGACACGTTGGCAGAAGCTGGATCGATTCTTCCTTGCGTCCCAACTCAGCGCAAGCAGTTGATAACCGATATGCTGCTCGTCAGAAGTGGGTCCGTGATGCTACGGCCTACAGGTCGCAAAGACTGCCGGCATAGCCACCTGGTCATATGACGGCTAGCGACAAGATCCATCTAAAGGTTGAATTGATAGTCGAATGCATATTCATCCTTCCTACTCTTCGTTTGGTTATCTATGTTCCCGAAATGAATTCACCAATGTCGCTCCAAATCGGCCCAGAGCTTCGGGGACCCCGAAGGTGTCCGCAAGGCTCACAAGTAGCCGCAGACCTATAGACAACAGTAGAGGGGCAATGATCACATAGCTGAGGACCATTACCAGGATCACAATAATTTCCGGAAATCCCACAGAACCCATTGAATTGTTCTCCTATCAACAGACGGTTCAGTTCGCTTTCAGTCGACAAGCACCCTATCCGTTCCGCTTCGGCCGAAGGTCTCAGGGTGGTACATCTCTTCGGCTTTAGCCGGCGGCACTACGAACAGCCCCGGTGTCGTCGCTCGAGCTATGTAAGAGTAGGTGTGAACGCCTTGCCACACCAGGGACGCGAAAGCTTCGACGCGCTCGTCCCGCATGTTCTGGTGCTCGAACCAGGGCCAACCCCACCACCATTGATTTGTCGTCGTATCAGTTGCGTCTTGCGGCACGCTGCCGGTGACTGCGAGCGCGGGGTTCAACGCCTCGAGCCCGGCCGGCGTAGGATCAACCAGCGCGACGTGATAGCGGCGCGATGGAACCAGCATCGTAAGCTTCACTCGAACGCGCGCGCCGGCTTTGATGCGCCAGGTTCCGTCTGCATCGCGCCGCGCGTCATCGGCTTTATCAACAGCTTCGTACACGCGCTCGACGGTGAAGCCGTGCTGTGAAGGATCGAGCTTGAGACTCGCGGGCGCGAACTGCATCCCAATGCGATAGTACAACCGGCCCGGGCCTTCTTTGCTCAGTGTTAGATTCCGCGCGACTGTTCCCACCGCGCTTTCGACTCGTTCGGCAAGTATCCGCATCGGAACGTTCACGTTATGACGTTCGGTCGTGCGTCCTCGAAACTCATGCCCGCCTGCGTAATCATCGCCGAGCCACGCGCGCGCGACGAAATCCGGCGTGACTTTTTCATAAGTCGCAAAGTACTTATCAAGCGCAAGCAACACAAAAGCGTTCTCCTGAGTGTTCTCCCAACGGCCTTGCCTGCGATGCGCGAGCAAGCCGCGAACGATTTTCGGAATGAGATCGCTGTCAGGCTGATCTTTGATCAGAGCGTCGAGGATTACGGCATCGGCGCGGCGATCCGAGTGCAGCAAGAGATAATCGCCGTCGCCGTAGGAAGTCACGAAATGGGCTGTGGCGGCCTCTTCCGTGGCGCGGTTGTTCAGGCGCCTGTGGATCGCGACAAGCTCTGACGTCGCCGCCGGATCGCCCGACAACACCGACAGCAGCCAGCCCATTGCTTCAAGCGAAAGCGCGTCGAGACCGCCTCGCGCGATTAGATTTCGCGCTCCCTCAACGTCTCTATCGCCGGCCAGGTTGCGCACGTACAGTGCGTAAGCGATGAGCGAGCTGCGGGCGAGGTGATCGTACGAACGGGAAGTGTGCCGCTCGATCTCACGCAGGTAATTCGTCGACCGCTCCTGCATCGACGCAGGAACCTCGAAGTCTTTTTCCTTCGCGCGCGCGAGTGCATGAGCGACGTGGATACTCACGTAAGGCCGCGACTCATCGCCTCGGCGCCAGAACGCGAATCCCCCGTCTGGATTTTGCAGCGTTTCGAGTCGCTTGAGGTCCCGCGAGACTGCCGCGATCATCTGGTTCGGTTCAGGCAGTCCTTTCGCTTGAAACGCAGCCAGCACGTCACGCAACGCAGCCACGCCCAGCACTCTCGAAGACAGTTGCTCCGAGCACTCGAACGGATACGTGACCAGGTAAAGCACAGCGTCGGTCAGCGCTTGAAGCTCCGTCGAGGAGGTCGTGATCTCGAGTCCGCCGAATTGCATGAAAGCATCGCTCGGCGCTTTGACCGGCTGCGTGATTGCGCCTTCATCAATCTCGCCGTAGGCGGCAAACGCTTCGGTCGTCGCAGGAGTCCAGACCGGCAATTCGATCTCTGCTGCGTCGTTCCACTTGCCCGACACGCCCGCGATTTGAAACCGCGCAGTGCCCGCGCGCGCCGCTGAAACAGGAAAGCGAACTTCGACGCGATCGTTTGGCGGCACGGTCATTCTGCGCCCGCCGCCTTCCGTGAGTTCGGCGTTGCTCGTTCGCACCGCTACGTCGACGTCCATCGGCGAGTCGGTCTGGTTCTGGACGACGACGGGCAGCTCGATCTTGTCGCCGAAATTCATGAACCGCGGCGCGGAAGGACGCACCATCAACGGGAGTCTCGCGGTGATTGTCGATTCGTTCGCCCCGAACTGCTTGCCGCCGGCTACGGCGACTGCCATAACCCGATAGCGAGTCAGGCTATCAGGCAGTTTTACTTTGACGCTGGCGCAACCGCTTGCGTCGGTCGGCACGGCGGGCGCAAACGCCGCCAGCGCATTGAAGTTCTCTCGCAGGCGGATTAGTTCCGGCGACTCGCTATCGACGCCCGCTGCCATCCGGGACATGGCCCTTCCCACAGGCATTCGATCCGCCAGCTCGGCTAGCGCAAATTGCATTCCGTCCGCGGGCGAGTCTTTCGACTGTGGATCCAGTTCCTGTGTGTCTGCCAGCACCAGATGCTCCCGCAAGTAATAGTCGCTTGCGCCGGCAGCGCGTTGTGAATAGAACGTGTCGATGGGATCGCCGATGCGGTAACCGGTCAAGGCCAGCACTGATTCATCGACCACGACAATAGCAAGCTCGCTTCCCTCGACGGGCTTGCCTCCTGCGTCCCGCACCTCGATGTCGATGGTCGTTTCACCGCCCGGCTCCAGTGACTTGTCGCGCGGCTTGGCTTCGACCGCCAGCATTCGCGTAAACGGCGGGACTCTCAGATTCAACGTTCCCTTTGCGAATGCGGGACGCTTAGGTAAGTTTTCGTACAGGTTCCCCTCGGCGTCGGTGCGCGCACACGCCCCCACCAGATCGACCTGCACGTGAATGTTAGGCACGTAGCCTTCGTCAATCGGAATCCGCAACGTGAGCGACGGGCCATCCATCTTGAATCGCTCGACGCGCACGATGCCTGAACGCCTGAGCGTCAAAAGCCCCTCTGCCGGGAAGAAGGGCGCCTGCACCAGCACCTCCGCCGTGTCGCCGGCGCGGTACTCCCTGCGATCGGGAATCAAATTGGCGTCTTCCTGCTCAACGTTTCGTTTCGGAACCAACTTTCCGCCCGCGACCCACAACGTAAGCTCGCTTTCGTTCTTGCGTCCGCTATCGTCTTCGATCGTAGCGGTCACGCGATACTGTCCGCCTTCTTTAGTCTCGAATCTACAGTCGACCGCGCCGGCCGCCGATTTCACTGTGCACTCCTGCGGGTTCTTTTCCTGTTGCTTGAACTCTCCTTTCCCAAACACCCAATCCATCAAAACAGCGCGCACGGTGACTTCGCGTCCCGCGATCAGTTTTCCATCGAGGTCTGCGACGATTGATTGCACGATGAGCGGCTCGCCCTTTTGCACGAACGCTCGAGGAGTGCGAAGGCCGACGTAAAGTTCAGCCGGATGGACAAGCAGATTTGTACTCGCAGTCCACGCTTGACGATTCACATCCATCACGCTGGCTTCGGCGGTGACCGTTGAAGCCTGCGGAGGATTGATGGAAGCGAAGTCAATGCTCAACGTGTGCTTGCCGGCGGCATCGGTTCGGCCATTGAACGTCTCGACGTTTGTCTCCGTAGGCCAGGAAAAGCCACCGGGTCCGGGTCTCGCACAATATCCAGGATCGAGTTCGGCGCCCGCACAGCTCCACCACGGAATCCATTTGCCGAAACTGAAATCGCCGCAGTTAGGCGGCGTGAATCGCGCGGTCGAATTGCTCACGCGCCACGTTACTTCAGCATTGGCAAGTCCGCCTCCGGCATAGTAAGCGGCGCTCACCGTCGCAGCGGCGCTGCTACCGACAAAGTGCGGACCCTCGGTAGTCTGCGCCGTCACTTCAAACTCAGGGCGGCGAAATTCCTGGACTTGAAACTGGTGCGTATACGAACGGTTCGAGGTGGAGAGATTGGAGGCGGCTTGAAGTTGCAACCACGCATGACCGAGGTTCATCGTCGCAGGCAGCTCGAACGCGGTGTCGAATCCACCGAGCGCGTTGATCGCGGCGTCGCCCTCGAGGACATCGTTGCCCTGGGAGTCCTTCACAATATATGCGACCTTCGACGGGCCTGCATCGAGGAGATTCACATCGCTCTCTTTCCCGTCACCAACGCGGCGAATCCATCCCTTCACGTGAACCTCTTCGCCCGGCCGATACATATTGCGGTCGTCGAAGACAAACCATCTCAGCGACTCGCCCTGATCTCTCATGGTCCAGTTGCTTCTGTCGCTCCACCAGTGCGTGTTCTCAGGAAGAATCGCCGTGTCGCGGCCTTTGCCGGCCACGAGAATGCCCGACCCTGCCTCGTTGCCCAGGGCGATGTGAGCGATGCCGTCAGCTTGGGTTGTCGCTGTGAGCTTGCTTCGTGTGCTCCGAATCTTGCCGTTTTCTTTGCCGGTTTCTATTGAGACCTGAGCGCCCTCTATGGGGCTGCCGTCTTTGAGGGATGTTGCAAAACCTATCAACTCCGAACTATCGACGAATGCATCAAGACCGATCTGAGTGACCTGCGCCCAGACGATGATAAAATCGCGATAGCCGTTCTCCGGTATCACTGTAGGTTCAACCACGATTCCGACATGTCCGTATCCATCGTCAAGGGCGGGACTGAGGTCAATTCGAGTCTCGGCCATCTCATCGGGCTGCGCCGCTACGCTCACGATTTCTGAAAGGACCTGCTTGCCGGGCATAGACGGGGAAACGCGGGGATCTCTATTCCGCATGTGTCTGCGGAACTCTCCCCAGTGCTCGGGACCAAGGGAATAGAGCCGCACCAACAGGCTGCTGTGATTTATGCTGTAGATCGACAGACGGGGTTGCGCCATCGGGTCCATAACAACGAATTGCTTGTCCGGTCCGCGGAGTATCGGCGGCGCTGAACCAACGTTGAAAACGAGGGGCTCGGTCTCGCCGAGAGCTTGCCCGAATTGATCCCGAATCGCAGCGTCAAGCATCACGCGATAGTTCGTTTGACCATGCTTGATACCGCTGATGATGAGCGTGTTTCCACGAATCTCACTCTTCAGACCGACGGGCCGGCCGATTGTGCCTCCGGACAATATCTCTTGCACTCGCACGTACGACTGCTCGAAGTTTTCAGGATCAAGCGGGTTAGTGAAATGGATGTGCCACTGATCAAAAGGAGAGCACTCCGCGCGCGAGCCGTAACTGCCAGCGCAGCGCTGCCCAGTCACGCCCAGCGGCCCATACGTGCGGAAGGAGAAACCCTGAGCGGCGGCGCTCTTCCGTGGGCCTTCAAGCGAGGGAGTGCCGGGTCCGATCGTCACGTCGATTTGGGAACCGGCAGGCAGCGGCCCGGGCGAGTCCGCATTGTTCGAATCGACAACTCGGAACGCGAGCCAGCGATCTCGAGAGGCGGCGCCGGCCAGGCGCCGTACGATTTCCTCTGCTTCAACTTCTTCGCTTGTCGCGAGCCGCGCTCTCCAGTCGCGGTCGCCCGAGCTCACTCGAATCGTAGGGACAACCGCAGCAGGATCGATCCGCTGATCGAACTCAACGAACATCAATGGATCGCGCAACGTCGGCCCGCCGCTGGGATAAGACGACTTAACTTGCGGAGGCGGAGTGGTGAATTTCCAATGCGTGGTCACCGCAAGAACGGCTCCTGTAGCCGATTTCGTGCCTGCGGGAATTTCGACTGCGTATTCGGTGGCCATCGGGAAACGGCCGGCCGGCTCGAACAGCAGTGTCTTTGTGCCTACCCATCGCCAATGCCCGGGCGGCTGCGGCGTCAATATTACCGGTAGACTGCTCGCTGTCTCGTCTGCGTGAGAAGTGACCGCGACCATCGGCTGTGAGAAAGTCACGCTCAAATGTGAGGCTAACGGCAGGTCCCCTTCAGGTGAATACCGAAGCACCTCGAGGCCCCCTGTCTCCACCTGCTCCGGCTCGACTTTCTCCGAAGGGGGAAAGGAAGCCTCGATCGTCTTGCCCGCGCGAGGCGGCGGCAGCGAGCGGTCTCGAATGGCGAAGTCCTGTTGGTCATCAGCATCGGTCTTGATCGGCTGAAGACGCTTCAATACATTTTCCGTTTCGCTTTCGGAAAGTTTCGTCGCCGACACCCTGGCGACTGGCGCTAATAGATTTTCGACTGGAGCACTTTCACCGAGCTTGAGCTGCAATCCGTTTTTGGTTTCGTTCACATCGGCCCTCGGTTGGACACTTAGTTAGAGGCCACCGTCCTTGTGGTCGTCTTCAGCGCCTTGCGGATCGCCTCCTCGATTGTCGCGGTCCCCTGCGAACCGAACGAGCCGCAGCGGTACCGCACAATGCCCTCGGCGTCAATCACGATGTAGGTTGGATATGAGCGTATGTCGAACGCCCTCTGCACCTTGAAGCTGCGGTCCAGGTGCTGCGGCCAGACCATCTGGTTCTTGGCGGTGAACGCCTTCCACGTCTCAGCCTCGCGGTCCGAACTGATCGCTATCATCACAAACGAACGCTCCTTCTCGAACCTCCTGTAAAGGTTGCGCAGTGCAGGCACCGATGCCACACAGGGCGGACACCATGTCGCCCAGAAATCCAGTAGCACCACTTTGCCTCGCAGGTCCTCCAGCGTGAGGTACTCGCCGGCGGATGTGGTGATCGAAAAGTCCGGAGCGTAGTTCTCGCGCGCGCGCCGCGGGTTTGCGATCATCTTGCGCGCGTTGTCGGCGTTAGTACCCTCGGGCGCAAGCTGCACAAATTTTTCCATCTCTGCGATGCCTTCAAGATCGCGCCCTAACTGCATCAACGTGAAGCCGAGGTTGTAATGAAGAATGTGCAGGTCGGTCGCGAGAGCCAGGCCTTCCCGAAACGCCGCCTCCGCTTCCTGAAGTCTCTTCTGATCCTTGCCGTCGGAATGGGATTGCAGAGCAGTGCCTTTATAGTTGTAGCCGAGCGCGCGAAGCTGACTGTCGCTTCCGGCGAGTTCGATCACCCGCTCAGCGCTTTCGATGGCGCTCTTGTAAGCCTCCAGGCCTTGATAGGCCTTGGCCATCCAAAGAAAGCACTCGGGCGATTTTTTGTCGCGCATTTCGTTAGCACGTTTGAAGCACTTCAAGGCCTCGTCGTACTGATGCCGCTGCTGGTGCTGACGGCCCTTCTCCATTTCATCTTCGTAAGCAAGGTCGCCTTGCGAGGCTCGGGCAATCGACCCTTTCCCCGGGCTTACCGACGGCGCCACAAACACGAGCAGACCTATAGCCAGTATGATCCCGAGCAGGCGCAACAACCGCGAACCGCGTCCTCCAGTATCGAATCTCACAGTGTCCATAGTAATGATCCTCCGTGGCGAGCTTTCGATATCACACCTCGATCCAGATAGCGTAATGCAGCCGTGAATCAGCTCACACCTCAAACTAATCTAGTTGGGTGTATCAGAGAAATCGGTAGTCCTGTACGGGCGGTGCTCCGTGGCCGCCCCTCGATGAAGCGCTTCCCATTAAGGGGCGGCCACGGAGGACCGCCCATACAGGAGTGCCCTTAATCGCTAGCGAAACTTTGTTAGAAGTCGCTAGATTCAGTTGAGATTCCCATGATGGACATCACATCTTAAAGATTCAAGGCTGCTCTGCTATTGAACGATGACGGTGAGGGTCGCAGTACGGGTGTGGCCCGAATCATCGCGGCCTGTGAACGTTAGCTGATGCGGGCCGGGGGACGCGCCGCCCTTGATCTTCAGCTTGAATGTTACGCTCGCTTCAGTTGTCGTGATGGGATCAGCCGGCTTTGGAGCGATCCCCGATGCCGGGTCAGGCGGAGTGACGGTCACATTGCCGGTGAATCCGGGTGAGCGATTGATGTTTACGGTTACACGAGCCTTGGTTCCTGCTTGCACAGTGACTGTTGGTGAATCAAACCCAAGCGTGAAGATGACCGGTGTGTTCAGCAGAATCGATACGTTGGCGGAGCCTCCGTTCGCCACCGCCAGATCGAGCTTGCCATCGCCATTGAAGTCGCCCACCGCGACTGAGGCTGGAGCGATGCCCGTGCCGAAGTCTGTCTTCGCCCCAAAACTGCCCGTGCCCGTGCCCAGCAGAATCGAGACGGTGTTGCTCCCTATTCCTTGGTTCGCCACCGCCAGATCGAGCTTGCCGTCGCCGTTGAAATCGCCCACCGCGACTGGGCCTGCGCTGCTGCCCGTGTTCAAGTCGGTCTTCTCTCCAAAGCTGCCCGTGCCCGTGCCCAGCAGAATCGAGATGGTATCGCTTGCAAAGTTCGCCACCGCCAGATCGAGCTTGCCATCGCCATTGAAATCGCCCACCGCGACTGCGCGTGGCTCGCTGCCCGCGCGGAAGTCGGTCTTCTCCCCAAAGCTGCCCGTGCCCGTGCCCAGCAGAATCGAGACGGTGTTGCTATTAAAGTTCGCCACCGCCAGATCGAGCTTGCCATCGCCATTGAAATCGCCCACCGCGACTGAGACTGGATTGCCGCCCGCATCGAAATCCGTCTTCGCGCCAAAGCTACCCGTGCCCGTGCCCAGCAGAATCGACACGGTAGCGTTACCATCCGTCACCGCGAGATCGAGCTTGCCATCGCCATTGAAATCGCCAACCGCGACTGAGTCTGGACTAAAGCCCGTGCCAAAGTCGGTCTTCGCTCCAAAGCTGCCCGTGCCTGTGCCCAGCAGAATTGAAACGGTGTTGCTATTAAAGTTCGCCACCGCGAGATCGAGCTTGCCATCGCCATTGAAATCCCCGACCGCGAACGAGCGTGGACCGGTGCCAGTGCCGAAGTCGGTCTTCGCCCCGACGCCGCCGGTGCCGGCGCCCAGCAGAATCGAGACTGCGTTGCTGGTTATCTTCGTCACCGCTAAATCGAGCTTGCCATCGCCATTGAAATCGCCCACCGCGACTGAGATTGGATCGTTGCCCGTAGCGATGTCGGTCTTGGGAGAAAAGAATCCGTAGGAGACAATTGGTGTGGTGTTCAGCAGAATCGACACTGTGTTGGTATTAGCATTCGCACATGCAAGATCGGGCCGCCCATCGCCATTGAAATCGCCTACCGCGACTGAGAACAGACCAGAGCTTGTAGCAAAACCTGTCTTCGCCCCAAAGCTGCCCGTGCCCGTCCCCAGCAGAATCGAGACGGTGGCGGCGGCCGCAGCGTTCGCCACCGCGAGATCGGGCTTGCCATCACCGTTGAAATCGCCCACCGCGACTGAGAATGGAGTGGAGCCCGCGTCAAAGTCTGTCTTCGCCCCAAAGCTGCCCGTCCCCGTCCCCATCAGAATCGAGACGGTTGAGTCGCCGGAGTTCGCCACCGCCAGATCGAGCTTGCCGTCACCATTGAAATCGGCGGCCGCGACTGAGCGCGGGGCGTCGCCAGTGGCAAAGTCGGTCTTCGCTCCAAAGCTGCCGGTGCCGGTTCCCAGCAGAATCGAGACATTTAAATTCAGGCTGGCCACCGCGAGATCAAGCTTGCCATCACCATTGAAATCGCCTACCGAGATTGAGCCTGGAGCGTCGCCCGTGACAAAGTCGGTCTTCGCCCCGAAGCTGCCCGTGCCTGTGCCCAGCAGAATCGAGATAGTGTCATTTCCAAGGCTCGACACGGCCAGATCGATTTTGCCGTCACCATTGAAGTCGCCCGCCGCGACTGAGGATGTATCGGGGCCCGTAGGAAAGTCGGTTTTAGCCCCAAAACTGCCTGTGCCCGTACCTAGCAGAATCGAGACGGTGTCGGGACCACCGTTCGCCACCGCGAGATCGAGCTTGCCATCGCCATTGAAATCCGCCACCACGACTTCGCTTGGACCCTGACCAGTCGCAAAGTCGGCCTTCGCCCCAAAGCTGCCGGTTCCCATGCCCAGCAGAATCGAGACTGTAGGTGGGAAGCTATTTGTGTTCGCAATTGCCAGATCAAGCTTGCCATCACCATTGAAGTCGCCCACCGCAATTGAGAACGGAGTGGTGCCCGTGGCGAAGTTGGTCCTCGCGCCAAACGAAACGGTTTGGGCCACCGCGTTTGATTCAAGTAGCGCAGCGAACATAACCACGAGCAGTCCGAGCAACAGAACCCGCGAAAACCGGATCAAGCTGAAAAAGTTTTGTCGTTGCATATCTACCTCAAAGCAATCCCTGGCCGGTCAACAACCGATTGTGTTCTTGATCTCGTGTTAGCGATCGCGCCAAAGAACTGAACTGAGCCATTGTTGGAAAGCTGAAACTTGTCGCCAGTAGAGAGGGTAATCGTGTATGTCCCGCCGCCATGATTGAACGGAGCGATGTCGGTTCCCACCGTCGTCGTGCCAGGCGGCAGATTCACCCGGATGACAGCCATTGGAGAGGCGTAGATGAACTGGTCAAAGTAAGAGTGGATATCCTGGAAGATCACTCCCGAGCGAGCGAATACGTTGAAGCCGATATCACTCGGCGGGTTCGTGATCGGCAACGCCGCGTCGTTTGTAGAAAAATCAATTATCGTTGTGGTCCCGGCGGCGGCCTCGAGCGTTGCGCGGTCGTCATAACTTGAGATGGCTGCGCTCGCCCCGGAACTGCCGGATGAGAAAGCCGGCAGAGGCGCCACAACGATTACCAACATGATCGCCCCCAACATAATCCCCATGCTGCCCCCTCCTTTTCCTTGAATCTCCCGAGGCCGTCGTCAATTCTTGAGAAGCACCAACCCTCTCGTTACAGATAGCGTAATCCGGCTTCCGATTAGCTCACGCGTGTTTCATTTCCCAAGCGAGTGTTCAGCGTACTAACTTTCAAGATTCTGTATCAGCGGAAACCTCACGAGCCGAGGTCAACTCAGTAACGAAGTTTTTGCAATGCGACGGTCACACTTTACGTCTATCATAATGTGAAGCAGACTGAGATCAAGGACACTGAAGTGACTTCGGACCTCTGGCAACGTATCCGAGACGTCTTCGAGGCGGCAAAGGAGATGGCCCCGGCCGACAGGGATGCCTACCTGGCCGAGGCTTGTCGCGATGATGAATTCGTCCGAGCCGAGACGCAAGCACTTCTCGTTGCGTTTGAAGCCGCCGGCGATTTCATCGAGGCGCCCGCAATGTCGAAGGTCGCCGGGCTATCAACGGACGGCCCGCTGACCAGCGCAGCCGGCCGTCGTATCGGCGCCTACGAGATCGTGCGTGAGATTGGCCGCGGCGGCATGGGCGTTGTTTATCTGGCGGTTCGCGCCGACGATGAATATCACAGGCAAGTAGCTATCAAACTCGCGTGGCCGGGTCAGGAGAGCCGCGAGATGCTGCGGCGCTTTCGCCAGGAGCGCCAGATTCTGGCGAACCTGGATCATCCGAACATTGCGCGACTGCTCGATGGCGGCACGATTGAGGAGGGCTTGCCCTACGTAGTGATGGAATACATCGACGGCAGCCCGATCACTGATTACTGCGATGAGCACAAACTTAACGTGACCCAGCGGCTGGAACTTTACTTGACGGTTTGCGCGGCCGCCGCATATGCGCACCGGAATCTGGTCATACATCGCGATATCAAGCCGAGCAACATCCTGGTGACTGAAGACGGCACGCTCAAGCTGCTCGACTTCGGTATCGCCAAGCTGCTCATCCCTGCTGATGAAGTCGACCTGACCGCTCTCACCGGCACGGGCTTGCGTTTGATGACCCCGGCTTACGCCAGCCCGGAACAGGTGCGCGGAGAAGCAATCACCACGGTGAGCGACGTCTACAGTCTTGGCGTAGTGTTGTATGAGTTGCTTACCGGTCATCGGCCCTACCGATTCAAGAATCGCTTGCTCCCGGAAATGCAACGCGTGATCTCGGAGCAGGAACCAGAACGACCAAGCGTGATGATCAACCGCGTCGTGACTGAAACCACCTCGGATGGCGCGTCTCTGAAACAGCGGACCCCCGAAAGCGTGAGCCTGCCGCGCGAGGGTAGACCGGATAAGTTGCGCGGGCGACTCGCCGGCGACCTGGACAACATTCTGCTGATGGCTCTGCGCAAAGACGTGCAGCAGCGATATCAATCAGTCGAGCAGTTGAGCGCCGATATTCGGCGTCACCTGCAGGGTGAGAGCGTCATCGCCCGGCAGCAAACGATGGGTTATCGCGTGGGCAAATTCGTCCGGCGTCATCGGGTCGGAGTAGGCGCGAGCGTGATCTTGATAGTGACATTGATCGCCGGCATTGTTGCGACTTACTGGGAGGCACGCAAGGCAACCGACCAGGTGCGTATCAACCGGCGGTTGCTCTATGCCGCGCAGATGAACCTGGCGGAGCAAGCATGGGAGACGACGAACATCGCTCGACTGCGGGATTTGGTGGAGAGCCAATGGCCGCAACCTGGCGAGGAAGATTTGCGCGGTTTCGAATGGTACTACCTCTGGCGGCTCTACAATCAAAACGGCACGCTGTTCAGCCTGCGCCACTCGAAGGAAGTCTGGTCCGTAGCGTATTCGCCGGACGGAGGAAAGTTGGCCGCCGCCGGCGATGACGGCCAGGTGAAACTGTGGGACACCGCCACTGGAAAGGAACTCGCGGCGATCGGCGCGCACGACGCTGGTATCTTGTCGGTCGCCTGGTCCCACGATGGCCGGAGGCTCGCCACCGCCAGCAGTGATAAGACGGTGAAGTTGTGGGACGCCGCCACAGGGCAATCACTCGTCAGTCTCACGGGACACACGCAACGGGTGAACGCGGCAGCTTTCTCGCCCGATGGAAAAAAGTTAGCGACAGGAAGTGATGACGGCACGATGAGGTTGTGGGATGTCTCGACCGGAACCGAGCTGATGGCGATTCAGAGCCAGGGGAAATGGGTCAGGTGTCTGGCGTTTTCACCGGACGGGCGAAGGTTAGCGGCGGGGCTTGCCGGTACGCCGTCGATCAAGTTGTGGGATGCGACAACCGGGCACGAACTTTTAGCCTTCAATGCGTTGATGGGTTTGGTGTGGTCAGTAGCATTCTCACCAGACGGGACACGATTGGCCACCGGAAGCAATGATCACACTGCGAAATTGTGGGACGCGGACACTGGTCAGGAACTCGCGTCCTTCAGCGGCCACATAGGCGCGGTCCGTGCAGTTGCATGGTCGCCTGATGGCAAGCGCCTGGCTACTGGCGGCGCTGACCGCACCGTGAAGTTATGGGACGCCGCCACGAGCCAGGAGCTGGCAACGCTCAAAGGACATTTTGGCGAGGTGTTTTCGGTGGCCTTTTCGCCAGACGGGAAGAACATAGCAACGTGCAGCGATGACTTCACAGTGAAGTTGTGGGATGTAAACGCAACGCTGGAGCTCACAACTCTTAAGTCCGATCGGCCGGTTCGGTCAGTGGCGCTCTCGCCGGATGCCCGCATGCTCGCAACCGATAGCGGCACCAGGGCAAGGGTGTGGGACGCGATCACTGGACGGGAACTCGCAAGTCTCCAAGGACGTGCCGGCGGCGTTCAGTCCGTGGCGTTTTCTTCAGACGGGAAAAGGTTAGCGACGAGCGGCATAGATCAGCCCGCTAAATTGTGGGACCTACATACCGGTCAACAACTCACGACATTCACGGGACACTCCGACCGCGTCGTTTCTGCAAGGTTTTCTCCCGATGGCCAACGATTGGTTACGGCGAGTTCCGACAAGACGGCGAAGTTGTGGGACGTGGTTTCCGGGCAGGAAATCATCACTCTAAAAGGACACACGGAAATCGTCTACGCCGCGGTGTTTTCACCCGACGGAAGCAATTTGGCAACTGGGAGTTATGATCACACGGCGAAGCTGTGGGATGCGGCCACTGGCCGCGAAATCGTCACGCTTAAAGGGCACTTGAAGCCGATTCTGTCGGTGGCCTTTTCGCCTGATGGAAAGACGTTAGCCACCGGCAGCGCCGATGGAACGGTCAAGCTGTGGCAAGTCAACACCGGGCTGGAAGTCGCGACCTTCACCGGCCACGCCGGCCATGTGAATGCGGTGGCCTTCTCTCCTGATGGGACGAGATTAGCTACAGGGAGCAGCGAAGGCGTGGTGAGATTGTGGAACGTAGCGACGGGGCAGGAACTCATCGGGCTCAAGGGCCATATCGATGCAGTCAGTTCCGTCGTGTTTACTCCAGACGGGCAGACGCTTGTCAGCGGCAGTCTTGACAACACGGTGCGGTTTTGGCGAGCCGCGCGCCAGAGCGATGTGGCCGCGCGTGGCCGAGAGTAAAGTTGAATACAGAACAGATCTCGTGCATTGCCGCTCGAGAATCAGGCGTGATGTGATGGAGGTTCCTCACCAATGTCCACTTCCGCTCTCAACGAGTTTACGGCCCTGCTGACGGAGTATCGCAAAGGCGATCAGGAGGCCGGCAAGCAATTGGCGGTCGTCGTCTATCAGGAACTCCGCCGGCTGGCCCAATATTATCTTCAACGTGAACGCCCGGATCACACGCTGCAAGCGACCGCACTGGTACACGAGGCTTATGTCAGACTCTTCAGCGATGGTGATTGTGCGTGGCGGGACCGGGCTCACTTCTTCAATGTCGCGGCTCAGCAGATGCGGCGCTTGCTGGTCGACCACGCGCGCGCCGCGCAGGCGGACAAGCGTTACGGCGGAAAACTACGAGTATCCCTGGAGGTGCTGACGGGCGTCGCCGAACAACGTGACGAAGATTTGATAGCGCTCGACCAGGCGCTCGGCAAGCTCGAGGCGCTTTATCCGCGAGCTAGCCAGGTTGTCGAGCTACGTTTCTTCGGCGGCCTGACCGAGGAAGAGGCAGCACGGGTGCTCGAGATTTCCACGGCGACGCTGAAACGTGATTGGGACTTCGCCAAAGCATGGCTGTACCGGCAAATGAGCGGCGTGGTTTCTTCTCACCCCTGAATGCATTGCGTCCGATCAGTGTGCATAGCTAAGTTACCTGACGGAACGAGGTGTTCGACTTTTGCGGAAAGGAGGCACGCCGCCTCGGGAAAGTCGCTTGAATTAATATCATCCCGCCTGCGGTCACCATTCGTGCTCGAACATTTCATCCATGCGCTCGGACTCAGCTCTGAGATGACGCGCCGTCAGACCGATGGCCATCAAGACTGTGTCGAGGCAGGCCATCAAGCGGTAGAATTCTTCACTGGCACGGTGAGTCTTATTAAGCTCTTGCTTGATCCGCAACACCTCGCTGCAAAGTTGGGTCAGCTCATCAAACATCACTTCAAACGTATTCGTCACCGGATGTTCTTCGAGCACCTTTCTCTTACCCATAGCATCGTCGTATCGTCGCAGGCCCGTAACCAAACGGCTTGATCAATGCGCCGAGGCGGCGTGTTGTTCGTACGCTTTCGTCTCGAGGATCTTTTGAATCTCGCCGACTATCAACTGAAGCTCTTCATCCTTTGAATAGAAGTGCGGAGCTACTCGTATGCCTGCGCCCGGACGATAGTCGCACAGGAAATCACGACGCAAGAGCTCGGTCGTCACCTGTTGTCCGTGTGGAACATCGATTACCACGGTTCCTCCGCGCTCTGCCGCGTTCTTTGGACAGTTCACCTTGAAGCCCGCGTCTTCGGTGATCTCGATCAAGCGAGAAGTCTGCCTGATTGATTTCTCTCGAATCGCGTCGACGCCGATCTGGTTCACGATCTCGTAGCCGGACATCGCCGCGTACATTCCGGGTACGTTAGGCGTGCCGTTCAGAAATCGATAGATGTTGCCGGCATACTTGTTCGGGCCCATCTCAAACGAGAAAGGGTCTTCGTGAGCGAGCCAGCCCGTAAGCCGCGGCTCGAGTTGCGGCCAAAGATCGCGGCGCGCGTACAAGTAGCCGGCGCCCGGTCCGCCGCACAGCCACTTCACTGATCCGCCGGTCGCGAAATCAAGCCCGATCTCTCTCACGTTGAGCGGCACTGTTCCCGTTGATTGATAAACATCAGCCACAACCAAAGCGCCGACCTCGTGCGCGCGCGCGGTGATCGCCTTGAGGTCCTGAATGAACGAGCTTCGAAAGATGACGTGCGAAACGCTTACGAGCAGGGTCTGTTCGTCAATCGCCGCAAGCATGCGATCGAGTGGAATCGTCATTCCATCGTCTGAAGGAACCGTGACAAACTCCGCGCCTTCTCGTTCGAGCGAATGATAGATGTATAGATTCGATGGAAAGTTCAGGCTCTCGGAGACGATCTTGTTCCGCTTGCCTTTGAAGTCGAAACAAGACGTGATGATCGACTGGCAGACCGAGACGTTCGGGTGCATGACCACTTCGCCCTCTCCTGCGCCGATGATCTTGCCGATCATATCGCCGACAGTCGTCGCCATCATCCACCAGCCTTCTTCCCACGAGCGGATGCCGCGCGTCGACCACATATCGGCGTACTCCTGCATTCGATCGCGCGCGCGGCGCGGCATCGCGCCCAGTGAATGACTGATCATGTAGACGGTGTTGTCGAGTATCGGGAATTCTTTTCGCCACTGTAATAGATCATCCATAACGTTCTCCTGAATCTGAATCGAGAATGCAGGCGTTCAGAGTACCGACTTTAGTCGGGCAGTGGCTTGCGATCCCAATGCCCCGGTCTTGCTAAACACTGCCCGACTAAAGTCGGTACTCTGAACGCTTGCTTCGATCATTTATCTTCGGTGCTTATGCTCTTCTTACTGAGATGAGACCGCAGTTCCCAGAGCTCCGGGAAGAACTTGCGATCGACGGTTTTCCTCAAATAAGCCGCGCCCTCACTGCCGCCAGTGCCGGTCTTGCTTCCAATCATCCGCTCGACCATGTTTATGTGGCGTAGTCGCCACATCGAAAACATCTCATCATATTCAATCAGGCTTTCCGCCAACAAGAACAACGCGTAGTGCTTTTCGGCGTCCTGATAAACTCGCACAAGTTCGCTGATGCGCCGTTGCGCGATGGACTCCGCGTTCTCGCCGGTCGAAGCCGCAGGAAGATCGAACCCGCTCCGGCGCAGCAACTCATAAAACGCATCAGCCAGCGTCGGCTGAGTCAGCCGCGCTTCCAGCTTTGCGCGTTCTCCGGAACCCGGTTCATAGTTCTTCAGGAATCGGGGCTCTTTCAACCCCGATACGTATTCAAGCTCACGAAACTGAAATGACTGAAACCCGCTTGCCGGCATCAGGTGGTCGCGAAACGCCAGGAAGTCCGTCGGCATCATTGTCTCGAGCACCGCTATCTGATCGACCAGCACTCGTTCGATCTCGATGCACCGGCGGACCAGCCGATGTGCGGCGAGCGGTTCGCCTGCGTCCAGCCTTTCAATGATCGCGTCGAGCTCGTGCAGCAGCTCCTTGAACCACAGTTCATAGACCTGATGAATGACGATGAAGAGCATCTCGTCGTGCTGCGGCGGATCAGAGAGCTGATGTTGAAGCGAGATCAACTCGCCGACTTTGAGATAACCGCCGTATGTAAGCTGCGGTTTGCCCGGTGGTGGTGGTAACCCGAATGGCATGGTTAGGTTTGGAATCGAGAGGCAGGAACTCAGCTACTGAACTCAGTCTTCCGTCAGCGGTTCCGCGTGCCTAGACCGGTTGTCGGCGATAAGTCTCAGCCTCTCTTCTGTTCCTTTCTTCTTCTGATTGTATCCGCGCTCACCGTATGGCTGCGACTTCTCGAGCCAAAATTCTTCGAGGAACTCCAAATCGGCGCGATAGTCATGGCCCGGGCCTTCGGTTGCCGCGAGTTCATCCACTATTTCAAAAGCGAAACTGTCGCCGCCGAATTCGCGCCATTCAGCTTGAAGCGTTTTGTTCGGATGAGAACCCGCGTTCAACTGAAACCTGTTGCTGTTGATTGCGCCGGTAAGATTGAGAGCGCTGCCGATCAGCACTTTATCATCAGCGATGTTGCGAATCTGGTAGACACCCATCGGCGGATGATTCTGTTGGTACTCTTTCTTTAGTTCTTTCCTTGTCTTGTCCACGTTTATACCGAGTAGTATCGCGCTGATCAAAACCTGGGGCAGACCTATTAACCTATGCCCTCTTCCTTACAGGTTCGATCGGTTTAGACGCAGCTTTGCTCTTCGACAGCGCGCCATCAGATCTGTCGGTACTTATCAAGCGACGGATATTTTGTATGACCTCGGGCTCGAGGGCTGTCTGTGCGGTGGGTAAGGTGATTAATCGCCGCAGCGCCTGAGCCGCGGACGAGCGAACAGATTCATCTTCATCGGCCAGCGCGGAGACGAGCGGCTCAACAGCTCTCAGGTCACGGATCCTCCCCAGGGCCACGGCCGCAGAGTCACGCACTGATGGGTCTCGCTCTTGCAATGCGCGTATGAGGAGGTCGACTATGACGAGGTCGACCGCCCGCGAGTCATCGGTATATTCGAGAACGACAGCAGCCAAAGCTTGGAGAAACAGGTCGCTGTCGTAAAGCGCTCTATGGACGAGTTCCTCAACAGCTTCCTCAGGACGACCCGTCATTCTATCTATGTTGTGAGCATGACTCTCAGTATTTGCGTTGTGAGGATGACTGGCGCGGACGCGCATCTGACCCAAGTCTATCGTTATCGCAGAATTGCGGATGGCGTTTCGCTTGTACTCAATTCTCTGCCAAAGCTTCCTAAATAGTTCTCCGACATCCTTGCTCAGCTTAACCCGATAGCAGAACGCCAACTCGCCCGCTACCAGGATTGAGGCGAGCACCGGTGTCATCACGAAAGATGCTTGACCCCCAAAAACCAAGGCGAGTGCTGTCGCCACTGGCGCGAGCACCATCAGTCCAAGCAAATAAAGGCGTAGCGTCGCCTTTAGGCTGCGTCCCTCTATTCCCTCGCGGAGCCACTCAGTCATTGTGGTCGTCTCCCTTACTGTCCGATGACCTCATTCGCACTTCGTCCTGTACTCCGCCGATAAGCCTGATGCTCACTCGCACTACGGTGTACAACCCGAACATGCAAAGCAACGCGAGCGACATCCAGATGTCCACCTTCTCTAGTGTCGAGAAGTAGCTCTCCTGCTTTGGAAACAAGTGCTCCAGCGCCAACGTGCCTAGCCCGATGAGCAACAGTGATATTTCCAGCACAACAATGATGACGGCGTGCGCAATGATTGGCTCTGCCTCTTTCCATATCTTCCGCCAAAAGCCCTGGTCGTTGTCGGTTGGCACCGTTCTCCTCCTTCATTGTAACACCCAGGACTAGATTGAAATCACTGCTAGTGTACTTGTGCGGCACGTATTCGCAGGTCACGGTTCGTTTGACCGTTGATCTTTATTAAACTCAGGCGCGCGTTTCTCGGTGAATGCATTGTACGCTTCGAGGAAATCCGGGTTAAGCATGCAAATCGCCTGCGCCTCGGATTCGGCTTCCAGAGCCATTTCCAGGCTCATCTGCAACTCACGGTTGATTGCTGCCTTGGTCATCGACAGCGCGAAACCGGGCCCCGCCGCAAGCCGCTCGGCCCATCGCATAGTCTCCGCTTCGAGATCGCCCGCAGCAACAACACTGTTGTAGAGGCCGATCCTCAGTGCTTCATCCGCGCCGACGAAGTCGCCGGTGAATAACATCTCAGTCGCCTTGCTCAACCCGACGACTCTCGGAAGCAGAAACGCCGCACCCATGTCCGCTCCCGCGAGTCCGACCTTCACAAATAGAAACGCGATCTTCGCGGCTTCGGCGGCGATTCGCAAATCACAAGCAAGCGCGATGACCGCGCCGGCTCCCGCAACGGTTCCGTTGAGCGAGGCAATCACCGGTTTGTTCAAGCCGCGAATGCTTCCAATCAATTCGCAGGTCATTCGCGTGAACTCGAGCAACCCTTCCGCGTCGCGTTTGAACAGCTCGCCGATTATTCCTTCGACATCGCCGCCCGAGCAGAAGCCGCGACCGCGTCCGGTAATTACGACCACTCTTACGGAATCGATCGACTTAAGCGCTTGAAACGTGCCGGTCAACTCTCGATACACTTCGAAGGTCAGCGAGTTCAGCCGGTCGGGGCGATTCAGAGTTATCAACGCGATCGGGCCCCGCTCCTCATAAAGGAAGCTCTGCGGAGTTATGTCGTTCGAGGAAGAGATCACTGCGAGTCACCGTGAGGCGCGGGCGCCGGTACGGAAGGGGACGGTGCGGTCTCCGGAATGACCGCCAGCGCTTCTATTTCGACCTTGGCAAGCCGCTCGAGCAGGCTACTAACTTCAACCAGCGTCATCGCGGGGAAGTGCTTGCCCATCAACTGACGGTAGGCCGACCCGACATCGCGGAGGCGAAGAGAATACTCATCCTTGTCGGTAACGAAGATCAGCAAGCGGGCGATGTTTTCCGCCGACCCGCCGGCCTCTCGCACAACTGCCAGCACATTCTCGAGAGCCTGGGCGAACTGGTCGGCGAAGTCGTCGCTGACGATCCTGCGCTCTTTGTCCCACCCGATCTGACCTGCAATGAAAAGCAGCGAGCCGCCCTTAAACAGCAAGCCGTTGTTGTAGCCGATCGGCTGACTCAGAGCTTCGGGGTTGATTATCTTCATCTTCGTGCCGGCCGGCGTCTGCGCTCCCGGTATTACTGCTGGGCTTTGAGTCCGCTGTACTCTTTCAACTCCCAGGATGTTCCGCCGGTGTCTTGCCGCTTAACCAGTCCGATCCCCGCCACGTAATAATCGACCGTGCCGTTCTCACCTATCTTGCGAACTATTTTGATCGCTTTGAAGGTGCCGGTCGAAGTCGTGACGTCTTCGGCTCCGGCTACTTCGAATGAGATGATCGTCGGCACATCACTTCGCGAGGGTGGCTGTCCGGGGTTGTGATACACGGTATGAAAGCCGTGAGTCCAGCTCGTGCCTTTGCGTGAAAGCGACTGTGGATCCGTCATCATCACCGAGTTTTCACGATACTCAAAATCCATGGCAGATTGCTGGCCCGTGACGTTGCTCTCGGTTTTTTCGGAGAGGATTCGGACAATGTTGCCGTCGCAGACAAACTTTCGAACGATGGATTGAGTTATTTGCATTCCACCGCTTCGGTCGATCAACTGAGAGCGCTGAGTAAAGACCTTCTGCCCGTCTTCGTCGGCGGCGTCGACTATGATTGTGAGGTCTCCCACAATCCCGCTCGAGTAATTGATCACGTACTTGGCTACTGACCCGGGCACAAGCGGGAAATACGGATTGCACGGTTTGAAATTCGGGTCAACTGCCTCGGCAGGTTTGATTGGCGGAGGCAGCGTCAACACCGGTGTGTTTGCGTTCCGGTTGGCATTTCCGTTGCCGTTGCTGTTGTCGGGGTTGCAGCCGATGAGCGCGATCGCGGCAAGAACCAGTACTACCAGAATCAATCGCATCAATATGAATTCCTTTCGGATAAGTCCGATACGGCGCGAATAAAGTTATTAGCACCTAGCCCTCGGCGTTGGCAAGCAACTGCCCCGCGAGTAGAGTCCAAAGTTGTGTTGGTCGACGGAAACTATCCAGCGAAGCGGTTTTTGGAGTGCGGCGCGGTCTGTGCGTACGCGCCGCTTTGGCTCTTGGCGAACGATTCAAAGCAGCCAGAGCGGCGCGTACGCACAGACCGCGCCGCACTCCAAATATGTCGTCACTCGGCATGATCGAAACGCGATGAAAAATCCGGTCAACTTCGAACTCCGAATCGGGGTGGCGGCGGCCATGACCATTGCAATTGTCGCGCTATCGCTTGCTTCAATATTTATCACCAGGCTCGAAGGAGCTGAAATGCCGGCGCTTGTAATCGCGTTTTATCGAATGGCCATCACTACTGCGCTGCTTCTGCCGCCGGCTCTCGTTTTCAGGCGGAAGGAAATTGCGTCGCTCGCTCGAAAGGACTTCGGGCTGCTTGCGCTTGGGGGCCTGTGCCTGGCGATTCATTTTGGGGCCTGGATAGCATCGCTCGAGTACATCCCGATAGCCACTTCAGTTGTGCTCGTGAACAGCCATCCGGTGTTTGTAGTCATTGCCTCATATCTTTTTCTCGGGGAGCGGCCTGCCCGCCGGAGCCTGCTTGGCGCCGCCGTGGGCCTGGCCGGAATGGTGGTGATGAGTCACGATGCTCTAAACGGGCTGCAACTCGCATTGAAAGGCGATGGCCTCGCGCTGATCGGGGCGCTGGCCGTCGTGGGATACTTCATCGTCGGTCGAAAAGCGCGAGCACGGATAAGCCTGCTCGGCTATGTCACTCCGCTCTACGCGGTATGTTCAGTGGTTCTCCTGATCTTCGTTCTCGTCTCTGGCGACGCCCTCGCCCCGTACAGCGCGAGCGTGTGGGCGAACCTGGCGGCTCTTGCCGTAGTGCCGACGATAATCGGCCACACCCTATTCAACTGGTCAATCAAGCACGTTAAGCCTGCGACGATCTCGGTTACGTTCCTGGGCGAGCCGGTCGTTGCGGGTCTGCTTGCGTTGATTTTTTTCGGACAGCGTCCGCCGCTTGCGACTTTTATTGGAGGCGCGCTGGTGCTTGCGGGTGTTTACCTGACAACTTCGAAGTAAGACGTGCTACTCTCAGAGAAAAAGGAATGAGGTCAAACGCGTGATGAAACTGATGCTCACTGCCTTTGAGCCTTTCGCCGGCGAGCCGATAAACCCCTCACTTGAAGCCGCGCGTCAAATGAAGAAGATCGATTTCGCCGATACCTACGTTCGTGTAGTCGAACTGCCGGTCGATCGGTTTCGAGCGGTCGCGATGGCGCTCGAACTCATTCGCGCCAGCAAGCCGGATATCGTAATCATGCTTGGCGAAGCAGGAGGGAGACATCGAGTCAGTCCCGAACGGGTTGCCATCAATATCGACGACTTCCGAATAGCCGACAATGCCGGCAACCAACCCAGGGACGAACCGATCGTCGAAGGAGGACCGGCGGCGTACTTTTCAACGCTACCGATTCGCGCAATTACGGAAAGAATTGTCAACGCGCATATCCCGGCGGCAATCTCAAACAGCGCGGGTTCATACTTGTGCAACAGGCTTTTCTACAGCGTGATGCATGCAATCGCCGTTGAAGGCTCGAGTGCAAAAGCCGGTTTCATGCACCTGCCTTATCTCCACGATCAGGCGATCAGTAAATATCCCGAGGTGCCGAGTCTCTCGCGCGAGTCAATCGTAGAAGCTGTGCGGCTTGCGATTGAGGTTTCACTCGAGAGCACGCGTTGAGAGCGGGTGTTCAGAGTACCGACTTTAGTCGGGCAGTGCCGTCGAAAAACAGAGCATCGAAATCCCGAGGCACTGCCCGACTAAAGTCGGTACTCTGAACACCCGCTTTCAAAGGTTCACTTGCCGAACTGATATCACGCCCGCAAGCAATGAGAATTCTTTGAGAGCCTCATCACTCAACGACTGATCGATCTGAATCAGCGCCAGAGCGCTCTCGCCGATTTTCTTCCGCCCAAGATAAAGCCTGCCGATATTGACGCCCTTGTCGCCGATGAAGGTAGCGATGCTGCCGAGCACGCCCGGGAAATCGCGATTGAACACAAACAACATGTGTCCCTTTGGTATCGCTTCGAGATTGAAACCATTGATGCGAACGATGCGCGCGTCGCGCCGGCCGAACAACGCGCCGGCCACTTCGCTGTCTCGCTCAGACGTGACCGCGCGCACTCGGATCATGCTGGCGAAGTCGCGAGCGCGGCGTGCGAGCGATTCGCTGACCTTGATGCCGCGTTGTTCGGCTACAATAGCGGCGTTCACCATATTCACTCGCTCGATCACCGGACCGAGCAGTCCGGCAAGCACCGCCTGTGTGATTGGCTTCACATCGTGTTCGGTGACTTCCCCAGAATACTCGATGGCTACTTCCCGCAAATCATGGCCGAACACCTGTCCCTGAAACAGTCCGATCTTCTGGCCAAGCGTGATGTAGGGCCCGATCGCTTCAAGAAGCTCGGCGCTCACAGACGGCATGTTGACCGCGCCACGCACCGTGCCGTGCTTGAGGTAATCGATTACTTGTTCGGCGATCATCGTAGCGACTCCGAGCTGGGCTTCAGTGGTAGACGCGCCAAGATGAGGGGTTGTGATGATTTGATCGAGTGCGAGAAGCGGGTTGTCGCCGGGAGTGGGCTCTTGTTCGAAAACGTCGAGCGCCGCGCCTGCGATCTTTCCGGACCGAACTCCCTCGACAAGCGCAGCTTCAGTGATTAATCCACCGCGAGCGCAGTTGATCAGCCTTACTCGCGGCTTCATCTTTTCGATGGCTGCGGCGCCGATCAGGCCGCGCGTTTCATCCGTGAGCGGCGTGTGCAGCGTTATGAAATCCGAACGCGCTAACAATTCGTCGAGAGCGGTCATTTCGACCCCGAGCTCGCGCGCGGCTTCGCGGGTGAAGTAGGGATCGAAGGCGAGTATGCTCATCCCGAATGCTCGCGCTCGCTCCGCTACGGCGGCCCCGATGCGGCCGAGCCCGACGATGCCAAGCGTCTTACCCATAAGCTCGACGCCGAGAAACTTGTTCTTCTCCCAGTGGCCGGCTCGCGTTGAGCTCACCGCCTGCGGAATCTGACGCGCCAGCGCAAGCAGCATCGCCATCGTGTGCTCGGCGGTGGTTACCGTGTTGCCGGCGGCGGCGTTCATCACCACGATGCCGCGATGAGTGGCCGCCGAGACGTCGATGTTGTCAACGCCTGTCCCGGCGCGGCCGATTACGCGAAGAGCAGTCGCCTTTTCGATCAGATCGGCGGTGACCCTGGTTTTGCTGCGAACGATCAACGCATCATACCCGCCGATGATCGCGGCGAGTTCGCTCGCGTTGATAGAGGGTTGCTCATCGACAGTTACTCCGCTGGCTTCTCGCAGCTTGTCGACGCCGGCTTGTTCCAGTCCGTCACAAACAAGAATACGCATAAGAATTTCGAAGTTAGGATTTCGAATCTCGGATTGCGAATTGTACCCCGTCGCCATTCAAGCTTCCACCGGAGAAGGCGATGTTCGTAGTCCGGCCTTCAGGCGGAAGTTCGTAATCAGCGCAATACAAACTACAAACTTCCGCCTGAAGGCCGGACTACGAACTTTTACACGGTTTCTGATATTAGCGTGTTGCCAGCAAGCAGTCCTCTGCGTCCCCGGCGTCCTCCGCGGTTTTTCCTGCTCAGTGGCTCGGGATCAACCGCAGAGGACGCCGAGTACGCAGAGGAGAAACGCGAACGTGAGCGAGCAACACACTATCACTCCACTACCTGACGTTGACACCACTTTGAACGGCCCGTTATACTCTTGGACTTTCGTTAGAAGCGATTTTTTGGGAGGAGCTAACCGTGGCATACGCAATCATTCAAGCGGGCGGCAAACAGTTTCGAGTCTCCGCAGGGGAAGTGGTCCAGGTGCCTTCGTTGACGGCTGAAGTGGGCGACTCGGTCGAATTCGACGCCCTTCTTTCGGCGGACGGCGATCAGGTCGACGTCGGCAAGTCTGCTCTGTCAGGCCAGCGCGTAAGCGCTACGGTGGTCGAACACGGCCGGGGTAAAAAAGTAATCGTCTTCAAGAAGAAGCGCCGCAAACAGTATAAGAAGACGCACGGCCATCGACAGAATTTCACCGCCGTTCGAATCGATTCGGTAGGCGCGGCTTCCAGCGAATCTGAATAGCCCTGAACAAGATGGCTGTTCTCCGGTTGGGAGATGGATCGCGCCGGTAATCAGGCTGCGCAAGCGGGTTGGGCGAGCGCGTATTTAGAGCAGTTCAGAGAGGATTTATGGCACACAAAAAGGGAGTAGGCAGTTCGCGAAACGGACGGGACTCAAACGCGCAGCGACTCGGCGTCAAGAGATTCGGCGGCGAGAGCGTATCGGGCGGCGCGATTCTTGTTCGGCAGCGCGGGACGAAGTTCAAACCCGGGACGGGAGTCGGCCGTGGTTCCGATGACACGTTGTTCGCGCTTGTCTCCGGCGTTGTGAAGTTTGAGGAGAAGGGACGCAAGGGCAAGTTCATAAGCGTGTACGCGCCCGAATAGCAGATTGCCGATAGTGGATTGCGGATCGCGGATTGAACGATCAAATCCGCAATCTGAAATCCGCAATCCGCAATCGAACGAGATGCAGTTTCTAGATCGAGCCAGAATACTTGTAAAAGGCGGGGACGGCGGCAACGGCGTAACCGCATTCCGCCGAGAGAAATTTGTCCCGCGAGGCGGACCGTCGGGCGGCGACGGAGGACGAGGCGGCTCGGTTTTCATGGAAGCTACCACCCAGCTAAACACCCTTTTGCAGTTCCGCTTCAATCCAGAATATCGAGCAGGCCGCGGTTCGCACGGCGAAGGTGATAAACGTCACGGGAAAGACGGCGAAGACCGGTTTGTGCTCGTGCCCGTCGGCACCGTCGTAACCGACAGCGAAACCGGCGAGATGATTCATGATTTTTCCGAGCCCGGTGAACGCCTTGTCATCGCGCAGGGCGGACGAGGCGGGAAGGGCAACGCGCAGTTCGCTACTTCGACCAATCGCGCGCCGCGGCACCATCAGGACGGATCGCCGGGTGAGGTTCGAGCGCTTGCCCTGGAGTTGAAGCTGATTGCGGACGTGGGCTTGGTAGGATTTCCGAACGTTGGAAAATCGACTTTGATTTCCAGGATCTCGGCGGCGCGTCCCAAAGTCGCCGACTATCCTTTTACTACGCTTGAACCGCATCTGGGAGTAGTCGCGTATGGCGATGAAGGCTCATTCGTAGTGGCCGATATTCCGGGGTTGATCGAAGGCGCCCACGAAGGAACGGGGCTCGGACTGGAGTTCCTTCGTCACATCGAGCGTACAAAACTGCTGGTTCACGTAGTTGACGTTTCTTCGACCGGGCGCGATTCGGTTGATGATTTTCTGACGATCAGCCGCGAGCTCGAGCTTTACAAATCTGATTTGTTATCGAAACCACAAGTGGTCGCGGCCTCAAAGATGGACGCGCTCGACGACAGAGCCAGGGTTGAGAGCCTTCGCGACTTCTGCCGGATGCGCGGACTTGAACTGTTTGAGATATCAGCGGTGACCGGCCTGGGCATAAAAGAATTCGTCGCAGGGATCGGCGCAAAGGTCGAGCAGATTCGCGGCGCGAGCCACGCCGCGGTTTCGAGTTCGTAGTTGATTGTTCTGAGTCTCATTCTGACCACGGAACCAAAAACTCCGAACTCGGAACCCTGAACTCGGAACCCTGAACTCGGAACTCTGAACTAATCATGGGAGAGCGTCGCATAGCAGCATTCGGAGGGACATTCGATCCAGTGCACAATGGACACGTCGAAATTGCGCGCGCGATAGTCCACAACTTCGGACTCGATCAACTGCTCATCGTGCCGGCGCACAGGCCTCCGCACAAAGACCCTCGGGGGATTGCCGACGCTTATCATCGGTATGCGATGGCTGCGCTGGCGACGCTTGACGAGCAGCGCATGATTGTTTCGACCATTGAACTCGAGTCGCCGGAGCGTCCGTATACTTACGAGACCATCGAGCGGCTTCAGTCTGAAGTAGGAGAAGGTACCAGGTTGTTTTTTGTGATGGGCGCTGATTCATTTCAGGAAATAAACACGTGGCGCGAGCCCGCGCGGATTCTCTCGACGACTGATGTTATCGTTGTTACACGACCGGGCCACGACGTAGAGTCGTCGCACCTGGATGACCGGTTCAAGCACACTGTTGTTGATCTCGGCGAACGCAACGCCGAGTTGGAAACCCCGGATGACGACGGCCATCACGTCTACCTGGCCGGGTATGTGAATAACAGCGTTTCGTCCACGGAGATAAGACGAAGGGTCCGTGACGGCCAGTCAATTGCGGGACTGGTGCCGCCGCGGGTGGCGGACTACATCAAAAAGTACGAGTTGTACGGGTGTTAAGAAATGGCCGGTAGCGCAAACAAGAAGCCTCGATCGCAACCAGCGTCAACGGTTGAGCCTGAAGACGCGGTGATGATTGCCGCGAGCGCGGCGAGCGCGAAAAAGGCGACTGATCTGGTCCTGTTGGACCTGAGAAAAATCGCGTCGTTTACGGAGTTCTTCCTGATTTGCACTGGCGCGAGCACGCGGCAGGTGCAAGCTATTTCCAACGCGATTGAGGAGACTCTGCGAACGAGCGGGAAGCGGCCTCTGCACATCGAAGGCTATAGCAGCGCAGAATGGATTCTGCTAGACTACGGCGATTTTATCGTGCATGTTTTCAGCCCTGCGTCTCGCCGCTTCTATGATCTTGAGAGATTATGGCGTGATGCGCCGCGCGTTGAAATCAAGGAAGCACGCCGAGAGTTGAAAACGGAATAAAGATGAAGGTTGTAGCCACTTCTCCAGCGATGCAAAGAGTCGCTGAGCTCGTCGACAGAGTCTCGGCGACCGCGTCAAATGTGCTGGTGCTGGGCGAATCGGGGACCGGCAAGGACGCGACTGCCAGGCTGATTCACGATCGCAGCCCGCGTCGAGATCGTCCGTTTGTAAAGATAGACTGCGCCGCCTTGCCCGAAGAACTTCTTGAATCCGAGTTGTTCGGCTACGAAAAGGGAGCTTTCACCGGCGCGAGCGATGCAAAGCGCGGACGGCTTGAAGCGGCCGATGGCGGTACGCTGGTGCTTGACGAGATAGCGAGCCTGATTCCCTCGTCTCAAGCAAAGCTTCTCCGCGTGATCGAAGAGCGCAGATTCGAGCGGCTCGGCGGGAAGCAAGCCATTGAGATTGACGTTCGAATAATTGCGCTGGCGAATGTGGACATAAAGGAAGCGGTGCGGGCTCGGGTGTTCCGCGACGACCTCTATTATCGGCTCGCGGTGGTTACAATCGAGCTGCCGAGGCTGGTGGATCGTTTCGAGGACCTTCGGCAGCTAGCCGATGATTTCGTTCGTCAGTTTGCGGCGCGAAGCGGGCGCAATGGCGTCCGCCTTTCGGACGACGCTCTCGAGGCGCTGTCTACCTACGATTTCCCGGGCAATGTTCGAGAGCTGAGAAACATCATAGAACACGCTGTGCTTATGAGCAGCAATAATCTCATTGGGGTGGAGGGATTGCCGGAGTATTTGAGATCGGCGGCCCGGTTGATGCACTCGCGCAAGACGAAGCCTTCGCTTGCCGAGTTGGAGGCTGTTTACATACGCGAGGTGCTCGAACACACGCGCGGCAACAAGACTCGCGCCGCCGAGATTCTGGGAATCAGCCGCAAAAATCTCTACGAGAAGTTGCGGCGCTATAACATCGGAAAGCTGAGCGCCGGTTTGGGCGGTCCCGAGTTGGTGGTTCCCGATTCAGAGTTCGAGACACGCTCGGAACCCGGAAATCCGGACCCCGACCTATTATGAAAGTGCGGTTCGTTTGGGTCGGCAAAACTAAGAGCGTTCCGGTGAGGGAGCTGGTCGCGGATTACGTCAGTCGCATAGGCAAGTTCGCGGCGGTTGAGGTAACTGAGTTGCGAGATCGCAACGACGTCGGCGGCGATACGCGCAGGATCATTGATAAGGAGGGCGAAGATATTCTTTCGCGCACGGCCGGGGCGGCTTGCCTTATCGCGCTTGATGAGCGAGGACGTGAATTCAGTTCGATCGAGTTGGCCGCGCTCATCGAGAAACACCGGATGGCAGGAACGAAGCAGATTACATTCGCGATAGGGGGATATGCCGGTCTCTCAAATGAAGTGCGTGATCGGGCGGATGTCGTTCTGGCTCTGTCGAGAATGACTCTGACACACGATTTCGCACGAGTGTTGCTGGCGGAGCAGGTCTACCGCGCTTTTACAATCATTCACGACCTGCCTTATCAGAAGTGACACGTTATTGAACCAGTTCCGGAAGAGAATTCGAACCAGGAGAATTCGATGGACAAAAGAAAAGTAAGACAATACGAAACCAGATTGACCGAGCAGCGGAATACGCTGCTGGGTATGGTCGAGCGGACCGAAGATTACGGCCGCGAGGCTGACCGCGATGTTAGTCAGGACCCCGCCGATAAGGCGTCGAACTCATACACCAAAGAGTTGCTCTTTTCTCAAAGCACTAATGAGCGCAACACCCTTAGACTGATCGAAGAGGCGCTGGATCGGATAACCGAAGGGGTCTTTGGCGAATGCGTAAATTGCGGCCAGGATATTCAGGCTAAGCGACTCGACGCGATACCGTGGACACCTCACTGCATCAAGTGTCAGGAGCAGATGGAGCAGGGCCTGTTGGTTGAAAAAGAAATGTGATTTAAGTCCCGCTCGCCAGCCGTCAGGACCAGAACGACTTGTTTGAGCCACACTCTTCGCTTTAGCCTTCCCGTGAACCATCCTAGCGTTCGGAGAATCCAGGCGTGCTTCAACGCGCATTTCGAACAGTCAGAGACGGACTGCTTGGGCTCGCGTATCCTGAAGAGTGCCGCGTCTGCGGCGGCGCCGTTGAATCCTGGGACGATGGCGTTGCGTGCGCCACGTGCTGGACTGATCCGGATGTAACAAAACTCATTCACACGCCGGTTTGCGCAAAGTGCGGAGTCAGGATGTCGGGCTCATTTGACTTTGCACCGGCATCACCGCCAGAGACCCGCTCTCGCCTTTGCGGCAGGTGTGTAGAGCTTCCTTTCGCTGCCGCCCGCGCGTGCGGTGTCTATTCGGGCGCGTTGGAAGCGAGCGTCCTCTTCTTGAAGGTCAATCCGCATCTTTGTTCCAGGCTGCGATGGATCATCGCGAACTCTTTCGTCGAACATCGCGAAGCGCTGGCCTGCGATGTTGTGGCGCCGGTTCCTCTCCATCCTATTAGAGAAAAACAACGCGGGTTCAATCAAGCGGCGCTCATAGCAAGCGCCATTTCAAGCAAGTTCAATTTGCAGCTCGATGATCGTTCACTCGTGCGGACGAAGCCTACCGAGAGACATCGCGCCGGGCTTGATGCGACGGATCGCGCCAGGTCGGTCGATCGCGCATTTGCGGTCGCGCGGGTTGGGTCGATTGCGGGCGCGAGAGTCCTGCTGGTCGATGATGTGTATACGACGGGCAGCACGATCTGTGCGGCTGCACGGTCGCTCATTGAAGGGGGCGCCGGACAGGTTAAGGTGCTGACGGTTGCGCGAGTCGGATAAGGTGGTGCTCTCCGGTCGAGGAAGAGCGCTACTTGGGGATTGCGGGGCTTGTGGTGGTGAATTCTGATCTCCGAATATTCGGATATCCGATTCAAGGTTTTGGATAACCCAGGACCTTGACCGATATTAGGCCGCGCTCCAGTCGGCGCAAGGCAATATGACTGAGGCACTTACGGTTTCCCTCGGACCTCGGCGTCCAAGGGCATAGCAGTTGCAGAATGTGCCGCTCGCTCCTTATTTTTCAATCACTTTGTCAAATTCGTTTCAGGCCAAGCGGTGGTTTTGCTTGTTCCTGGTCCAGATGCCTGATACGTTGCGCGATTAGGCAGTCAGCCTCGACGAGAGTCGATCAACCTAAGCCGAAGCGAGGGGTTTATTATGTGTCGTCGCTTTTCCCGCAAGACGGCATTGAAGTAAACAGTCCTGAGTTACAACCAATGGTCAACCGGATTCCCAGGCGCAGAGTGATGAGAAATTCATCTCTGTTTTTCTTGTACCTTTCCGGCGGACCCTCACAAACCCATTAGGAGGATTACCTTAATGAGAAGCAAGAAAGTGCTGGCTAGAGTAGTAACATGCTCGCTGTCACTGCTGCTGATACTGAGTTCGTTTAGCGGCATGGCACTGGCGCAGACCTCGGCGTCTTCGCGCATAAGCGGCACGGTCATGGATTCGACGGGCGCCGTCGTACCAAATGCCGATGTGGTGATCAAGAACAACGAGACCGGCGCTGAATTCAAGCTCAAGAGCAAGGAGGACGGCGCATTCATATTGCCCAGCCTCCCGCTCGCAATCTACACGGTTACGGCTACCGCACCCGGCTTCAAGACGACCACGGTTACAGGTGTAAAGGTTGTGGTGGGTGACACGGTAAACGTGGAAGTAAGGCTGGAGACCGGCGCGGCGACTGAGTCCATAACGGTTACCGGTGGAGCCGAGATTCTGCAAAAAGAATCGACGACCATCGGCGCAACCATCACCGGACGTCAGATATCGGAGCTTCCATTTGCGCAACGCAACGCTCTGGATCTCGTGCTCAACCTGCCGGGAACTTCAACTCCCGGCCGGCCGCGAACGTCTTCAATAAACGGGCTGCCGCAAGGTTCGCTCAATATCACGATTGACGGGTTGAACGTTCAGGACAACCTGATCAGATCCGGCGACGGATTCTTCACATACATTCGCCCGAGCAGCGATTCGGTAGCTGAGGTTACTGTGTCGACTGCCACTCCCGGCGCAGAGAGCGGCGGCGAAGGTGCAGTGCAGATCAAGTTCGTGACCAAGAGCGGCACCAATCAGTATCACGGAAACATATTCGGCGAAACTCGACAGCCGGGTTTCAATGCGAACTACTACTTCAACAATCTGAACGGGCTGCCACGCACGCCAACCAGATTGGACCAGTACGGGTTTTCGGTTGGTGGTCCGCTTACGCCGTGGCTCAAGGACAAGGTGTTTTTCTTCGTCAACTACGAAAGATATCGCCTGCCCGAGTCCCAGTTGCGGACGCCGATCGTGATGACTCCCGAGCTTACGCAAGGGATCTTCAGGTACAAGAAGGCAGACGGAAGCATAGCGTCCGTCAACCTGTTCCAGCTTGCGGCAACGAAGTGTCCGGCCGGCGCCACTTGCCAGACAACGGTCGATCCCAACATCGGGGCAAGGCTTGCCGATATGGTGGCGTCGTTCTCCAATGCGACGTTTAAGCCCGACACAACCGACCCGAACCAGGCGCAGATCTCGTTCATCAATAAGGGCGGGCAGAATCGTTACTACACGGTTGCGCGATTCGATTTCAACCTGAGCAGCAAGCAGCACGTGGAGACGATCTGGAATTACAACGCGTTCCGAAATGTGATGGACTTCCTCAACAGCGTAGACCCTGTGTTCCCGAAGCCTTTCCCGCAGATCTTCGGTGGCCAGCAATCCAACAGATTCTCGCTCTCGACCGCTCTTCGCTCGCAGTTGAGCTCGACCGTGGTTAATGAAGCGAGATTCGGGTTCGACGGTGGAACGGTTACGTTCTGCAGTTCGGGATGCTCCCCCGGAGACTTCGCTGCGTTTAACGGGCTTGGGTATACACTTCCCGGCGCGTACAACAATTTCTACAACAACTTCACCCGCGCCGGCTCGTGGCGCAACACCCCTGTGAAGCAGTTCAGCGATACGGTCAACTGGTCGAAGGACAAGCACAGCTTCACGTTCGGGGGCAACTACACGCACATCAATGCGTGGTCGAATGCGCCCCTCAACATCCCAACGGTCAGTTTCACGTTGCAGGCTGCGGACCCGGTTTCTGCTATGTTTACCGCGGCTAATTTTCCCGGAGCCTCTTCGGCGAATTTGACCGCAGCCGGAAATGACTACGCGTTCCTCGCCGGAAGAGTGGCAACGGTTACTCAGTCGGCTCCTCTCGAGGAAGCGACAAAGAAATATCGCCTGGGCGGCACCTCGACGACTCGCAACCGGGCTCGTGAGTGGGGCGTCTTCATGCAGGACTTCTACAAGTTCCGCCCGAATCTTACGATCAACTACGGCATCCGTTATGAGTACGCGGTTCCGTTCGAGCACCTGAACGGCGTTTACTCATTCGCGGATTTCAACTCGCTGTTTGGTGGAAGCGGGCCGGGCCAGCTCTTCAGACCGGGTCCGCCGACAGTGCCGGTTCCGACCGCGCCATTCACCCAGTTCACCTCTTCGACACAGGCGTACAACGCCGACAAGAACAACTTTGCTCCGAGCCTTGGCCTGGCGTGGACCCCGAATGTTAAGGGCGGCATACTTGGCAAGATTCTTGGAGAAGACAAGACTGTGATTCGCGCCGGCTACTCCATAGCTTACAATCGCGAGAGTCTTTCTTTCTTAACTCAATTGCCAGGCGGCAATCCGGGTCCGCAGTTCTCTCAGAGTCTGAATGCTGGAGGAAACTTCACCCCCGGCAGCCTGATTTTGCGGAACGGTCTCCCGGCGGTAACAACTCCGCCGCCACCGGTTTATCCGTTGACATTCAGGCCAACCGCCGGCGACTCGCTCTCGGCCATCGATCCGAACATCAAGATTCCATATACGCAGTCGTGGAGTTTTGGTATTCAGCGAGAGCTGGACAAGAACACGGTGTTCGAAGCTCGCTACGTTGCGAACCACGCGATCGGTATCTGGAGGCGCTATGGTCTCAACGAAGTGAACATCTTCGAGAACGGGTTCGTCAACGAGTTCAAGAACGCGCAGAACAATCTCGCAATCGCGAGAGCTGCGAATCCGACGACAAACAACTTCAACAACCAGGGACTACCCGGACAAGTCGCACTTCCGACTTTCCTGGCGTCGTTTGGTTCTCCCACGTCGGCGAACTTCTCGAACGCGACGATTGCTCTCCAACTGACCCAGGGTCAGGCTGGAGCGACTGCCAACACTCTTGCAGCGAACACGACGTTCCAAAACAACCGAGTGACCGCAGGTCTCCCGGCTAATTTCTTCGTCGTTTTCCCGCAGGCGATCAGCGGCAGTAGCGTCAACACAACAATCGCAGTCGTCAACGGCGGGAGCAGCACCTATCAGGGGCTCCAACTCGAATTGCGACGCCGTCTGTCCGCCGGCCTCCTGATTCAGGGAAGCTATACGTTCAGCAAGGCTTTGACCAATGACTTCTTTGCGTTGTCCAGTCAGAACGGCGCCGATCAGCCTCGAACCCTGCGTGATCCTTCGCAGGACAGAGGCATATCGCCGTATGACACCCGTCACGCTTTGAAGTTCAACTACATCTATGAACTGCCCTTCGGCTCCGGCCATCGATTCGCCTACACGGGCGCCGGATCCAGAATCGTCGACCTGTTCATCGGTGGATGGGAGACACACGGAATCGTCCGGTGGAACAGCGGCCGCGCAATCCTTCTCACCAGCGGCCGAGCAACGTTCAACCAGTTTGAATCCGGTGTGGTACTCGTCGGAATGAACGCAAGCGATTTACAGAATGCGGTCAAGATTCGACAGCAACCGGGCGACGCTCTCCTTGGCACCGTCGCTTATCTTCCCGATGACATCATCCAGAACACCCTGAAGGCGTTCGGGATCGTCGCGGGTACGCCGACTGGCAGGTACATCGCTCCTCCAACTACTCCTGGTCAGTTGGGTGCGAGAATCTTCTTCCGTTCGCCGACGTTCTTCAGGGCCGACCTGAGCGCGGTCAAGAAGTTCCGCATTCGAGAGAACATGAACTTCGAGTTCCGTGCGGAGTTCCTGGATGCTTTCAACAACATCAACTTCCTGATCGGCAGTCCGAACACGGTGGCGATTTCTACCGGCGCCAACAGCGCGACGTTTGGGAGAACCGGTCAGGCTTATCAGGACCTTTCGACCACCAGCGATCCCGGTGGCCGCCTGATCCAGCTAGTTGCGCGCTTTAACTTCTAGTTGTAAGTTTCAACGCGTACAAGTAGATTTGGGAGTGGGCTACCGTGCCCACTCCCTTTTTTATTGAGGACCCGGATATGCGAAACAAAGTGCTGGCAGCCGCTATTGGCATACTGCTCTGTTCAATCGCTGCGAATGCTCAATCTGGTCTCAGAGGCCAGATATACCTGCCGAACGGCGCTCCGCTTCATAAGGTGATACGCTTTACCGTGAGGACGGACGACGGCGGGCGCAACGAAATCCTCTTCACCGATTCAAATGGCCGGATCGAAGTAGTGCAGAACCTGAGTGTGCCCTACACAATAACGATCGAAAGCGATGATGAAACCTATGCTACGACGAGCGCGGCATTCGATCCGACCTATTCTGGAAAATACATTGTCATTCATCTAAAGCCGCTTGAGCCAAAAGCGTCTTATCCGCCTGCCGTGGTCAACGTCAACACTATGGATAAGAATGTGGCCCCAAAAGCCCAGGCCGCTTATGAATCCGCGCTCGAGTTGATCAAAGGGCAACAATACGAGCAGGCCATTGATCCACTCAAGAGTGCAATCGCGATCCAGCCGGATTATTTCCACGCGTACAACGATCTCGGCGTGCTTTTCATGAAGCTGGATAAACTCGAACTGGCTGCCGACGCCTTGCGTCATGCCATAAAGATCAACGGAAGGGTCTATCTTCCACAGTTGAATCTCGGGATAGTTCTGAACCGCCTGGGAAAATTCAAAGAAGCCGCGGACCTGCTTACAAAGCTCGAACTGGCCAACCCGGATCGGGCGTCGAACATAAATCCTGCGCTTATTGAAGCAACGATGGGTGCGCAACGATGGCCCGAGGCCGAGGCCGTGATTAAGAAAGCGCTGACGCTGAATGAGCTGGATATTGTAGATCTCAAGATCAAGCTCGGCACCGTCATGATGAGGCAAGGCAAGTTCGACGGGGCCGCGGTGGTATTGCGAGAAGCGGTCCAGGCCAGACCGGACTCGGCGCTTGCGAACCTTGATCTGGGCGGAACGCTTCTGCAAACCGGGAAGCTCGACGAAGCTGAGCCGTTGCTGCGCAAGGCGTACGAGCTCAAGGGAAGCACGATGGCGGGAGCGCAGCTCCTGCTTGGCACGCTTTACTTTCAGAAGAAAGACTATCCGAAAGCCATTGAGGCATTTACTACATACTTGCGCGACCTTCCCGATGCGCCCAACGCCGCCCAGGTGAAGGAAGCCATCGAGAAACTGCGACAAGCTACCAGCAAGCGTTGAATCCTCAGTTCAGAGCGCTGGAATACCGGTAACTGACCTCACAATTCTGAAGCAGCCTTCACAATGTCTAATGAAGCCACAGATGAACTCATGGCCATCTCGAACGAGATTAGAGATCAGTTGCAGTTTTATCGCGAGATGGGATTCGAGGACGTAGGCGGCTCGGGCGGCGCCGCGGAACTGGCTCCGGCAGCCGCTTCCAGGCAGCCACAGCCCCAATCGCCGACTGAGGAAGTCTTAAGCCGAACCGCGCTGTCAACGGAAGCAGACAGAGTCGAGCAGGTTGATCTGTTTGGCGAGTCAGTCGCCGGGCCACGGAAAGACCCGGCGCCGAAGAGTCACTCGATGCCCGTCGTCGAGTGCTCAGATGAGTCGCTTGATGCCATTCGAGACGAGATGGGTGACTGTACGCGCTGTAAGCTCCACGAGCATCGCCGCACTATTGTTTTTGGAGAAGGCAACCCTCAAGCCAGCCTCATGTTTGTCGGCGAGGGTCCTGGCGCCGAAGAGGACGCCACCGGGCGCCCGTTTGTCGGCCGGGCCGGTCAACTGCTGGACAAGATCATCGCGGCGATCGGATTGAGACGCGAAGACGTGTATATAGCTAACATCGTCA
>DATNBZ010000201.1:0-55609 GCA_035607285.1 Blastocatellia bacterium | reverse complement strand
ATGGGGCGGAACTGGTTCAACGATCGATCCGCCGGCTGGCTCGGTTTATTCGGCAGGCTCAATCCGCGCGGGTCGTTTGAACAGGCTCAAGCCGAACTCACGACGATAGCCGGCCGCCTCGAGCAGAGCTACCCGGACACGAACACCGGTCGCGGAGTGTCGGTGCTTGCGGGGCTCGGTCTCGATTCCGACGATCGAGTCAGCCTGCGGAATTTTCTCGGGCTTCTCCTGGCAGTTGTTGCACTGTTGCTGATGATAGCGTGCAGCAATGTTGCTAACCTCTTGCTCCTGCGGGCAACATCACGGCGCAGGGAGATCGCCGTGAAAATGGCTCTGGGAGCCACTCGCGGTCGGATCGTAAGCCAGTTGCTGATCGAAGGACTATTGCTCTCGGCGCTTGCCGGAGCCTTAGGTCTGTTGCTCGCTCCGTGGACGGCTCAATTGATAGTTGCGTTCCAGCAACCGGCCTATGGACTTCGCGGAGTCGATGCCGGTCTGGACGCGCGAGTCTTTGCCTTCACTGCGGTATTGTCGGTCCTGACTGCGGTTGCTTTTGGCATAACACCGGCACTGCAAGCCTCGAAGACCGATCTGGTGACTGCTCTCAAAGACGGCGCTCCGGGCTCCGGTTATCGAAGGTCCCGCCTGCAGTCGAGCCTGGTCGTCGCGCAGATAGCCCTGTCGCTGGTGTTGCTGATTGGAGCGGGGCTGGCCGTGCGCACGATGCGAGAAGCGCTGACAATGGATCGCGGGTTTGACAGCGACAATATGGCATTGATGTCGATGGATCTCACCATCCGGGGCTACAGTGAATCGCAGGGCCGTGCGTTCTATGAAGAGCTTCTCAAGCGAGTCGACGCCGTGCCGGGAGTCATCTCCTCCAGCCTCGCCAAGACCGTTCCACCAAACGACTGGAGCGACAGGCTCTCGGTTTTTCTGCCGGGAGACGAGCCGCCACCGGAGGTCTTGCGCGCACGCGACGATTTGGGCTTGCGAGTTGACGCGAACCGAATCGCGCCCGCCTACTTTCGAACGCTCGGCATTCGGATTCTCGAAGGACGCGAATTCACCGCCGAAGACAGAGTCGGAACGTCGCCCGTTGCCATCGTGAATGAAAAACTAGCGACGCAGCTTTGGCCCGGCGAAAGCGCGATCGGCAAGCTGCTGTCTGTGCCTTTCTGGCATGAACCCCGGCCTCCGGTTCAGATCATTGGAGTGGTAAGGAATACAAAGCATCGATCGTTGCTCGCGGATACGCCGCTGCTGGTCTACCTGCCGGAGCTGCAGGTCTACGATGGAAGAGCCACGCTCGTGGCGCGGACGACGGTTGATCCGGCGTCGCTCATTCCGGCGATTCGCGATGAAGTGGCCGCTCTCGATAAGGACCTCTCACTCTTCGGGGTCAAGACTATGTCTGAACAGATCGATAGCACGCTCTGGCAACAACGCACCGCCGCCGGTCTGATCGGAATCTTCGGCGTGCTTGCGCTTGGGCTGGCGGCGATCGGCATCTACGGAGTGATCGCTCACTGGGTGGTCCAGCGGACTCGTGAGATCGGCATTCGAATGGCGCTTGGAGCGAGCGCGGTGGATGTGATGCGGATGATTCTGAGGCAGGGCCTTGCGCTCGCGTTGATCGGAGTGGCGGTGGGGCTTGCGGGCGCCTTCGCGCTTACCAGGCTCATGTCGTCTGTGCTTTATGGGGTAAGCGCAACCGATCCGATCACATTCGCGCTTTCGAGCCTGTTGCTGGTGGGAGTGGCTCTGGGAGCCGGTTTCGTCCCTGCGCGCCGGGCGACGAAGGTTGACCCGATGATTGCGTTGCGGTGTGAGTGAAGGACGAAAAGGGGAAAAGGACGGAAGGGAACGAAACGGTAAAGGGACAAAGGGACGGAAGGGACCTAAGAAACGAAAGGGCGAAGTTGTGTTCTCACCTTTTGTCCCTTTGGTCCCTTTTGTCCTATTCGTCTCTTTTCTTGATTCCACTAATTTGAAAGCCTCGGTCCCCATCTCTACAATGCTCGAATGACCGAGCGAGGGACGGGACGGAGAGTTGGGTACCTCGAACTCCTCCGAGTCAATCATGACTTCCGCCGCCTCTTCATCGGACAACTGGTTTCGCAAACCGGAGACTGGTTCAACTCTGTAGCTCTATTTACTCTGCTTCTCAGGCTCTCCGGATCGGGCGAGGCTGTCGGCTACATCCTGATCATCAAACTTCTGCCGTCTTTCTTTGTCGGACCTCTTGCAGGCGTCGTCGCAGATCGATTCAATCGCAAGACGATAATGATCGCAGCCGATGTCGCGCGCGGAATTCTGGTGCTCGGCTTTTTACTGGTAAGGAGTCCGGAACAGGTCTGGCTGGTCTACGCGCTGGCTGGAATCGAAATAGCGATAGCTACGTTTTTCGACCCGGCGAAGTCCGCCGCGATTCCAAGCATCGTCTCGCGAGATGAATTGATTTCCGCTAACGGGCTCTCGAGCGCTTCGTGGTCGGTAACCCTCGCGTTAGGGGCTGCGCTCGGCGGAATGGTTACCGAGATGTTCGGGAGCAACACCGCGTTCGTGGTGGACTCCCTCTCGTTTTTCGTATCGGCGGCATACATCTCGGCGGTGCAGATTCGTTCAACATCAAAGCGTGATCGCGCTAGGCACCTTTCAGTGGCCGATGCGACGGGCGTCACCGACATAATCGAAGGCGGCCGGTACCTGAAATCGAACCCGCGCGTCATGGCTCTTCTGCTGGTCAAGAGCGGTTGGGGGCTTGGCGGTGGAGTGTTGCTGTTGCTTACGATCTACGGCAAGCAAATCTTTCCGCTGGGCCGCGACGGCGCCGCGTCGATAGGTCTCCTGTACGCGGCGCGTGGGTTGGGCGCGCTGATCGGGCCAGTGATTGCGGGTGCGATAACCAGCGGAGCGCCTCGCACCATGCGCCAGGCGATTTCTATCGCATTCTTCGTGTCGTGCGCTTTTTATCTACTGCTCGCGCATTCAACCGTGTTCGCCGTGGCGTTGCTCTGCGTGCTCGGCGCGCATTCGGGCGGGAGTATTCAGTGGGTATTCTCGACTACATTGTTGCAGATGACCGTGCCCGACAGATTTCTCGGACGAGTCTTCGCGCTCGAGATGGCATTGTTGACTCTAACGATGTCGGTCTCCACTTACCTGACCGGATTGGGAGTCGACTATCCCGGACTGGGCGCGCGGCGAATGGCGACCGCGCTCGGGCTCTCCTTCGCGGCGCCGGGCGTCGCGTGGTTGATGCTGCAGAGATGGCTAGACAGAGGCGATGGTACCGGCCGAGAATCCTCCTCAGTCGAGGCTGCAACCGAGCCTTCGCATCCAATATAAGGCGCAATGTCTCAAAGAGGACACCTATTTTGGACTGCGGCGGCAAGGTACTCCGCGACGCCGCTTTTGCTTACCTATCGATTCAATCACCAGGCAAAGCGGCGTCGCGGAGTACCTTGCCGCCGCAGTCCAAAAGAACGCATGTGCTTGACCGCACGGCGGTGACGATGTAAGCATGCTCATCGGTTCGGAGTTGCCGGATCGTGATGTCCGGGTCTCGCAGCTTCTCTCCAGCAAAGACAGCCCTTAAGTTGAATCGGTTGAGACTAACGTGAGCCGCAGGCCCCGGAGCGACCGGTTATTCGAAACCGTGTTCGAAACAATGATGGAGGCGACCCATTTGAGGTTACGGTTCCAGGAGGATTTCAATGCTTAGACGCCACTATGCTCTCTCGTTGATGCTTGCGGTAATTGCAAGCTTGATATTTGTTCCGCGCGCTTTGAATAGCATCCGCGGGTTTGACAAATCCGTTTCCCCCGCATCCATCAATTCGCAAGATAAAGCAATTGGCGTTACAGGACCTCACGTGATTACTCTCGCGCCGTGGGGACCGACTCAACAGATGGTCGACGCGGCGAAAGCCGGCGTGTTGAGGAGCCCGGCTGTCCTGAAGCGCATGGGAACTTCGCGATTCCGTTTGATCTCGTTCGTGTTGATCGACGGTGGAAAAGTCAATGGGAACATAGTGCCTCCCGATAGTTATCTAGCAGTTCTATTCGACTACACTCACAATCTGTCTTATGCGGCCACCGGACGATTGGAGGGCTCGATTGTTCAGGTGTCGCCGAACTCGACTCAGCCGATCCCGAGCGATGAAGAGTTTGACGCAGCGGTGGCGGTGGTCTCGAGGCATCCAAAGTTCGGTCCCGGAATCGCCGACGGCACGTTCCATGTCTATGCTCCGATGCCGCCGCTGGTCGACGAAAATCAACCGGTTGGCAGAGTCAATCGAACATTGTCGGTGGGGCTTCAATCAAACGACGGTAGCGGGTCGCAGATCCTCGGCGTCGACATGATCTCGGAAACCGTTGTTGGTTATCCGAACAACGCGCCTACTGCTTCGATCGCTACACCCAGCTCTTGCGGAGTTGCATCCAGCGGCGGCGGCAGCAGCAGCGCCGGGACTTACAACCTGATCATATCGCGAGCCGGAGTCGAGATCTGGAATCTTGTAGTGGTCACACCATCGATCTCATCGGGAGGAGTACACAACAACGGCTCAGGGCTCGAGGTGCAGAACGTGAACTATCGCGGCCAACGCGTCCTGACACGCGGCCACATACCAATTCTCAATGTCAAATACGACAGCGGCTGCGGGCCGTATCGGGACTGGTTGAATTCCCAGAGCAACTTCACCGCGAATGGATCAGATCTCGCGCCGGGGATCCGTTTGTGCACAAGCCCGCCACAGACGATCCTGGAGAGCGGAACCGACGCGGGCAATTTTAGCGGCGTCGCGATCTGGGATGACCGCGAGAACGTGCAAATGGTCGCGGAGATGAGCGCGGGTTGGTACCGCTATCTGATGGAATGGAACTTCAGCGATGACGGAGTCATCAGGCCGCGGTTCGGGTTCGGAAGCACCTCGAGTAGTTGCGTATGCATCAATCGCAATCATCATGCCTATTGGAGGTTTGATTTCGACATTGGCAGCGCTGCAGGCAATCTTGTGACTGAACGCCTGCCAAACGGCCCGCTGGTAATCGATAAGGAAGGAATGCAGCCAAGGCTCTACGGGCCGAATCAAACCTGGACGATTTCAAACAGCTTGTCTCCACTATCGTGCACGCTGGTTCCAGGACCGCACGACAGCAACTACGATAAATATGGCACGGGTGACGTCTGGGTTGTTGTGAATCATTCGAATGAACTGGATGATGGGGTGAACTGCACGTCGGGTTGCTCGACGTCGATAAACATCGCCCCATTTGTAAACGGCGAGTCAACCACGAATGCTGATGTTGTGGTTTGGTACGGCGCGCACTGCAATCGCTTCGACGCAAGCAATCCACTCAATTTGATCGGGGACCACGTCCTTGGCCCCGACATCGTGCTTAAAAACTATTGAGCTATCTTCACAGGCTGATCTCATATATCGGCGGCGAGACAAACAATCGCCGCCGAGTGATTTTTCCCGTGCCCTTACCCATTTCACTATCCAAACATTCGGCGAGAGCTGAGAAACGGCAGGTAAGAAATTAATGAGGAGCGCAATCAAACGCGCGAGCTATCTCCTTAGCTCGCTGTTGCTGCTGGTCGGAGTGATCCTGTGGCTGACATTACCGAATGTCTCCTTCACTGCTTCGAGCACCTCAGCCGGCAACCGGCTTCTGGCCCTGGACTCGCAGCGGCAGGCAGCCATGGAGAAACTGCGCGCTCAATTCAACGCCGGCGCGCCTTTCGCCGCGGAAGAACAAGACATCCTGAGCAGGTACGGGGCATCGCAACCGATCACGGACCTTGAAGCCGACGTCCTCATCTCGCGAGCTTTGTACGATTATTATGTCGCCGACCAGCCCTTGAGCAAAGAGCAGCAAGACCTTCTGTCGCGCTATCAGCAATCAGTTTCGCGACGCGATCACGACATCGCCGATCGCAAGGCGCAACTCCTGAAGGCTCGCGAGCAGGCTGCCGCCGCGGCGGGGCCTCGCACGACGCCGCTCGTTGCGCCGGCTAACGACACGTGCGCCGGCGCCGAAGTAATTCCAGCCACCGGACCGTTTCCATACCTGACTACAGTGACCGCGGACATCACCGATGCAACCAGCGCCGGCGATCCTCCTCTCCCGACTTGTCAGACCAGCGTCTCGCGAAGCATCTGGTACAGATTCACTCCAAATGCGACGGCGACGTACATCATATCTTCCTGCGCCGACGTCCCGACGGGAACCACTGTCGACGATACGGTGATGGCGATCTACACATCGTCGACGGGCAACTGTGGCGGGACTTACACACAGATTCCCGACGCTGCGGATACCGATGGCTGCGACGACGATTCGTGCGCGTCCGAAGCCTTCCAGTCGGTCATCACGACCAGGCTCAATGCCGGCACTTCCTACTTCATAGTAGTTTGGGAGTTCGGCGGCATTCCGCCGACGGCCGGCAACACGGCGGTACAGCTTCAAGTGAGTCAGCTCCTTCCGCCGCCCAACGATTCGTGCGCGGCTCCGACCGCGCTAACACTCAACACCGCCGTCAACGGCACAACGGTCGCGGCCTTAAACGACTACCAGCTTTCGGGGGCCGCGTGTTTCACGGGCGTCGGACAAACGGCTTCTACTGCAACTGGCCGCGACGTTGTCTATTCATTCATCGCGCCGACGGCGGCCAACTATTCTTTCAGAGTCACCGGCTACGACTTCAATAAGAACCTTGTGCTCTACGTTGCGAGCACATGCCCAGCCGGATTACCGCCGGTTACGGTAGGGTCATGTCTTGGCGCTTCGAACCGCGATCCGGCTAGCACGGCCGAGGAAGTCAAATGTTTGGCGCTCGCCGCAAGTCAGCAGGTCTTCGTCTTTGTTGATGAGAATACACTCACGGCGGGAAGCCCATTCACTATCGAAGTGACGCGATGCGATCAGGAAACTGAGCCAAACAATACTCCGGCGACCGCCAACGCAGTGACTCTCCCGGTCCAGGGGATCGAGGGCTCGATGTCACCCGCGGGAGATGTTGATTTCTATGCGCTCGGCACGGTGGCAGCCGGCTCGCGAGTATTCGCGATGGTTGACGGCGTCGCCGCCAATGCCGAGGACTTTGATCTGCGATTGACGACGACGACGGACACGCTGCAGTACGACGATAACTCGAATGACGCGCAGTTCGGATCCGGGTCTCCCAACATCGACGGCACGCCGACACCGGGCGTCGCCACCCCGCTCTTTCTTCGCGTCAATAATCTGGCGGGAGCGGCCTCCGAGCCTTATCGACTATACGCGGTCGTGCAGCCGCCGGGCAGCAATCCGGGTTGTAACAATTGTTCCGCAACCACGGAGACCGAGCCTAACAACAAGCTTGACCAGGCGAACGCGGCTACGAACAACTACTTCTATGGAAACCTGTCTGGTCCCGCTCCTTCGACCGATGTCGATATCTACAGGTTTCTGGCGCAAGCCGGGACCCTGGTGTACCTGGGATTGGACGCGGACCCGTTGCGCAACAACACCCCGATAAATGCTCAGCTCGAGCTGGTTGATTCGGGCGGCGCAAGCCTGATGTTGGTGAACGACGTGCACCAGGCTTCTTCGACCACATCCGGCGCAGGCTCGTTGACCGCGACGACACCGTTCTCGCCGGGTGAAGCTCTGGTCTACCGAGTGGCTACGTCCGGGACCTATTACGCGAAGGTTTCAATTGGCAACTCGTCGGCCGGTTCAACCGGCGCCGGAGATTATCTTCTTTCGATCTCCGGCGCCGTGGCTGGTGTTCTGCCGTTCGTGGATGTGTTTCCGAACAATCCGTTTTTCGCGTCGATCGCGGAAGCATATTTTTCGGGGCTAACGAACGGCACTACTCCGACGACTTATGACCCGACAGCCCTGGTGACGCGAGAGCAGATGGCGGCGTTCATCGGCCGCACGATGGATCAGGCTCTGATGCGCAGCAGCGAACGGGCGATAGCGGATCAGAATTGGACGACTCAAGGTGGAAGTTCTCTCGCGCTGACGACAGTAGGAGCGTCACCACAAGCAGTCAAATCAGACGGAAAAGATCTTTGGGTTGCGAATCAAGGTAACGCCACGGTGTCGCGAGTGAGAGCAAGCGATGGAAAGTTGCTCGAGACCTGGACCGGCGCCCCTACGGCGTCGGCCGTTCTTGTCGCGATGGGCAAGGTATTCGTTACCGGACGGACACCGCCGGGCAATCTTTACCAGATAGATCCCACACAGACGGCGGGCCCGGTTACTACTCTGACCAGCAGCCTGGGAACCGGCCCCGGAGGAATAGCCTTTGATGGACAACATATTTGGACCGCCAACTCAGGAGTAGGACCCGGTACAGGATCAGTATCAATAGTCACGGTCAGCCCTTTGAGTGTAACTAATGTAACCGCCGGATTCGGCAATCTGAGTGGGATCATTTATGATGGAGCAAACATCTGGGTAGCAGATTACGGGGACGATACACTGAAGAAGCTGGATGCCGGCGGAGCCATACTTCAGACGGTATCTGTCGGCTCTTTCCCGGAGTATCCGGCATTTGATGGAACAAACATCTGGGTGCCGGATCGAACCCAAAACAGAGTAACTGTGGTTAGGGCGACCGGGGCCCTCGCCGGCACCGTAATCGCTACGCTCACCGGCAATGGGCTGGACCAACCTCTATACGCAGCGTTCGACGGAGAGCGAATCCTGGTCACGAATCTGGGGGACAGTTTCTCACTGTGGAAGGCATCGGACTTGACCCCCATCGGCTCATTCTCCACGGGCGCAGGCACCGCGCCCGGTGGCGTCTGCAGCGACGGACTCAACTTTTGGATCGCGTTATTCAACACCGGAAAGCTCGCACGCTTCTGAAGCCGATGCGCAATGACCTCATAGACGAAGGCCCGAATCGGTACGAGGACTTTTGGCGACGGGCTGCCATCTTTGAATTGAAGTCGAGAAGACAAACGCACTGGGAAAAAGAGCACGTAGTGGGGTATTAGCGTGTTGGCGGCAACCCAGTAACTCTGCGTCCTCCGCGGTTTTCTTGATTAATGGTGAGAATCAACCGCAGAGGACGCCGAGGACGCAGAGGGTCAACGCGATCGTGGAGGACCAACACGCTATGACCCCACTACCAAGGAGCATTGCTGCTCGTTACTGTGACAAGTGATCATGAAGGGATGTAATAGTCATTGAAGGAGACCAGGGAAATGAACAGACGCACCCGCAGGAGAGCATTGCTGCTGGCAGCGGCAATGGTAATTATCATAACGGTATCGACGCGTTTGAAGGCGGACACGGGCACTTGCGGAGGCGCAAGCCTCACCCTGCCCTTCACCGATGTGCCTGGTGGCAGCGTGTTTTTCTGCTCGATAGCGGAGGCATTCTTCTCCGGATTGACCAACGGCACGACTCCAACGACCTACGATCCTTCGGCCAGCGTGCCGAGAGAACAAATGGCCGCTTTCGTCAGTCGAACGATGGATCAATCGGTGAAGCGAGCAGGCAAACGAGCGGCGCTCGATCAGTTCTGGACGACCCAGACCTCAAACAATCTTGGGCTCACAACCGTGGGCAATGGTCCCGCGTTGATCAAATTCGACGGATCGGATTTGTGGGTTGCCAATTTCCCGGACGGCACCGTCTCGCGAGTGAAGGCGAGCGACGGACGAGTGCTTGAAACCTGGACGGGCGCGACCGGCGCCCTGGGCGTGCTTGTGGCGATGGGTAAGGTGTTCGTTACCGGCCAGTCGAGCCCGGGCAAGCTCTACCAGATCGATCCCACGCAAGCAGTGACCGCGGTAACGACGGTCACCAGCAGTCTGGGGAATACAACCATTGGAATTGCGTTTGATGGGCAGCGCATTTGGACCGCAAATCTCGGGGGCTCGGTGTCGATTGTTACACTCAACCCTCTGAGCGTGAATACGGTGACGACGGGATTCGGCGGTTGCACCGGTCTCGTTTTTGATGGAACGAACATGTGGGTAACAAACAACGGAGACTCCTCAATCAAGAAACTGGATTCGAACGGCAACATAATCATGTCTGTTTCCGTGGGCGGCGGTCCTTCACACCCCGCGTTCGATGGAACGAATATCTGGGTGCCAAACGGCAACTCAAACGGCATCAGTGTGGTCCGCGCTACGGGCGGGTTGGCGGGAACGGTGCTGGCCACTCTCACCGGAAACGGGTTGAACACACCAACTCAGATAACCTTCGACGGAGAGCGAATGCTGGTGACTAATCAAAGCAGCGGTGGCAGCGTGTCGTTGTGGAACGCGTCAGACCTTACACCGATCGGTACGTTATCGACCGGAGGCGCCGCCTTCGGAGCATGCAGCGACGGATTGAACTTCTGGATCACGCTCGCCAGCACAAACAAGATCGCGCGGTTCTGATCCGATCCACCCTTCTTTCTCGGACAGGTCTCCAGGAGCGGCTCTGGAGGCCTGTTTCGTGTCAGAGCTTGCTTCAGCTAATTCCCCCCTTACTTCGGGGCCGGGGCTGTACGAAGGTAAGGCAGTCCTCTGCGTCCTCTGCGCCCTCTGCGGTTGATTCCCAGCACTGATTAAGAAAACCGCAGAGGGCGCAGAGGACGCGGAGGATCGGCGCGATCTCTAGCGAGCAACACACTCTGTACTTCACCCTTTCTTTTCGAATCGTGTTGACTCGCCCCTCAGCCGGATGCTATTAAGTTTCCCAACATGAAAAGCTTTTGAGTCCAACCTGATCCCCACCGACGCCTCGCGGCTTATGCTTCGCGGCGGCCAGTGGAACGGCCGAGCGGCAATCCGCCTGAATCGCGGATGGAACCCTGCGCGTCGTCCACCGTTCTCATTCACCGTTTCTCAATCGACAATTCGAAGGCAATTCAATGCAAGCTGAAAAAAGAGAATCAGTTGTTGTCGAGTCCGTGCTCCAAGAACGGCAAACCGAACGGCAAACCGAACCGCAGACCCGCTTGGGCATAGCGGGCTGGGCGAGGTTTCTTCGCGAAGCGGTCGTCGGGTCGAAGCAGGACTTCACCGAAGGCTCGATCGGGCGCGCGATCTTTCTGCTCGCAGTGCCGATGGTGCTCGAGATGATGATGGAGTCGCTGTTCGGCATCATCAACGTCTTTTGGGTAGCACATCTCGGCGCGACGGCGGCCGCAACCGTAGGCATAACGGAGTCGCTGCTCACGATGGTCTTCGCCGTAGCGCTTGGCTTGAGCATGGCTACTACTGCGACTGTCGCGCGCCGCATAGGTGAGAAGGATCACGAGGGCGCTTCAGTAGCCGCGGTGCAGTCGATCATCCTCGGGGTGCTTGCGTCAATCCCGGTCGCGGTGATCGCGATTACGTTCTCGCCTCAGATGTTCAAGCTGATGGGCGCGTCCGAAGCGGTGACTGAACTCGGCAGCGGTTATGCGCGAGTTATTCTCGGCGGAAACGTTGTGATCATGCTTTTGTTCCTGATCAACGCCGTGTTTCGAGGAGCGGGCGACGCTTCGATCGCGATGCGCGTGTTGTGGATAGCGAATGCCATCAACATCGTTCTCGACCCTTGTTTGATCTTCGGACTCGGGCCGTTTCCGAAGCTTGGCGTGACAGGCTCGGCCATCGCAACGACGATCGGGCGCGGGACCGGGGTGTTGTTTCAGCTCTGGTTCCTGTTCGGCGGAAAAGGGCGCGTAACGATCAACTGGAAACAGGCGCGAGTGAACTTCGAGGTGATGCTGAGGATGGTCAGGATATCGCTCGGCGGAATGTTCCAGTACCTGGTGGCGACCGCGAGCTGGGTCGGGCTCATGCGAATGGTGGCGATGTTCGGTGATTCGGCGCTTGCCGGCTACACGATTGCGCTGCGGATAATCATCTTTGCGATTCTGCCGTCGTGGGGCATGAGCAACGCCGCGGCGACGCTGGTCGGCCAGAATCTCGGGGCGGCGAAGCCCGCGCGCGCCGAGCGATCGGTATGGGTGACCGGGTTTGCGAACATGTGTTTTCTGGGGCTGGTCGCGGTCATCTTCGTCACGTTCGCGGAGCGGCTGATCGGAATATTCACTACCGATCCGGCGGTCGTGCCGTATGGAGTAGCCTGCCTGAGGTTCATAAGCTACGGATACATTTTCTACGCGTACGGTATGGTGATGGTGCAGTCGTTCAACGGCGCCGGCGATACGAACACGCCGACTTTGATCAACCTTGGCTGTTACTGGGTATTTCAGATTCCGCTGGCGTATGCGCTCGCGGTCCCGCTGGGGTTCGGGGCAAAGGGAATTTTCGTCGCGATCACGATAGCCGAGTCCATGCTTGCGGTTGTTTCGGTGCTGGTCTTTCGACGAGGAAAGTGGAAAACGCAGAAGGTGTGAAACATCACTATAGACACGTAGGCCACCCGCATCCGTGTGAATCCGTCAAATCCGCGTCATCCGCGGTCTATTCTGGTGTGGCGCTTGGGAATAGACCATGGATGACGCGGATTTGACGGATTCACACGGATAGAGTAGAAGCAATGTCTTGATCGTCCAGCCTAAGGATGAAAGCTAACAGCAGTGGAAAAACCAGCGAGTAATGCATAGCGATGCCTTTACTCAAATCTATGCAGCGCGGAGGTACCGATGTCCACCCGCAGAAATAAAGAAGATCTAAACTCAGTTTTCAGAAAAAGCCTCTATCAATCACGGCAAGCACGTATCTCACTGGCGAGCACAGGCATGCTTTCGGCTTCCCGTCTCCTTGCGTGCCTCTGTCTTCTACTATTCGGATCGTCTATAGCCTCGCCGCAAGACAAAAAGATGGAGCTGCCGGAATTGATCTCGCGCCACCAGGAATCAGTCGGCAGCGCGGCCGCTCGCGGAGCGATTAAGGGACGGTTCGCGGCCGGGACTGTGAAATACGCCTCGCGCATGGGCGCATCGCCCAACGTCGAAGGCACGATAGGATTGGTGTCGCTGAATCCGAAGCTGCGATACAGCATCAAGTTTCCATCTCAACAGTATCCGGGTGAACAACTGGCGTTTGACGGTAAGCACCTGGACGTGGGAGTGCTGCCGGGTGGGAGACGCACCGCGCTCGGATTGGTCGCGCTGCAACAGGATCTGCCGTTAAGGGAAGGTCTCCTGGGAGGCGTGCTTAATACAGGTTGGCCGCTGCTCAAGGACCCGGTAAACGCCCGGCTCGAGTACAAGGGCACAAAGAAAATTGACGGGCGGCTCTTGCACGCGGTTGGCTATCGCCCACAAAAGGGTTCAAGCGATCTGAAAGTCACCCTGTATTTCGACGCGGAAACATTCAGGCATGTGCGGACCGAGTATGAGTTCATAATTGGCGCACGGATGGGCGTCGGGCCAAACGACTCGACGAAGATACCTGAGAGCCGCTACGCGTTCAGTGAAGACTTCGACGACTTTAAGACAGTTGATGGATTGACGCTTCCTCACAGGTGCAAGCTACAACTCTCGGTGCAGGCATCGATGACCGCTATTCTGACGGACTGGACGCTCACGTTCACGCAGATGATTCACAACCAGCCAATTGAAGAAAACGTGTTTACGTTGAAGTAATGCTGCTTCACGATTAGTTTCAGGCAACCGATAGCTCACGAGTATGACTAATGTCGTGCCTACCAACAGGGCGCACCTGGGACGCCTCCAATGTGGCTACTGCGGCTGTATGGCCATCAAGCGTGACGAACTCCACTTCGTACGCTTCGCCATCCTCATAGACGTGGACTACAGTGCCGACATCGCCAGGTTCAAGTTTTTCGGCGGGCAGTGTTGCCGTCAGTACAACTCTCTCGTGTTCTTTGATCATAGAACTAAGCCTCGCAGGGATATGCGGTAACCAAACGCGGAGCGATTTCTCCGCTGTCCACTATCCAAATCGTTCTAACCATTGGTGTCTTCCCGATTGGTGTTTCAATCAGCCCGTCCACAATATACTTCTTCCCATGTTTTGACTCCAAGCTTTGAGAGACAGAGGACTGTTGCGCCAGGCTGCGAAGAGCCGCCGCGCATGTCTTCCAATCGTCCGCTTGAAAACCAAGGCCGATGAAGAAGTCCGCCTCGCCTCCATTGTCTGGGTGCTCACGGTTAAGTAGATAGTCAGTGATCTTCTCACGATCAACCCGACAAAGGTTGGCGTTCGGAAGCTTCATTCAATTAGTTCCTATCGAGCAAGTCACACCCAACGACTGGCTGGCAAAGTATCGTACAGGCAATCACTCACTTCTGCACTATCTTCGCGCAGTGTAGAATCAATGAGTCACCAATCAAGGGTTGGACGCTTTTGGGAAGTGACCAGTGTTCGCAATGAACGACAGATACTCACGACAAATTCTTTTTCGCCAAATAGCCGAAGAAGGACAGGAACGGATCAATCATTCGAGAGTTGTCATTATCGGCTGTGGGGCGCTGGGCGCCGTAGCCGCCGAAACGCTGGCGCGCGCAGGGGTCGGTCATCTGGTTATCGTCGATCGCGATTTCGTCGAAGAGTCCAACCTTCAACGCCAGATCATCTTTGAAGAAAGCGACGCGCTCGAACGATTGCCCAAAGCCATTGCCGCGGCTACGCGGCTCTCGCGAGTGAATTCGGACATTCAAGTAGAGCCGATAGTCACCGACGTCAACTTCGAGAACGTCGAAGAGATCATCACCGGCTCGAATGTCGTAATCGACGGAACGGACAACTTCGAAACTCGCTTCCTGATAAACGATGCGTGCCTCAAGTCGAAGACCCCGTGGATCTACGGCGCGGCGGTTGGGTCTTACGGGCTGACGATGACCGTTGTGCCGGACAGCTCACCCTGTCTTCGCTGCGTGCTTGAAGCGATGCCCGAACCCGGGTCCGGTCCGACTTGCGATACAGCGGGCGTGATAATGCCGATCGTCACCACGATCGCATCCATTCAAGCCGCCGAAGCAATGAAACTGCTCACCGGTCACCCTGATAGTCTTCATCGCTCGCTCATCAGAATCGACGTGTGGGATTTTCAGTTCAACAGGCTCGATCTGGAAAGCTTCAGTCCTGAAGATCGTTGCCCGGCATGCAGCAGGGGAGAGTTCGCGTTTCTGCGCGGCGCAGGCAGGCAGGTGACGACTACGCTGTGCGGCCGAAACGCGGTTCAGATCGCGCGTTCCGGCGTGGGCGCGATGAATTTCGCCGCTCTCGCCGAGCGCCTGAAGCCGGCCGGTGAAGTTGCGTTCAACGACTTCCTGTTGCGCTTTCGAGTAGACGGTTTCGACATAACGGTCTTTCGCGACGCTCGAAGCATCATTCGCGGGACATCGGATCCCGCAGTCGCTCGCGGCTTGTACGCGCGGTATATCGGTGCTTAGTCCGTAGTCCGTGGTCCGTAGTCAGTAGCTGAGATCACGGTGCCGAAGACTACTGACTACGGACCACGGACTACGGACTACGGACTTCTTATTAAATGCACGCAGGTCTAACCAGTTCGGTAGCGATAGCAGGCGAGGTATTCGAGCGCGACTTCATGGGCGCGGGCGAAGTGATCGTTCAACGCGTAGGTCATAGCCGCGTTCAGCATGTCTTTCTTGCCAATGGCCGCCCTATCGCGCGATTGCGATGGCGCGGCCACAGGCGCGCGGTCTATGAAGTGGACGGAAAAACCTGGGATATCAATGTAGGCGCGCTCGATAAGCGGATAGCAATCATCTCTGACGACGGAGGCGAATCGTTCTTAGTCGAACGCTCTCGAGCCAACCCCAACAAAGAGCGGTTGCGCGTCGAGATGGCTGAAGGCGACAACTTTTGCCTGATGCGTTCCTGGGACAGCAGGCTCCGATCTGAAGCGTCTTTCGTCGTTCACAAACAGTTCTATTCTTCGACGCTGCTGGTCCTGCATTTCAACATGCGAGAACGCACGCAAACCACTGCGCGAATCGTAGTCAACCCGGTGATGAAGTGGGAGGCCAGATTCATTCACCGCTTGCTTGCGTTAATAGTGTGCCGGATAATCCTTGAACGCCGGCATTCAGGCTCTCGTCCACTGAGGGTCAAGGAAACAAAAGTGCGTCGCTTCGCGAGCAGCGCCCGGGTGCGTGAGCGCAAGCGGATGTGACTGGGGTTGGCAGTGGGTCCAGTTCAGAGTTCAAGCTTTAGGTAGTGGGGTGATAATGTGTTGCTCGCTCACATTCGCGTTTCTCCTCTGCGTCCTCGGCGTCCTCTGCGGTTCATTCCGGAACCACTGAGCAGGAAAAACCGCGGAGGACGCCGGGGACGCAGAGGACTGCTTGCTGGCAACACGCTAATACCCCACTACCAAGCTTTAGCTTGCCGTTTTTCAACCGATAACGCTTAAGAGCAAGCTAAAGCTTGAACTCTGAACCTCGGCTCGAACTCTGAACCTGCGCTTCGGCGCGGATCGTGGTAAGCTACAGAGACTTTATTTTGGGAGTTGGATGGGGTTTTAGGGATATGGCACAAACTAGAGGTAAGGCGGGACGCGGAAACAAAACGCCAATAATAATCGGCGTAGTGCTGGTCATCTCGGTGGTGGTAGTGGGGAGCGTGATGCTCTCAACCGGACGTGGCGGCGGAGGCGGCGGCAAGCCTATTACCATTTCGCCAATGCCCTCGGTGACCGAAGACGTTCAGCAGAGTCTCGAAGCATTCCGCGGCAAAGTGGTCATCGTAGACTTCTGGGCAACGTGGTGCGGTCCATGCCGCATGGAGATTCCCAGCTTTATCGCGCTTCAAAACAAGTACCGCGATCAGGGCCTCGAAATCGTCGGCGTTTCGATAGATCCGATCTCTCCGCGAGGCAACCCCGGCGGCGCGCCCGCGGTGGCGCCCTTCATGAAGAGCAACGGAATCAACTACACGATTCTGATGGTCAACAACCCGGTGGCGCTTAGAGGATATGATGTCAGCCAGGGCATCCCGACTACGTATGTGCTTGATCGCAGCGGGCGCATAGTGAAGACCTACATCGGCGTGAAGCCAATCTCGGTGTTCGAGAACGATATCAATTCGTTGTTGTGATTTGCTTTTCGCGCTCACGGCGCGGAATCGGACTCAACGCTCAGCTCGAAGGCGGAAGACGATAGAGGAGTTCGATCAGTTCTCCCAACCTGTACACAAACGTCTTGATGATTTCGCGCGCGCTCATCTCACCTTCATAGTATCAAAGTTATTATCGAAGCACCGCAGCAAACCAAGCCCGGAATGGACTGAACGTGCCGATGCAACAAGTCCTTCTATTCAACGCGAGGGTCGTACTTGCAAACGAGATCCGGCTCGGCGGGGTGCTCGTTCGTGATGGGCGTATCGCTCAGATCTTCGCCTCCGATCAGAAGCCCGCGGGCTTGAGCGCGAACGAAACTGTGGATCTCGACGGTGCTTATCTTTCCCCGGGGCTGATCGACATTCACATTCATGGTTCTGCTGGCGTCGACGTGCAGGCGGCCGGCGAAGCGGATCTGACAAAGCTGTCCGAGTTTCTCCTCGCAGAAGGTGTGACCGGTTACTTTGCGACTTTCGTTCCGACGGACGAGCGCGGTTACAGAGACGCGATCGCATCAATCGGCTCTTACGTTGAGAAACAAGACGATGCGGCCGGCGCGAATCGCGGCGCTCGAATACTGGGCATTCATTTCGAAGGGCCCTTCGTCAGCGAGCACCGTTGTGGGGCTCTTCAAACTGAGCACTTCAGAAGCTACGACGGCGATCCGAGATCGATCGAAGTTTTCACGAGCAACCCACGCAACACTCAGGCAAGTCTCACGCGGTTGATGACGCTGGCTCCCGAAATTCACGGCGGGCTGGATCTCACTCGCGAGCTTACCCGCCGCGGCGTTCGTGTATTCATCGGCCACTCGCAAGCCGATCCCGATGTGTTACACCAGGCAGCACGAGCCGGGGCGCGGCACATAACCCATTTCCCGAACGCGCTACAGCCTCTTCACCACCGGCAGCCGGGCGCGGTAGCCTGGGGGCTGGTTCAAAGTGATGTCACGCTTGATTGCATAGCGGACTTTCATCACGTGCATCCGCTGATGCTCCGGCTGATTTATCAATCGAAAGGCGCCGACGGAATGGCTTTGATCAGCGATGCAATCATGCCCGCCGGACTGGGCGACGGCGAGTTCTCGGTGTGGGGAGAAAAGATAACGGTGCGAAATGGACGCACCTCACTCGCGCGGGGCGCGGCCGAAGACACAATCGCGGGTTCGGTGATCACGATGCGAGAAGCGCTGAAGAACATAATCGGTCTTGGGGTGCCGGTTCACGAAGCGGTTCGAATGGCAACGCTGGGTCCCGCCCGCGTTGCGGGCATTGACTCTGACTGCGGATCAATCGAAGTAGGAAAGCGCGCGGACTTGATAGTGTTTGACGATGACCTGACGGTGCGGTTCGCAGCAGTTCAAGGCAGGTTGGCTGGCGCATAAGGGCTCCTGTTTGAGGGTGCGCAACAGAGGTTCGCGCATACCCACCTCGTGAGAGACTGTGTGAAAAGTTCGTAGTCCGGCCTTCAGGCGGAAGTTTGTATCTGTATTTACGCCGGATTACGAACTTCCGCCTGAAGGCCGGACTACGAACTTTTCACACAGTCTCTGACGAGGTGGGTATGCGCAAAATCGTGACCCGCACCCCCTACATGTCTTATTTGATTCGTTTTGTTATTGTTCTTGATCTTCACGAGACACATCAATCGAGCGCTGAAACTTAATGAACAAGCGGGCACTTCTTTACACACTGCTGGCGGCGCTGTTTCTGGTCGCATCGATCTACCAGGCGCGGTTCATCCAGCGCCGGCTCGAATATCTGATACACCCCGAGAGCTTTGTGTTGAATCAGATCTCTACTGTAGCTTCGGGGCGAATCACACATGTCAGCAACACCGCGGAAGCCGCCGGGATTCACAGAGACGATGTTTTGATCGCCGTCGAAGGCCGGCCCTACGTCGGACAAGCAGCCCTTGACGACGCGCTCTCGAGCAGGCGTATTGGCGATCCGTTGACCGTTACCATCCGCCGCGCAAACATCCAGTCGTCAGAGCCGGAGTCCATAACCTTTGCCATCGATCACGTGAAGGGCGATAGCGGCGACGTGCCTAATCTGGGGCAATGGATTTTCGTGATCGTCATCACGATGGCTATGCCGATCTTTTGCCTGCTTGTGGGTTTCTGGGTAACCGCGCTCAGACCGCGAGACCCACTGGCCTGGTTGCTTTTAGGATTGATGTTGAGTTTCGCGCAGACGCCCACCGGATTCGATCCGCTTGCGTGGACGGGGGCGCTTCGCGACGCCGCCCTCGCATATCACACCGGCCTCAGGACTTTGTGGTCCGTGTTCATGCTTCTCTTCGGCATCTACTTCCCGGAGCGGCTGGCGCTGGATCGTCGTTTTCCCTGGGCGAAGTGGATCCTCATCGTGCCGCTTGCACTTGTCGCCGTTCTGGCAGCCCTGTCTGAGATCGGCGAGGATCGGAGCTTCGCCTCGGTGCAATCGCTGAATCAACTCCTTGAGCGCGCCGGCGTTTTTATCGCGGTCCTTCAGATGGCGGCAACCGGTTTGTTCTTCACGTTCATCGGCATGAAGATGGGTTTGGCTACGAGGCCCGACGCGAGGCGCCGGTTGCGAATTCTTCTCTTCGGCGCGCAGATCAGTCTGACGCCGATCTTCATTCTCGTAGTCATCACACTTGTGCAAGGGAGGCCTGCGCTTTCGGGCGTGCAGTGGTGGCTCCTGCTGCCGGCGACGCTTCTATTGTTTCTCTTCCCGCTGACACTGGCTCACGTGATCGTTGTGCAGCGCGCGATGGACGTCAGCGTAGTGATCAGGCAGGGAGTTCGATACGCCTTCGCAAAAGGCGGAGTGATGACGCTGAGTTTTCTGATACTCAACGCGATTGTCTTTTTGATGATTTGGGAGATCAAGAAAGAATCGACGAGCCCGCTGGAGATAAGCGCGATTCTTTTTGTCGGCGTGTCGCTCATCGTCGCGATCGGAAGGCTCGGCCAGTGGCTGATCAAATGGACGGACCGGCGCTTCTTTCGCGAAGCTGTTAACACCGAGCAGGTGCTGAACGAGTTGAGTGAGAACGTTCGAACGATGGTCGAAACAAAACCGCTTATCGAAACCGTCACGCGAACGATCAGCGAATCTTTGCACGTACCGCGAGTCGCTTTTCTGCTTGGTGAAGACGGCATGTATAAGCCTACTCATTCGCTGGGGTATCCTGCGCCGCCGTCGACTGTGTTTCCGTCAACCGCTCAAACCGTCGAGCGGATGAAAAAAAAGAAGCAGCCGATAACGGTCTACATGGATGATCGGGACGGATGGGTGGAGCGAACAGCCAGCGGTCTTGAACGCGACATGCTCGAGGCGCTTGACACCGAGTTGCTGCTTCCGCTCGGAGTAAAGGACGAGCTATCGGGTTTCATAAGTCTGGGTCCGAAACAATCCGAAGCGCCGTATTCGCCGACGGATCTCAAGCTGCTTCAATCGGTGGCGACGCAAACCGGGCTGGCGCTGGAGAACAGCCACTTGACCGCGGCAATAGCTTCGGAGGTGGCTCAACGCGAGACATTGAATCGCGAAGTGGAAATCGCTCGAGAGGTGCAGGAACGATTGTTCCCGCAGAACCTTCCGAAGGTCGAGGGCCTTGATTACTGCGGCGCGTGCCGGCCGGCGCTCGGAGTCGGCGGGGATTACTACGATTTCCTGCTGTTGCCCAACGGCGTGCTCGGCATAGCGATCGGAGATGTTTCGGGCAAAGGTATTGCTGCCGCGTTGCTGATGGCCAGCCTTCAGGCGAGCTTGCGCGGGCAGGCCATCCGAGGCACCAACGATCTTGCCGACATGATCAGCAATGTAAACCGATTGGTGTATGACGCTTCGGCGTCGAACCGTTATGCGACATTTTTCTATGCGCAATACGAGCTGGCGACGAGGCAATTGACTTACGTTAATGCGGGTCACAACCCTCCGATGATTTTGCGAAAACAGGACGGCGAGTGGCAGATCATCAGGCTTGAAGAAGGCGGCGCGGTGGTCGGCTTGCTTCCGAGCTTTCCTTATACACAGGCGACGGTCGAGCTTGCAAAAGGCGATATGTTGCTCGCGTTCACCGACGGAATCAGCGAAGCGATGAATCCCGACGACGAAGAATGGGGCGAAGAGAATTTAATTGAGACCGCTAAGGCTTACGACGGCTTGCCGGCAGCCGATATGATTTCGCGAATCGTCGAAGCGGCCGATCGATTCGCCAACGGAGCTAAGCAGCACGACGACATGACGTTGATGGTTGTTCGGCTGGTGTGATCCATCGTCCGTCTTGTGAGGGCGGAGTGAGCCATGCCCGTATCAACGAGCCGAGACGGTGAAGAAACCGCTTTGCGAGCTTTGCGGTACTTTGCGAGCTTTGCGTTCAACGTATCTCTCTTTCTCGAACGGATTCCTTACGCAAAGCTCGCAAGTACCGCAAAGCTCGCGGCGTCGGGTGGTTTCCAAGGGCGACCGCCCCTACAACCGGTCCGTGTTGATCCGCCAAATCCGCCCAATCCGTGGCCTACTCTTTGCGACCTCTCATGGCCAGGGTTTCCAAACTTGTGGTACCCTCACCCGACTCCGTGCTCGCAATCTTTAAGGAGACCTAATGTCAAACTCTAAACAGTCGACGCCGGTATCTCGACGTGAAATGTTGAAGCTCACTGCGGCAGGCGCCGCTGGTCTGACCTTGCTCAAGCGAAGCGCCGGTGCGCGGACGCTTTCGCCCGGGAACTTTCTTGACGCGACAACCGTCGAGCGCATCGCCGATCGCGACGCAGCCATTCATCCGCCGCTGCTGATCGATCTTCAAACGCACGTCTGGTGGCGAGCGGGCGGAGTCTCAAAGATGAACGCGGCCGGCGAAGCGTTTTTGAAAGGCCTGGCAGGCTATCGATCAACATACGTTGGTCACGCGGTCCCGATAGCCGACATGGGCAGAGTTACGTTCTTCGATGAATTGTTTTTGAAGAGCGAGACTGACATCGCGTTTCTGAATAGCTTCGGCATGAAAGCGGCTTATGACGGCGTCGATCTGTTTCCGCCTCGCGAAGCCGCGATGATTCGCTCGATGGCTCCGGCTCGCGTGCGCGTGCTCGGCTGTGTTGATCCCCCGGACGGCCAATCGGCGGTCGAGTCGTTGATATATCAGTGCGAGAATTTGAAGATCGATGGGTTGAAGCTTTATCCGCCCGGCATGGACGCGCGCGGATGGCACATGGATGACCAGAAGAACACTTATCCGCTTTACGAAGTGCTTAGGAAACACGGCGTGAAAAACGTATGCGTTCACAAGGGCATTCCCGGTGCTTTCATCGAGCAGTACTGCCATCCCGGCGATATGACTCGAGCGGCGGCCGACTTTCCGGACTTGAACTTCATTGCTTTCCACAGCGCTTATCCTTACGACGCGGAGCTGGCGGAACAGGCAAAGAAGGCGAAGGTCAAGAATATCTACGCCGAGCTCGGCGCGCTTGCGCAGGTGATGGCCAATGATCCGCAGAGGTTTGCTCATCTGATGGGGCGATTGCTGGATGGCCTCGGCGCCGATCACATTCTCTGGGGAACTGACAGCCCGATTCTTGGCTCACCGCACTGGCAGATCCAGGGCTTTCAGGCATTCAAGATCCCTCCGGAGATGATCGAGAAGTTCAAGTATCAGCAGCTTACAGCGGAGGCGAAGGAGATGATCCTTACTCACAACGCCGCTCGCGTGTTCAACATTGACATCAAAGCCGCGCGCAAGGCTGTCGACAATGATTTCCTCTACAAGCTTCGGCAAGACGGAAACCCGCTGCCGGTAACGGTCGATCCAAACAAGCTTCGAAGGCAGTGAGCGGCGCCTTAGTTTGATTTGGAGTGCGGCGGCAAGGTACTCCGCGACGCCGCTTTTGTCTGGTGAATGAGTTGATCGGGAAGGGAAAGCGGCGTCGCGGAGCACCTTGCCGCCGCACTCCAAATTCGGCGCCGCCAGGTAGTGAATTTCGCTCGGCGCAGAGTGCGATGAAAGTAACACGACGTGACATATTGCGAGGCGCCGGCACCTTTGTCGGCGCTTTTCTGCTTGGCGAAACCGCAATCGGCGCGGCCAAACGCAAACATTCGCGGCGCGTCCGCATCGCGCAAACAAAGCATGCGACAAGGAGAGAGCGCGCGGTCAAGAGCCAGCGCGTCGTCGATGTGGGGCCGCTCTCGGGAGGGAAGCTCTACGAAGACGTAATCACCTATTACAATCTCGGGGAGCATCGCACCGCGACCGACGTCGACCTTCGCACCTCGCGATGGCTGGCCGAGCAGCTTCGCGGCGCTGGGCTACAAACTACGTTTCAAAGCTTTGGGCTGAGGCAATTCTTTCTTCGTCAGTGTCGCTTCTCGATCGGCGACAAGCCGATAAGGTGTTTCCCGCTTTGGTATCCTCACGCGACGGGTTCAACCCCGCTCAATGCGCCGCTCGCGGTGGCTGATAAAAGCGGCCGGCAAGGATTGCAGGGGAAAATTGCGGTTGTGAGATTTCCCTTCGACGCCGGCGCGGCCATAACCGAACGATCCGGACACGCTGAAATCATTCAGGCGGCGGCGAAGGCCGGAGCTTCAGCGGTAGTCGCCATTACGGAAAGCGCCACCAAAGAGATCATCGCATTGAACTCGCCCGGCGGCGCCCAACCCTGGCCGATTCCAGTTGTATTGGCCGGAGAGCGCGATGCGTCTTTGATTACGGCGAGCGCGGCTTCCGGTGAGCGAGCGATGCTGCTGCTGGACGGGGCAGACGATCAGGACGCGGCGGCTCGAAATGTGATCGCGAGGCTCGACCGCGGTAAAGACTTGATTGTCGTGTCGACTCCGCAAAGTGGATGGTTTCGTTGCGCGGCCGAGCGAGGCGCGGGCATCGCGATGTTCCTGGGACTCGCGCGATGGGCGAGCCGCCGTGTCTCCGGGTCGAGCTTCTTGTTTGTTTCGACTTCCGGCCACGAGCTGGGAGGCCTCGGGATGAGAGCGTTTCTGAAAGAGCTTGCGCCGCCGCCGAGCCGCGTGTTGTGCTGGTTGCACCTTGGGGCAGGCATCGCGGCTTACTCGTGGGAAGAAGCGGCCGGGGGCTGGAAGCGGCTCCAGGAGCCGGATTCACGGCGTTACCTCATGACGAGTCCGGTGTTTGTTCCGCTGTTGACGACGACATTCGCCGGTCAGCCGGGGTTGACCCCGACGACGAACCACGCGGTCGGCGAGTTCGAGTTCATGCTGAAAGCGGGATATCGAACTTTTGGAATCGCGGCCGGGCATCGCTTTCATCACACGCCGGCGGATAGTCCTGAGATGACCGGCCCTGAGATTCTGGAACCGGTGGGTAGAGCGCTATTAGAATCGTTGGAAGCGATCGAGCAGCAATCTCGGTAATCCGTCAATCTGCGTCCAAGTCAGACCCCTAGCGGTTACCATCACCATGTAGACACTACTGCACTACTGCGTAGTTCGGAGAGTTATATTACGTTGCGCTTGACGGGCACGCCGGTTTCGTTCTATTGTCTGTTTGTCACTTGAGAAGTGGGCAGTGAACCCGCGCATATCCTCACTAAATACTTTGGTACTGCATCGAAGACAGTTGCCGACGGTTCTTCCCAATGCGGACAGGAGGTTCTGGGAACATGAAACTTGTAACAATATCGCTATTGCTTCTGCTCATAATTGTCGCCATTGCGTGGTTGATCCCCTCTAATGCGGCCCAGACTCCCATCCAATCGTCATCTGATCAGAAGACCGACGCGACCCCGATTCAGGTGGGTGTAATGAGTGAGAAACAGAGGATTCATAGCAGGCTACTTGAAAGCGAGGGGGATCGATACAAAGCGGTTCGCAGGCTTGATGAGTTCGTTGATGGACAGCCAAGAGGAGCATACATTGAACCTCCATTGGAGATTACTAGCCCAGATGTTCCCAGACTGAGTTTCCCGGACTTTATCAAAGCTCTTATGTGCGAAGCCGACGCGGTCGTCACTGCCGTCGTGACGGATCGAACTTCCCAACTGACCGAGCAGAAGAAGTTTGTCTTTACTGACTACACAATGTTGGTGAAGGAGATATACAAGGGTCACTTGGATATCGCTCCCAATACTGGCATCACGGTTATGCGTCCCGGAGGCAAGGTATCAATTAACGGTCGAATAGTAACCGCCATTGATTCATCCTATCAGCTTCTCGAATCCGACAAGCGATACTTGCTGTTTCTGCGATACATTCCTGAAACCGGTGCTTACAGGAGCGAAAGGAAAGGCACCTTCCTTATCGATAGCGAGAGCGTGATCCCGCAGACCGAAGAATTTGTGCCCGGATTATCGACGAACTCAAGTGGATCGCTAGTCAGCATTCGGCCCGCTCTGTTGTCCGGGTGTGAGCCGAGGAGGAAATAAGAATGCTCAACATGCGCTCCAGTGGTCGAGCCTGGCACAGCCGTGCAGTAGTGGTGAGCCTGTGTATTCTCGCGGCACTGCAGTCGACGATTCGATCCTCCCCCACCGACTGCCCGGTTACCTCTGGCAACGGGTTTCATCAGTGCGCGAGAGTTTATTACTCCGTAACCGGTTTTGGCGCGGGTGAGTACGGCCAGATTCTCAATGCGCTCGATGCCTGGACCGCGAGTAATCACTTCAACAATTCCGTGGTCGAGTACATACAAGGATCGCCTCCGCCAAATGCAACGCTCTACGCGACCTTAGCAATTCGAACCGGTAACATCCCAACCCAGGGCGTCGTGGCGGAGACGACCAAGGACCCGCAGACCGGTGTCTCCCAAAGCACGATTATCACCGTAAATCTGAGCGCCACAATTCCGGGAACTAACCCGCTCCAACTGGCGCTCGATCCGAATCAAGGCGGGTACAATACGATTTTCAAGAAGTTGATGCTTCATGAACTAGGCCATACCATGAGCCTCAAGGACGTAGATAAAGGCCCGGGGACCTGCTATGGGCAGACAGCGGGGCACAGTGTGATGAACAGCATTTGTGGAGTTAACGATGGACTCAGTAACGTGCCAAAATCCGTACAGACTTGTGACACGCAGGCGGTTAACTCATCAACCTTATATTTGTCGCAAACGGCATGTCGCTTCTCCTGCGTTGACCCTGAATGTGAGATTGATAATGCATACGGCATGTACCAGGAAATCAGTGACTGCAATGCCGCGTGCAATGCGTGTCAATGTACTCCCCCGCAGATATGCTATCACAATGTCTGTATCTCACCCGTTGTGATAGATGTAGAGGGAAACGGATTCAACCTAACCGACGGCCCCGGCGGAGTCGATTTCGACATCACGGCAACGGGATCGAAGCAAAGGATTTGGTTGGACTTCTCCCGGCTCCGACGATGCTTGGCTCGTCTTAGACCGAAATGAAAACGGAACGATAGACAACGGCGCGGAGATGTTCGGGACGTTTACGCCTCAGGTCCCGTCTTCCAATCGAAATGGATTCATTCCCCTCGCCGTGTTTGATGACGTAGCGAATGGTGGTAACGGGGATGGATTGATCAGTGATCAGGATGTCGTCTTCTCATTGTTGCGTCTATGGCAAGATATGAATCACAACGGCATTTCGGAGCCCGGTGAACTTCATACCCTACCGGCGCTCGGTGTTGAAGCAATTAGCCTTAACTACAAGGAATCGAGGCGCACAGACGGGCACGGTAATGGGTTTCGATATCGTTCTAAAGTGTATGATGCACGAGGCGCACACGCTGGAAGATGGGCGTGGGATGTCTTCCTTGTAAGATGAAACTCAATCGCCGAAGCGCTACCAACCGTATCTAGAAGTGTTCCGCTGAGCAAGCGCCGCGAATACGGCGCGATCGATCCGCAAGACTTGAGCCTGAACTCAGGTTTCAAGCCGGAAACCTGAAACCCATTCATAAATTCCTTGACACCAATCGGCTCATAAAATAGGATAGAAGCGCTCGAATTCTACACTCTGCCGCGGTAGCAGACCTCAAAGGAGAAAGGCTCGTGACCAAGAAGCTAACCCTCCCCCTTCTCGTCGTCCTTTGTCTGGTTTCGCTTATCTTCATAAGCTCGAGCAGCGCCAATTCCGGAAGCTCGAAAGCCGTCACGTTTTCACGTGACGTCGCGCCGATCTTCTTCAAGAATTGTGCTGAATGTCACCGTCCGGGTGAAGCAGCGCCGATGTCGCTGTTGAGCTACAAAGATGCGCGGCCCTGGGCCCGTTCGATCAAAGAGAAAGTCGTCACAAAGCAGATGCCTCCGTGGCACGCCGATCCGCACTATCAGGAATTCGCAAACGATCGCCGCCTTACGCCGGCCCAGATCGACACCATCACCGCGTGGGTCGATCAGGGTGCAAAGGAGGGCGACCCCAAGGATTTGCCTCCCGCGCCGAAGTTCACCGAAGGATGGACCATCGGTAAGCCTGATGTAGTTCTCCAGATGCCCGATGAGTTCACGCTCGAAGCCTCCGGGCCCGACGAGTATCAGTATTTCGAGATCGCGACCAATTTCAAAGAAGACGTTTACGTGCAGATGGCCGAAGCGAGACCGGGGAATCGCAAGATCGTCCATCACATCATTGCGTTCGTTCAGCCGCCTCCATCAAAGGATGGCAGAGGTGGCAAGGCGGACAAGTATGCCAACCTCACAAAGGCCGACATTGAGAAGTTCCGCGAGGAGCAGGAGAAAAAATCGATCTTCCGTCGCGACGGATTCCTCATGCGAATGAAACCGGGGATGCCGGTTTACGACGACGGATGCGCGCTGCCCAACGGCGGAAACGGCGAGACGCTGGATCTGAAAGCAGAACAGGGCAATATGGACTTTCTCACGGGGTTCGCTCCGGGAATGAACGCGGGAATAATGGAGCCGGGAACGGTGAAGAAGATCCCCGCCGGCTCGAAGATACTGCTTCAGCTTCACTACTCGAAGGCGACGGGCAAGGTCGAAAAGGATCGCTCGTTGATCGGTCTGGTGCTTGCGAAGACGCCTGCCGATAAGAATCTCTACACACGGCCGATCGCTAATACCTACTTCCAGATTCCGCCGGGCGCGGAGAATCATCGCGTCACGTCCTGCTGGACGACGAAGGATGACATTCACCTTGAAACTTTGATGCCGCACATGCATCTGCGTGGCAAGGCGATGCAGATCGCGGCCTATTACCCGGATGGCCGCAACGAGATTCTGCTTGATGTACCCAACTACAGCTTCTCGTGGCAAACGGTTTACTACTTGAAGAAGCCGATCGCGATTCCGAAGGGAACGAGAATCGTGGTGACGGGCTACTTCGACAACTCGACAAAGAACAAGTACAACCCGGATCCGAGTCAGGCGGTTCGATTCGGCGAACCGACCTATGACGACATGATGATCGGCTGGATCAACTACACGGTCGACAAAGAGCACTTGAAAAACGAAACGGCGATCAACAGGTAAGTCCGACAAGCTGAAGCTTGTCGACCTGCACTGTTGATAAAGCGGGTAGGTTGGAGAGAGCCGACAAACTTTAAAGTTTGTCGGACTCATTAGGAGATCAAAACGATGAAAAGAGTGCTGTCAATTTCACTCGCGCTGGTAGCTGCCGGTCTTGTTGTGTTGTCGACTACTATGGCTAGCTCGGGCGTCAAGAAAGAGGTGACCTTCAACAGGGACATTGCTCCGATTCTCTATAAGAACTGCGCTGAGTGTCATCGGCCGAACGATATCGCACCGATGGCGTTGATGAGCTACAAAGAAGCCCGGCCATGGGCGCGCTCGATCAAGGAGAGAGTGCTGACCAGGGACATGCCACCCTGGAGCCCCGATTCAAAGTACGGCGAGTTCACAAACGATCATCGGCTCGCTCAAAGCGATATCGACACGATAGTGGCCTGGGTGGATCAGGGCGCGAAGGAGGGCGACGCGAAGGACCTGCAGTCCGTGCCGGAGTTCACGTCCACGAGCGGCTGGCGATTGGGCAAGCCCGACGCCGTCTTCGATATCGGAAAAGAGTTCACCGTCGAGCCGGGTATGCCCGATACGATTCAGAACTTCATCGTTCCGACCAACTTCAAGGAAGACAAGTGGGTCACCGCCGCTGAGATCCTGCCCGGCAACCGAAAGGTGGTACACCACGTGATTGCTTTCATCCAGACTCCTGAGATGATCGCGCAGTTCCAAAAGGGCGAAGGCCGCGCTCGCGCACTGATGCAGAGCGACGTCTTTTATCGCGATGGCACGCTGATGAAGGTAAAGGCGGATGCGCCGGTAATCGACGATGGTTGCGGGAATCCGAACGGCGGGTCCGCGTTCAAGCGGCCGAGCGCAAGCGAGGGTGGTGATGCGTTTGGCTTATTCCTGGCAGGCTACGCGCCGGGCAAAGGCATCGATGTGTTCCCGGCAGGCACCGCCAAGAAAGTCCCCGCGGGCTCGATGCTCGTGTTTCAAATGCACTATTCAAGCTACGGCGGCAAGTTTGAAGGGCAGCAGGGTGACCGCACCAGGCTTGGGCTGCACTTTACAAGCAAGCCCCCCGAGCGCTCTCTAAACACGGTGGGAATCCAGAATCACTACTTCAAGCTGCCCGCGGGAGACGGCAATCATGAAGTGACTGCTTGCTATACGTTCGACGCGGACGTACACCTCACGAGCTACATGCCGCATATGCATCTTCGCGGAAAAGACATGAAGTACGATGTTGTTTATCCGGACGGGCGACAGGAGACTCTGCTGTGGGTGCCCAAGTTCAGCTTCAACTGGCAGACGATGTACTACCTGAAGAAGCCGGTGGCGCTGCCTAAGGGGACGAAGCTGATTGTCACCGCTCACTTCGATAACTCGGAGAAAAACAAGTTCAATCCGGACCCGAAGAAGACGATTCGGTGGGGCGATCCGACGTATGAAGAGATGATGATCGGCTGGATGGAATATTACGTCGACGGCAAGCCTTCCACGGAGAGGGCTGTGGCCGGCGCTACCGGTTCGCAAAGGTAGCGTAAGATTCGGTAGTGGGGTATTAGCGTGTGCCAGCAAGCAGTCCTCTGCGTCCCCGGCGGTTCTTCCTGCTCAGTGGCTCGGAATCAACCGCAGAGGACGCAGAGGACGCCGAGAAGAAACGCGAATGTGAGCGAGGAACACACTATCACCCGCTACGCAAGACTCAGTGCCGCTGCCGACAAAAAAGGAGGCGGCGGCAAAGCTCTAATTAAGCACTTGTTAAGCACTTGGCGCGAGAGACGCGCTTCAGGGAGAAATGATGAAGAAATTGGTTTTGTTCTCAGCAGTATTGATAGCAGCGGCCGCGATATGTTTCGGGGTTTCGCCTGCGACCAGCGCCAGCGGCCCTGGTAAGAAGGAAGTTACTTTTAACAAAGATGTCGCGTCGATCCTCTATAACAATTGCGCCGAGTGTCACAGGCCGAACGACATCGCGCCGATGTCTCTTCTCAGCTACAAGGAAGTTAGGCCGTGGGCTCGATCCATCAAGGAGAAGGTGGTGAACCGCGAGATGCCACCGTGGAGTCCCGATCCGGCTTACGGTCAATTCACGAATGATCATCGGCTCACTCAGAAGGACGTCGACACGATAGCCGCGTGGGTCGATCAAGGCGCGAAGGAGGGCAGTCCTAAGGACCTGCCGAAGATGCCGGAGTTCGTGAGCGCGGGCGGGTGGGAGATCGGCAAGCCCGACGTCGTGCTTCAAATGGGCGAAGAGCATGTCGTCAAGCCGGATGACCCCGACCAATACATCAACTATTTCATCCCGACGAATTTCAAGGAAGACGTTTGGGTGCAGGCCGCCGAGATTCATCCAAGCAACCGCCGAGTCGTCCATCACGTGATCGCTTTTATTCAGACTCCGCAGATGATGGCGAAGCGAGCCGATGAAGCAAAAGCCAGGGGCGAAAAACTTGGCAAGCGAGCCGCGGGCGGGTCCGGGCTGTTTTATCTGGACGGCAATCTTCGACGCGTGAAGATGGACGCGCCGGTTGTCAACAACGCCTGCGATCAGAAAGTAGCGGCGGGCGGCCGTCAGCCGGGTGGTAACGGCGAAGGCGAGAACGAAGGAATGCTGCTCGCCGGTTTCGCGCCGGGGACGGGCAACACTGCTTATCCCGCGGGAACGGCGAAACGAGTTCCGGCCGGGTCGACGCTGATGTTCCAGATGCATTACTCGGCGTTCAGGGGTTCGCTCAAAGAATCTGTAACCGATCGCACGAGCATCGGGCTGATCTTTGCCAAGCAGCCGCCCGACAAGATGGTGCTCACCAGCGCTGCGGCTAACATCATGTTCAAGATTCCGGCCGGCGACGGGAACCACGAAGTCACGGCCTGCCAGACTGTGCCGCGCGATATTCAGGTCATCAACTACATGCCTCATATGCACCTTCGCGGGAAGGACATGAAGTATGAGGCGATCTACCCCGACGGAAGGCACGAGACGTTGTTGTGGGTGCCGAAGTTCAGCTTCAACTGGCAATCGGTTTACTGGCTCAGGCAGCCGCTGAACATCCCGAAGGGCACGAAGCTGATTGTGACCGCTCACTTCGATAACTCGACGAAGAACAAATACAACCCGGATCCTACGAAAGACGTTCGATGGGGCGATCCGACCTACGACGAGATGATGATTGGCTGGATGGACATCACGATCGACAATCCGATGAAGACCGTGAAGCCCGATGCGGCGAGAGCCAGCGGACAGAAGTAAGCTTCATCAAAGCAAGCCGCAGAAAAATGCGCCGGTCACTCTCTACGTGATCGGCGCATTGGAGTTCGGACATTTTGCCTTCTCAATCTCTTGCCTTGCCAACTATCTGTGAGCAGCCAACAACCCCGAAGGGGTTTCGTCCCAAAGCCCAGGGTTGCGGTACTCCGCTACCCTGGGGAACGGTGTCGTGCCGAGACTACCCAGTTCGTTTGGCCCAACCCTGAAGGGGTTGCGGCCTGCCATCGCATCATCACCCACTGCCGCCGCATTCGTCGTACATCTACCTCGCGAGCCACGCCGCAACCCCGTTGGGGTTGGTTCCACCCCGTTGGGGTTGGTGCAACCCCGTTGGGTAGTCTCGGCACGACGCCGTCCCCAGGGTATCAGAGTACCGCAACCCTGGGCTTTGGGTCGCAACCACTTCGTGGTTGTAAATGTCCAAACTCCCAAGCCTCAAATGGCAGTGCGCCCTCCATCGACGGCGAGCTTTGCGCCATGAATGAAACTGGCACGATCCGTCGCCAGGAAGACAATGGCCTCAGCGATCTCGTCGGCTGTAGCAGGACGGCCCGCCGGCGCTTGGGCGGCCAGTTGCTCGAGGCCCTCCCCCATTGCGTCAGTGCCTTCCGTGCGCGTAGGTCCGGGGCTCACCGCATTGACGCGGACGCCGCTCGGGCCATATTCGGCCGCCCACGCTTTGGTCAACAGGTTGATGGCAGCCTTGCTCGATCCATATAGGCCCATTCCAGCGGCCCCGTAATCGGCGACCATCGTCGAGACATTGACGATTGCCCCCTTGCCTCTCTTCGCCATCAGCGGAGCAAGTTCCGCGACGAGGAAGTACGGCACCTTGACGTTGAGCGAATACACGCTATCAAAAACTTCCTCCGTCGTTTCATGCGTCAGCCCGAACGGGAAGACCCCCGCATTGTTGATCAGAATATCGACATGGTCGTTTCCGAGCGCGACCGCTCTTCTCGCCACTTCGCGCGCGCTCGACGCGTCTCGAAGGTCAGACGAAATAAAATCGGCTTTGCCTCCTGCGGCACGGATTTCCGCAACCGTCTTCTCGCCGCGCTCCGCATTGCGGCCGACAACGAAGACATGGATACCAAGCTGAGCCAGTTGATTGGCTACAGCCCGGCCAATACCGCTCGTTCCTCCTGTAATAAGTGCTGTCGACGAATTGGCAGGCATTTGCAATTCCCCCTTTCATATTGTTGGCGCCATTGTTCTAATCCATGCTTGACGCAAATATTATTTGACTGTTGCCGTCGCCGGCGCAACAACGAACCCGAGCGTTAAGAAACATCACCGGGATGTCGCTTAAAGATAGCGACCGAACTTTCCGGTAGTGGGGTATTAGCGTGTTGCCAGCAAGCAGTCCTCTGCGTCCCCGGCGTCCCGCGGTTTTTCCTGCTCAGTGGCTCGGAATCAACCGCAGAGGACGCCGAGGACGCAGAGGAGAAACGCGAATGTGCGAGCAACACACTGTCACCCCACTACCAACTTTCGCCACGCCGGTTCACACTCTGGAACTGCGATGCAGCGGACAGCGCTTCGCAGCACCGAGTCAAAGACTCTCTGAACAGTATTGAACTACTACGGCGCTTTTGCGTTAATTCAGGAGTGCCCACCAAATCTCGAGTAATAGTTTCAAGGGTTCCTAAATGCGCCATCATTCGTTCGGGCATCAGAACGGGGCACCCTGGTCCGTTTCTGATTCATCGCGTTTCCTCCTTCTGAGCTTTCGATTCTTATCTGCCACGGTACTGCTAATACTTTTCAGCCTCGTGTCCGCCGCGGCAGAGACGCCAAAGACTTCTCAATCGCAAGCCGCGACTCCGGCCCAGTCCGCGGATTCAGATAAGCAGGGTCAGGCTCTGCGGATTCCGCGCGTCTCCACGCCGCCGAAGATTGAAGACTACCTTGATGGCCGGTCACGCTCGGAAGACTTAAAGGTCACGGGTTTCAAACAGCGCGAGCCCCAGGATGGCGTGCCGATCACTCAGGAGACCACTGCCTATTTGTCGTATGACGATAAGCATCTGTATGTGATCTTTGTTTGCAAGGATGAGCCGGGCAAGGTGCGCGCTCACATGAGCAAGCGCGAAAACACCGGTAACGATGACGCGGTTGGAATCGCAATTGATACTTTTCACGATCGGCGCCGTGCTTACCTGTTCGCGACCAATCCGCTCGGCGTGCAGCTCGACGGCATCATCACCGAAGGCCAAGACGATGACATGAGTTTCGACACGCTGTGGCGCTCCGACGGCAAGCTCACCGCGGATGGTTATGTAGTCTGGATGTCGATACCTTTCAAGAGTCTTAGATTTCACAACGCGGACGTGCAGACCTGGGGCATCGGATTGCTGCGATCGATATCACACACCGGGGAGAACGCCTGGTACCCCTACATTACACGTCGCGTTCAGGGCTTCACGCAGCAACTGGCGGATCTCGACGGATTGGAAAAAATCTCGCCGGGGCGCAACATTCAGATTATTCCCTACGGCTTCTTTGCGCGTGCCCGGTTCCTCGATACCGTAGCGCCGCAACTGAAGACCGACACCGAGTTTCGCGGCGGCGTTGACGCCAAGATAGTGCTTCACGACTCTCTTACGCTCGATGCTACTGTTAATCCCGACTTCAGTCAGGTCGAATCGGACGAACCGCAGACGACGATCAATCAGCGTTTCGAAGTTTTCTTTCCTGAAAAGCGCCCGTTCTTTCTCGAGAACGGCGGTTATTTTATAACGCCCGAAAACTTGTTCTTCTCGCGTCGCATCGCCGACCCGCAGTTTGGTTTGCGCCTTACGGGCAAGGCGGCCGGATGGGATATCGCGGCGCTGGCGATCGACGATCGAGCCGAGGGCAGACAGTTTGAAGACGGCGACCCGCTTCACGGCCAGCGAGCCGGCATCGGGGTTGTTCGCATTCAGCGAGAACTGCCGAATCAATCGAGCATCGGCATGATTGCAACCAGCCGGGATTTTGCTTCGAGTTCGAACCGAGTATTTGGCATCGATGGCCGGTGGAAGCTAAACAAGACGCTGGTGCTGACGGGACAGGCGATCAAAAGCTACACGCGACAGCTTGATGGAGAACATCTCGATGGGTCGGCATTCAACTTCAGCGCGAATCAGCAAACTCGTCATTTCCAAAACTTCTTCAACTATACGGATCGCAGTCCGGAGTTTCACACGGACCTTGGCTTTGTGCCTCGCACCGACATTCGTGATCTCAGTAACTTTGCCAGCTATCGTTGGCGGCCCAAGAAGGGGCGCGTCCAGTCCTTCGGACCCAATCTGTACACTGAAGCGATCTGGGATCACAAGGGGAACCTGCAGGACTGGCGAGTCAATCTTCCTTTCGCCGCAGACTTCGCCGGCAACACGAGCATCTTTATTCGACGCGCGGAATTTGCGGAGACCTTCGCCGGGATTCGATTCCGCGAGCACACCAACGATCTAAACTTTTACTCGGGATACTTTAATTGGCTCTCTGTGTTCGTCAACTTAACGACTGGCGTCGGAGTAAACTTCTTTCCAACTCAAGGGCTCCCGTTCAGCGCCAATGTCTTGAGTGCCCAGCCCGGGTTTACGCTGCGGCCGTCGTCACGATTCGCTTTCGACCAGACCTACATTTACAACAGGCTCGCGACGCGCAAGGATCACCTGCCCGCCGGCGATTTGAAGCCGGCGGTGATCTTCAACAATCATATCCTGCGTTCGCGGGTCAATTATCAATTCAGCCGGGCGCTGTCACTGCGCGCTATTCTCGACTACAACTCGGTGCTGCCCAACGAAAGACTCGTCGCGCTCGAGCGCGACAAGCGATTAACTGCCGACTTCCTGATGACCTATCTGGTAAATCCCGGCACGGCTTTGCATGTCGGCTACACGGACGGATATCAGAATCTCGCGTTAGCGCCGACGATGCCGCCTTCGATAATACGGACCGGTGCGCCAGTGAATTCGACTGGCAGACAGGTGTTTGTAAAGGTGAGTTATTTGCTGCGATTCTGATGAACACCTGTAAGGGCGTCCCTCCGTGGGCGCCCCTCTTTGCGAGCTCTGCGGTACTTTGCGAGCTTTGCGCAAGGAATCCGCTCGAGAAAGAGAGATACGTTGAACGCAAAGCTCGCAAAGCCCGCAAAGAGGGACGCCCTTACAGGTCGACTATTTCGCTTCGCGCACTTCCCCGGTAGGCCCGAACACATATTGCCTTTCGTCTGCGTCCGGAGGTCTGCTGACCGTCAGTACGTCGATGAACCTGCCTAATAGCTTCCTCATGTCCGCCGCCATCTGGGGCGTCCTATCGTAGAGGTTTCTGATCTCGGAAGGATCATTCTTGAGATCGAACAATTCGAAGCTGTAGTAATCGCGATTATAAATCAGCTTGAATCCGTCCTGTGTGATGACCATGTACTTCTTCAGTTCCGGATCGACGTTTTGCTCGGGCCGGACGAAAGGCGAGACCTCCTGCGTCGTCTGTTCCCCGTAGATCGGCGGATGTACAAACGGCTGGCCACGCATCATCGGAACCAGGCTGACTCCCGCACATTCCTGCGGATAGTCGAGACCCACTGCGTTCAGGATAGTCGGGCTGAGATCAACCGTGCTGACGTAGTCACCGATCGATCGCGGCGCCGCGCCGGGCAGATGAATTATCAACGGCACGCGCATTTGTTCGTTGTACAGTTGCGATGAATGCTTGTAGACGCCGCGCTCGCCGAGTGATTCTCCGTGGTCGGCCATGATTACGATCATCGTCCGGTCGAGCCTGCCTGACTTCTCGAGCCAATCAAACAATCTGCCAAGATGAAAATCCAGGTAAGAGATCTCACCATCGTAAAGATCGACGATCGAGTCGCCGAAGTGGAAATCTTCGTGCGGCTTGTAGGGCCGGTGAGTGTCGGTCGAGTAAAGATAAGCGCAAAAGGGCCGATCCTTGTCGATGGCTTCCAACGTCTCGAGCGCCGAATCGATTGACGCTTCAAAGGTGCCGCCGTTCGGGTCCTGCACGATCTTCATACCTTTTACGTGCCGGCGCAGAGTCGCAATACGACGCGGGAAGAGAAGAGCTTCATAGCCGCTGCCGGCCATGATTTCAGGCCAGCCCTTGAGGTGCGCGTCCCAGTAATTGCCCTGGGTAAACTTGGGCAGCGCTTCGAAGGTGTTGGGCGCCGGCGTGAAAGCGTTTTCGAACAGGGAGGAATTGGCCGCCAGCTTATCAAGATTCGGGCTGGTCTTTCGCGGATAACCGTAGGCGCTCAAGTGGTCCGCTCGGAGCGCATCGATAAAAACGTAGATCACGTTGAGACGCGTGGCCGCCGGGTCAGGCGGTTGATGAAGAGCAGCCAGCTCGCGCTTTCGATCTTCGATGTCTCGCGCCGTGAGCCCGCCTCCAATGCAATTGTGATCGATACCGTCGCCGAGAATCTCAGGGCTTCCCGGGTTGATATCGCCGCGCCGATCATCGCAGTCGCCGCCGCCAAGAAACCCGGAGTAGCCGTCGCGGTCGAAGTCCAACACCCACTGCGCGAGTCTGAAGTACTGCTTCGCCTGCGTGGTGCGATAGAAGATCTGCGTTTTGAGATTCTGGTTCCGGTCGAAGCGTACAAAGGTGAAAGCAACCGCGGCTATCAGCAGAACGGCGGCGGCGAGCGCAGTTAACTTTCTCAGCCTTGACGCTAAACGAAACCCTCGCCGCCAGAAGAGAGTTCCAATCAACGACATTCCAAGCGCGGTGTTGAACACGAACAACGAACGGTGAATAGAAGTGCCGTAAAGCTGAGGTTCAAAACGTGAGTCCACGTAATAAGCCCAGAGTATCAGCGCGATGAGCGCCGCAAGCCAGAGAGCGCGAAGCAGGCTGCCCGAATGACTGACCGCGCGCGTTGTCGCCCACAAGAGCGCGCAGCCTGCGACAAAGGCAAACAGTATCAGGTAGGACGCTGCTCTTTCGTGATTCAGGAGCGGCACGGTCAGTAACTCGAACTTCTCAGCCTCGCGGATCATCTCGAAGACGTGTCCGTGGATCTGAGGTTGCCAATTGAGAAGAATCGCCGCAAGCGCGCAGACTCCGGTTCCGGCTACCAATTTGTGAAAGGGACTTGCGGTTTTCTTCCTTGCGATGACGGTCTGTATCGACCGTTCCAAGAGCAACGCTGTGTGGGCAAACATACCGACCGACAACCCGATCAACAATCCTCCCAGAACGTTCAGGCTGAAGTATGAACAGAAGACTGCCCGTTCGAGCGAGGACTGGAACACCGGTGTGAGCCGGACATTCACATCCGCCAGCTCAAGTACTCCGAGGAGGACCGATGCCGCCGAGCCTGCAAACGCGTATCGGCATAGAGACGCAAACAACGGAGTTTGGGTTTCTGCGGATTGGGGAGTCTGCGCGGAACTTTCGGCAGAAGCAGCCGAAGATGTGTGAGTCGACAATCTGACAGCCTCTCAAAAAAGATTGGATGAGATCGGACTCCTATCGTAATGAGCGAGTTCAAAGAGTGTCAATGTGCCGGCAGTGTTCGGATTCTGCGTTGCGTAATAACCTCCGCGTGCTTTGCGGTCCTTCGCGCGCTTTGCGGTCCTTTGCGGCTTTGCGTTGAGTATTGGGTATTGGAGGAGCGAGACAGAATACTCAGCGCAAAGCCGCAAAGGACCGCAAAGCACGCGAAGGACCGCAGAGCACGCGAAAGGACTGACCATACGTTACAAGTCAGCAACTCAAGCCCTGACCTGTGCGCCAAGTGGAGAATTCCATTCGACCTCACTATACTCAAACGTCCGCCGAGTCGGACCTTGAACGAAATGGCAAGCGTGGGACTGGAAGAAGATCGCCCCGATGTTCTCAGCATGCGCAGATCAGCGCTGAAGGAAGGCTGGCCGATAGTCCTGGCGGCCGCCGGCGGGCTTGTCTGTTACGGCCTCTTCGTCAATCGTGGACTTGGACTCTCCGTAATCGGTTACAGCGTTGCGCCGTCCGAGCGAGTGCTGCAGGGCGAAATTCCCTACCGCGATTTCCTTTTCAACTACACTCCCGGCATCTTGTGGGTGAACGCGCTCCTGATGAAGGCGTTTGGCACTACGCTCATGGCCACTCGCATCGGGCTCTTTGTATTCAAGCTTGCCACGCTCTTAACGCTGTACCACCTGGGCCGAAGGCTGACTAACCGATGGATAGCGCTAGTGCCGGTCGTGCTTACGTTAGCCTGGTTGGGTCATCAGCAGATTTTCAATGTCTTCCCCGATCAGTACCTGATGCTGTTCGCCCTGGCGGGCCTGCTCTGTATGCTCAACTACGATAGGACAGGGGGGTTGCGCTGGCTGGCGCTGTGCGGCGCGGCAACCGGGACGGTCTTCCTATTCAAGTACAATGTAGGCGTGCTTCTTGCGGCATCTTGCATAGCAGCGGTCTGCTTGAAAGAGCTGATGACCTTTCGCCGGCTTGCAGGGGCGGCGAAAGCAATCACGTTTTACGTCCTTGGTTTCGGCATCGTCGCCGGAGCGCTGCTCGCGTATCTCTTCTACCACCACGCGCTTGGGGCGATGGTCTCACACTTCCTGCACCACGCGGCTGAGTATAGCGAAACGCGGTCGGTCGGTCTTCCAACGCCTGACGTACTTCTGCCAGCCTTTATATTGTTACCGCTACTGGTCATAGGTCTGGGGATACTATTCGGGGCCGGGCGAGCGTTTGGTGTCTATTGGATTGCTGTGCTGATAGTTGAATCCTGGTTTGTGCTTGAGGCTACCAGAGGAAAAGTATTCAGCGACTCTGTGATCGCATCGGCCGCTTATTTTCCGCCGCTCGTGTTTGTTGTCGCGCTGGCGCTCGCAGCCTGGCAATTGAGGAATAAACGACGGGTTGAAGACTGGTGGCGTGACAAGGGAGCCATCGTTATCACTGGCTTCTTCGCGCTGGCGGTTTACCTGGAAGTCTTCCCGCGAGCCGATTACTACCATCTGGTCCGCGTGCTTCCGCCTGTATTCTTGTTCCTTGTTGTCTTGCTGAATCGCAGCCTTGCACCTCTCGCTGACTTTCTGCGGAGATATGTGACTTCCCACCCTTGGCCGCCCCGGAACGCGTTGCTGATTCTCGCGACGCCAATTGTTTTCTTGTGCGTCATCGGCGTGCACGATACATGGCAACCGCAATTCGATTCGGCATTTCATTTCAGAGACAACCACGAGCTTGCCATCGAGCGCGGTCGCGGAATATTTGTCGAGGAGAAGCAGGCTGAGCTCACCGAGGGGCTGGTGCGAGTGATTCAAGATAACAGCTCGCCGGACGATTATATATTCTCATTCGCGCAACGAGGCAGCGGTCTCTATTTTCTAGCCGCGCGGCGGAACCCGACTCGCTTTCTCTGGTGGAGATCGGTGGGAATCAGCGGCGAAGAAAGGGAAGCGGTGAGAACAATGATCAGCAACCGCCGGGCGAAGCTGATCATCCTTCAAGACATCGACGCGAACAAGGAGATTCAGGATTTCATCAGCTCTAACTACGAGCATATTGGCGGCGTAGCGGACATCGCGGTTTACAAGTTGAAGGACCTCGAAGCGCAAGCCCAAGCAGCGCAAGCCCAAGCAGCGCAGGCCCTGGGAGCGCAGGCATCCCTGCCTGCCTCCTCTCGCCCAAATCTCATCCACGCGGAGATTCCCGCGGCCCCTCAGGAGCGCAGGTGACGAGATCTCCGCACCCTGACACCAGAAGGTCCAGAGAGACGGTGGTTGGATTAGTCTGCGCCTGTGCACTATTGGCCGTAGCGGCGGGAGTCTATGCGCTGCTGTTTAATCGCGCGAACGTCCTGTCGCACTCGATAGGCTACAACCTCTACGCTTCTGAAAGAGTGCTCGACGGCGATGCGCCCTACCGTGACTTTCATACGCTTTACCCGCCCGCGATCTTCTATCTGAACGCCATGCTGTTCAGGTGGTTGGGCGTTTCTCTCTACACTGCGCTCCTGGGTGTGTTTGCGTTTAAGGTCGCCACCGTTGGCGTCATCTATTTGAGCGGCCGTCAACTGATGCCGAGAGCCTGGGCTCTGTCGAGTGCGCTTGGGTCGCTGTTGTGGCTAAGGCCCAACGGTCCCTTCAAGTCAGTGCCGATGCACTACGGTGCTCTGTTCCTTGCAGCAACGCTCTTCTTTCTGTTGAAGCATGAGAAGCGCAATAAGCTCGCGCTCATCTTTTTTGCGGGAGCGTCACTCGGCCTGGTTGCGTTGTTCAAGCACAACATCGGAGCTTATGCGTTGCTGGGCTCGCTCGTCTTTCTTGCGGCCGAAGACCGCACATTGACCTACCGGCTCAGTCTCGATTTACGAAGTTATCGTCGCGTCCTCGTGCTGTTGATCGGTTGCGCCGTCACCGTTCTTCCAGTGCTCGCTTATATGCAGGCTCGCGCCGCTCTTGCTCCAATGGTGAGGACAATCCTGTTCGGTCCGGGTGAGTTTTTATTGAACCGGCTGGCGGTACCTCTATCTCCGTTGGCGCCGGCGGTCTTCGTCATAGCGCTCGCAGCAGGCGGCTACACCGCGCACAAGCTTCGAAGCCGCCAGTCACTTGGACTCGCTGTCTGGATCGTATTGATCGCAGCCGTAGCCACATTCGTGCTGCGCGGCAATCAGGCGGATGTGAATCAGATCATCTTTTACTTTCCAATGCTGGTATTGATCTGCGCGCTGATCGTGGTTGTATTTGCCAAAGACGCCGCGATAGCCGACCGCCGCGCGCTGTTGATTCTCTTCGTAATCTCGGCGGCGGCGTTAATGGAACTCTTCCCGCGGTTCGCCCGCGAGCAGTCGATCGCCGCGATGCCTTTTGTAATGCTGGTTCTTTTCTACTTGCTGTTTGTCTTGCGATCGCCGATCAGGAAACTGATGGGAGGAGCGTTGCAGTATCGAACCGCGCTTGCGGTAATTCCGCTGACATTTTTGCTGATGGAAGGGCGGGTGTTCTTCAACACTTATTTCGAACGTGATCTTCACTTCAAAGCAAACACTCAGATAGGAGTCGAACGAGGCCGGGATGTTTACTTCCCGGCTTCCACTGCATCGTTGATCGATGAGGTTGTTAGTTATGTTAAGCAGCGCGTGCCTGTCGACGGTTACGCATTCGCTCAATCTGACGCGGGAACGTCATTCTTGTTCCTGTCGAATCGGAGGAATATCTCGAACGCGCAGTTCTGGATTGGGGTCGGCGTCACTCAGGAGCAGCGTGCAGCGACGCTCGAGCGAATTGACAAGACCCAGACTAAACTGATAATCACCAGCGACGACATTATGGCGGCAGAGAAGTACATACCGATGCGCGAGTATATCGAGCGGAATTTCAAGGAAGCCGCGAGGTTCGAGGACATCGTGATTCTGGAAAGATGATTTCTGAAAGATGCTACGCCCGGCCGTGCTTGTTATGACCGAGAGAAGAGAAGAAACCCCTCAAGACGACATCCGACTCGACAGTTTGTTCACCTGGGTCTGGCGGGGCAAATGGCTGATCATCCTTCTCGTCGTAATCGCGACCGGCTCGTCGTTGGTGATGGGATTCCGGCAGCCCGAGCTCCATACGGCTACAGCGCTCATCGAGGTCGGCCGGGTTTGGAGCAAACCGCTTAGAGATATTTATATAACGGTCGAGACTTCAAATAGCCCCGGCTTCATTGAAGACGTTGCGGCAAAGGCGGGTTTGAAACCGGGGCAGCTCGCGCGAGGCGTTCAGGTTGGCGCGGTTGAATCGGGCGTACCGCACGCACTATATCCGATTCTAATTCGCGTCACCGGGAAGTCGGAGAGCGCGGACGACTCGGTGAAGTTTGCGCAGGCGGTCGCCGATGAAATAGTTGCCCGGCATGAGAAGTTGTTTGAGGAAACGATCGCGCCTCATCTCGAACGCCAACACCAGCTCGAGCAGCGGCTGAAGGAACTTGGAACGTCGTCCGCCGATCGCGATTTTGCGATCAAGCTCGAAGGCGAACTCGAGGAAGTTAAGGCGAACAACACGTCGCCTGTTTCTACAGCGAAGACTCATTTGGTAGAGAAGATAGTAGCAAGCCGAGCGGCGCGTCCCGGAATCTGGCGAGGCGCTGCGACCGCGGGCTTGATCGCTGCTACGGTCGGAGTTGTGGTTGCGAGCCTGATCGGTTATCTCCGGCCCGCGCGATCGATGTGAACTGATATCTTCGTAAGGGCACCGCCTCAACACGCGCGCTATGAAGACCCTGGTTAGAGAACTCCTATTCCCGCTCATCGCTGTCGTCGCGGCGTTCCTGGTCGGCGGCGTTATCGTTTGGATGGTCGGCGACAGTCCGCTGTTGGTTTATGAACTGTTCTTCACCAGCGCGTTTGGTTCCGTTGACGGCATTGGCTACACGCTCTTCTACGCGACGCCGTTGATTTTCACCGGCCTCGCGGTGGCGGTCGCGTTCAAGTGCGGCTTGCTGAACATCGGCGCTGAAGGACAATTGATCGCGGCGGCTTTTGCAGCGGCGTGGGTAGGGCTTGTGCTTCCGGGCTGGCCTGCTTTGGTGGTGACCCTGCTCGCGATGCTCGCGGCGGTGGCAGTCGGCGGAGTGTGGTCAGGCATACCGGGGTTGCTAAAGGCGAAGTTCGGCGCTCATGAAGTTATCACCACGATCATGATGAACTTCATTGCGGCCGGCCTGGTCAGCTATCTGACGCAATATCATTATCGCAAACAGGGCGACCCGATACTCGAGACGTTGCCGATCGCGGAGAAAATAAACGGCGCAGTTGTAGGACCGCACATTCCCCGAATGAGCGTTCTGCTGGCGCCCCTTGGAATTAACTTCCCGGATCGCTTGCCGTTGAACATGGCTTTTCTGTTGGCGCTTGCCGCATGCGTAATCGTTTATGTTTTCCTGTGGAAGACGAAATGGGGCTATGAGCTGCGCGCAGTCGGCATCAGCCCGGCGGCGGCGGAATACGGCGGCATCTCGATAGCGCGCAACATCGTGATTGCGATGTTTATCTCCGGAATGCTTGCGGGAATGGTTGGGATCAACGATGTGCTCGGTTACCGCTATCGGTACTATCACAACTTCTCGGCGAACTACGGCTTCACCGGAATCGCAGTAGCCTTGCTGGGCAGGAATCATCCGGCGGGAGTGCTGCTGGCCGCGATTCTGTTTGGAGCGCTGATCAGGTCGGGGCTCTTCATAGACATCTTCACGGACAATGTATCGAAGGATTGGGTGGTGATCCTGCAAGCGATCATCATTTTGTTCGTTGCCTGCGAAGCAGTATTTCGCGGCGGCGCGAAGAGATTCATTCGAGGAACGGTTTGAGCGTTCGCGGGCTTTGCGGTCCCTGGCGAGCTTTGCGCGAACGTATCTTTCTTTCGCGCAAAATTCGCCAAGAACCGCGAAGCTCGCTAAGAAAATCAGAACGCAATGCTTAAAACCATCATCAACCTGTCACTTCTCGCTTCGATGGTTAGATACGCCACGCCGCTGACTCTCGCCTCTCTGGGCGGAATGTACTCGGAGCGCGGAGGGGTAATCAATATCGCGCTCGAGGGCATCATGCTCGCAGGCGCGTTCACTGCCGCAGCGGTCACGGTAAAGGTCGGCAATCCGTGGATAGGATTGATGGCGGCCGCTGCTGCGGGGTTGTTGGTCGCGCTGGTTCACGCGCTTGCTTCGATCCAGTTCAAAGCGGACCAGGTAGTCGTCGGAACGGCGATCAACATTCTGTTTCTCGGCGTTCCGCCGCTTGTATCGGGCGCGTTGTTTGAATCAACCGGCTCGACTCCTCAGCTTCCACGCGATCAGACTCTTCCGGAGTGGCACATTCCGCTGATCGATCACGTTCCTGTTCTCAAGCAATTGCTTTCGGGGCACACGCCCATTTCGTATCTTGCGTTCGCTCTGGTGCCTGTCAGTTACTATGTTCTCTTTCGAACGCGATTCGGGCTCCGGCTGCGCGCGGTAGGCGAGAACCCCGAAGCCGCAGACACCGCAGGCGTGAGCGTGTACCGAATACGTTATGCGGGTGTTCTGCTGAGCGGATTGCTCGCGGGTATCGGCGGAGCTTATCTTTCAATCGCGCAGAACTCCCTGTTCACACGCAATATGACTGGAGGCCGGGGCTTCATCGCATTGGCGGCGTTGATATTCGGCAAATGGCATCCGGTTGGCGCGTTTCTCGCATGCCTTCTGTTCGGTTTGGCTGAAGGTGTTTCGGATCAGATGCAAGGGGTCGTGCCGATTCCGGTGCAGTTTATTCAAATCATTCCCTACGTGTTAACTATGGTAGTGCTTGCAGGGTTCATAGGTCGGGCGACCCCTCCTCGCGCGATCGGCACTCCTTACATAAAAGAGAAATAATCAATGTCGATTTCACTTTATGACCGGGCATCCGAGGCCGCTCGATATGTTCTTGCGAAAGCTCAAGGGCGTTCGCCGCGTGCGGCGGTCGTGCTTGGGTCCGGTCTCGGCGGCGTAGCAGATGCAATCAACGACGCGATCGAGATTCCCTATGACGAGATTCCGTACTTCGTCGCGTCGACTGTTCAGGGGCATGCCGGCAAGCTGATTATCGGCTCGTGCGATGGAGTCGAAGTCGTGTTGATGAAGGGGCGAGTTCACTTCTACGAAGGCTATTCGATGGAAGAGGTGACCCTGCCGGTTCGCGTCTTCAATGTGATGGGAATAAAAAGTCTGGTGCTGACTAATGCGGCGGGCGGCGCGGCGCCTCATCTTAAGCCCGGCTCGCTGATGGCAATAACCGATCATATTAATCTGATGGGCGAGAATCCGTTGCGCGGCCTAAACGACGAACGCTTTGGTCCTCGTTTTCCGGACCTGACTTCGGTTTACACGCCCGCTTATCTTGAAGCCGCGCACGACGTCGCTCGAGAAATCGGCGTCGTCCTGGCCGAGGGCGTGTACATGGCCCTGCGCGGCCCGTCCTACGAGACGCCGGCGGAGATTCGAATGATGCGCAAGCTGGGCGCCGACGCGGTAGGGATGTCCACCGTACCCGAATCGATCGTGGCTCGTCATTGCGGCATGAATGTGCTCGCGATTTCGTGCATAACAAATGTGGCGGCCGGTCTGACCGCCTCCGAGATAAATCATACCGAAGTGATGGAAGTCGGCGAGCAGGCGGGTAAGCAACTCGCCGAGTTGATCGTGCGAGTTATTCCACGCCTTGTAACCGCAAACACTTAATGAACAGGCGGTAGATGCAGTCCTCGGCGTCCCTGGGAGCGCAGGCATCCTGCCTGCGTCTTATCGCGCGGATCCCAAGCAGGCAGGGATGCCTGCGCTCCCAGGCCGCCTCTGCACGCGTCGCCCTGACGCTGTTTGCGGCTGATGGTACAATACCAACGCTATGATAATGGGAATTAGCGGCGGGACGGGCTCCGGTAAAACCACGGTCGCGCAGAAAATCATCTCGTCTGTCGGCCGAGACAACGTCGTTTACCTCCAGCAGGATTCATACTATCGCAACCTTGGCGACATGCCGCTCGATTTGAAACACCGCGTCAACTACGATCATCCCGATGCCTTTGACACGGAGTTGCTGATAAACCACCTCGAAGCCCTGCGCGCCGGCGAAACCATCGAGCAGCCGATCTACGATTATCCCTCGCACTCGCGTCGGGCTGAAACTTTTCACGTCGAGCCGCGGCCGGTCATCATAGTTGAGGGCATCCTGGTTTTTGTGAACTCACAAATGCGCGGCCTGATGAATCTGAAGATCTTCGTGGACACCGACCCTGACATCCGTTTCATCAGGCGGCTGGATCGTGACGTTCACGAACGCGGCCGTACTCTCGAATCAGTCATCACGCAATACACGACTACCGTGCGGCCCATGCATCTTCAATTCGTGGAACCGTCGAAACGATACGCCGACATCATCATTCCAGAGGGCGGGTTTAACGACGTCGGCATCGATCTGATAACCGGAAAGATCAAGTCGTTCCTCGCGCAGGCCGGCGGACAAGACGCGATGGTTGTGAGCCCAAATGCCGGCGAAGGTGAGCGCACCGAGCTGCCGAGCTGAGCGAGCAGACCGGAAGGAAAGCAGTTGAAATGATCAGTGTTGATGAAATGATAGATTTGGCAAAGGAGGCGCGCCACTGGGCTCACGCTCCCTATTCGAACTTCAGTGTGGGCGCGGCGCTGCTTAGCTCTGACGGACGCGTGTTCACCGGGTGCAACGTCGAGAACTCGACTTATGGGTTGAGCATGTGCGCCGAGCGCGTCGCGATCTTTAAAGCGATAAGCGAAGGCGCCACCGAGATCGCGAGGGTTGTCGTGGTCACCGACCATGAGAACATCGCTCCCCCGTGCGGCTGTTGCCGGCAGATGATCTGGGAGTTTTCGTCGGGTAATACTGAGGTTGTTCTGGCCAATCTTTCGGGAGACGTTCGCTCCTATCGAATAACCGAGCTTCTCCCTGAAGCCTTCGACGAGCGCTACCTCGAAGGTGTAAGCTAGCAATCACTTCCTGGGTAATTTCCATCAGGAGAGAATCCAATGAGTAACGAAGAATTCGAACGGCACATAGAGTTTACACTACAACAGCAGGCTAAGTTTGATACCAACCTCGCGAAGCATCAACAGCAAAACACCGAAGACTGGACGAAACAAAGGGAGCGGAACGCCCAAGTTGATCGCAGGATCGAACAGTTGGTGGCTTCGCTGAGTCTTATGAGAGAAGCAGTCGTCGGACTTACGCACCACGTCGAACGCCACGACCAGGAAATGGCCGAAATCAGGCGCGCCAATGCCGAACGAGTTGAGCGAGGCAAAGAAATCGACGCCAGATTGAACGCTCTTATGCTAGTCGTCGAACGTCACATCAGCGGTCATCAATAGTCATCTACAATACAACGTCTTGCTGGATCACCGGGTTGAAGATCGCAAGCGGCCGGATCGACTAACTCGCAACAGACTGGCCGCGAACGATTGAGACGTACCTGTGCGTTGTGCTGTGCGGTCGTAGTCAAGCCTTGAGAGGAGATCCATTGAGAAAGATACTCGCGCTGACGATCCTGGTCCTCATTCTAGCGCTCGACTTCGCGCCTTCCATCGGGCAAGCGGCTGAACGAGTCGACCTCATCATACGCGGAGGGACCGTCGTCACGATGGATGGCGCTTCGCGTGTGATCGAGAACGGCGCGGTTGCTGTCAGGGGCGAACGAATAGTGGCAGTCGGCGCTACTTCCGAGATCATCGCCAGGTACACTGCCGCTCGAACGATCAACGCGGCCGGCAAAGTCGTGATGCCCGGCCTGATCAACACTCACACTCACGTGCCGATGGTCTTGTTCCGAGGGATCGCCGATGATCTCGTGCTGATGGAATGGCTGCAGAAGTACATCTTTCCCGCTGAGGCGAAGAACGTCGACGAGCAGTTCGTTCGATGGGGCACTCGGCTTGGCTGCCTCGAGATGATTCAGGGCGGGACCACGACCTTCGTGGATATGTACTACTACGAAAGCGCTATCGCCGAGGAGACCGCGAGTGCCGGCATGCGAGCCGTCCTGGGTGAGACAGTGTTGGATTTCCCCGCGCCCGACAACAAGACGTGGGATGCGGCGATAGCTTACGCTGAAAAGTTCATCGCGAAGTGGAAAGGGCACTCGCTTATCACGCCGGCCATCGCTCCTCACGCGCCGTACACTGTCTCGACCGATCATCTGAAACAGACTCATTCGATTTCTGAGCGGCTCGGAGTGCCTCTCATAACTCACATCGCCGAAGACCAGGCCGAGGTCAAAACCATCCAGGAGCGTTATGGCGCAAGCTCGGTGGCTTATCTTGATCGCATCGGATTGCTGGACGAAAGAGTGATAGCGGCTCACATGGTTTGGCCGACGAGCGACGACATCGGCACGCTGGCTAAGAGGCACGTGGGAGTCGGGCACTGTCCACAGTCAAACATGAAACTGGCTGCAGGAGCCGCTCCTGTGCCGGCGATGCTCAAGGCCGGCGTCGCCGTAGGACTTGGGACGGATGGCGCGGCGTCGAACAACGATTTGAACTTGTGGGAAGAGATTGATACCGCGGCCAAGCTTCACAAGTTTACCAGTAAGGATCCGACGGTGATCAACGCTCGCGAGGCGTTGGAGATGGCTACAATTGGCGGCGCGCGCGCGATCCACCTGGATAAGGAGATTGGATCACTCGAAGCCGGCAAGCGAGCTGATTTGATTATCGTAGACCTGGAGAGCGCTCATCAGACGCCCGTCTACAATGTCTACTCCGAGCTGGTGTACGCCACAAAAGCTTCAGACGTGGAGACGGTAATAATCAACGGAAAGGTCGTTATGCAGAATCGCCGAGTGCTGACCATCGACGAGCGTTCGGTGCGAGTGAAGGCAAACGCATATCGCGACCAGGTTAGAAAGAGCCTTACGCCCCATTAGCATCCTCGCAATCCACGTGATCGGCAAACATGGCTTCGATCCTTGGGTCGGTTCAAGGGTGATGAAGAAGCGATGAGCCAGCATATCGAAGAAATCTATGCGGAGAGACGACGACAATGCGAGGTAGCGGAACAGGAAGCCAACGAAAAGGACGTTGACTGAGACGATTGGATGAAACTCTACGTTCTGGACACCGATCTTTGCGGATTTGCGCAGCAGTTTCGACGCATAGCTCCGCGTCATCAATGGCGTCCCTTCCGCTTCAAGGTTCCATCGCGGCTTTCCTTCACGTGAAAGCCGATCTGACGGCGCGGCGTTTTCGGTGGAGTTAAAAGCTGGCGGATGGCTTCAAAGACGGCTTGAATCTGTTTGTCGTGGGTAGCAATGTGCCGCTCCAGCTCAGCCAGCTTCTCACTGAGTTGACGGCTGGAAGCGAACATCTCGCGCAAATGCACGAATGCCCTCACAACAAATACGCTTGCTTCAACGGCGCGATCGCTGCTTAGTACATTAGCAAGCATGATCGCGCCATGCTCTGTGAACGCGTAGGGCAAGACAGGAGAGAATTTCAGCCGCCCGAGGTGGTCACAATTTGTGACCACCTCGATTTTCTCTTTCTTGCTCAGGCGGAACATGAAATCCTGCGGAAACCGTTTCTTATTACGTTTCACGGCCTGGTTCAGGGCCTTAGTCGTTACACCATATAGCACAGCCAGGTCAGCATCTAAGATCACTCTCCGGTCGCGAACAAGCAGAATCAGTCGCTCGATTCGCTCCGGTGGAATTAGGCTCTGGCTTGTACTCATAACTCAGAAATCAACCACCAAGCAGAACTCATCCAGCAAACCACTATCCGCGCCGTGTTATCACAATCCAAGCTTCGGCCAAAGCTGGTCGATTCGTTTCTTTACTTCTTCACTCATCTTGAGCTCCAGTGGCCACGCGCGATCGAAGCCTTCTGACTTCCACTTGCGTGTTCCGTCGATTCCCATCTTCGAACCGAAATTCGGCAATCGCGCCGAGTGATCCAGTTGATCAACCGGACCGAGCATGAATTGAATGTCTCGCTCCGGATCGATGTTGTTCAACACCCGCCACGTGACTTCATTCATGTCACGGACGTTCGTGTCTTCATCGACTACTACTATGCACTTGGTGAACATCGCCTGCGGGAGCGACCAGATGCCGTTCATGACCTTTCGCGCATGGCCCGGATAGTCTTTTCTGATCGACACGACCATGAGATTGTGAAACACACCCGCAAACGGCATGTGATAGTCGATGACTTCGGGAAACTGCCGCTGCATCAGCGGAAGGTAGATCCGTTCGATCGCCTCGCCCATCCAACAGTCTTCCTGTGGAGGCTTGCCTACGATTATCGTCTGGTAAATAGGCTTCTTGCGATGGGTGATGCATGTCACGTGAAAAACAGGAAACTCATCCGCAAGCGAATAGTAGCCGGTGTGATCGCCGAACGGTCCCTCGGTGCGTAACTCGTCGCTGTCGACGTAGCCCTCGATCACGATCTCGGCATTGGCCGGCACCTCTACGCCGACGGTTTCGCACCTCACCATCTCGACCGGCCTCTCGCGCAGGAATCCGGCGATCATCATCTCGTCGAGATCCTCCGGGAGCGGCATGATCGCCGAGAAGACGGTCACGGGATCGGCTCCTATGGCCACTCCTACGTCGAGCCGTCCGCCGCCGCCGCGCTTCAGGTTCCTGTAATGCTGAGCGCCGTGCTTGTGAATCTGCCAGTGCATGCCGGTGGTCTTCTCGTCGTAGACCTGCATCCGATACATCCCGCAGTTTCGCTTGCCGGTCGCCGGGTTCTTGGTGAACACCAGCGGCATGGTGATGTAGCGGCCGCCGTCTTCGGGCCAGCACTTGATGATCGGGAAATCCAACAGTGAGAAGTCGCCCTCCTTCAGCACCCGTTCCTTGCACGGCCCGTCCTTGACGATCTTGGGAAACATCTTTCCAAGATCAGCGAGGCGCGGAATCATCTTGATCTTCTCGATTAATCCTTGCGGGGACTTGACGTCGGTGAGCTCAGTTATGCGTTCGGTGACTTCGGCGTAATCGCTGACGCCGAGCGCCAAAAGCATTCGTTCCCGGCTTCCGAGTGCGTTGATCAGAACCGGGACCGAATGACCGCGAACGTTTTCGAATAAGAGCGCGGGTCCGCCCTGCTTCGAAACTCGATCGGTGATCTCGGCTATTTCGAGCTCAGCGTCTACTTCCGTACGAATTCGTTTGAGTTGATTGCGTTTTTCGAGGAGGGAGATGAACTCCCTGAGGTCTTCGATAGCCATAGCAGTCCCTGTCGACAGCGAACGCAGAGCGTATCACGCAGGCAGAATGAAGACAAATTCCGGTGATGTTCGGTTAGCGGGCGTCAGGGCGTTGCTCGCTCATGATCGCGCCGCCTCTGCGTCCTCGGCGCCTCTGCGGTTTTCCTAATCAGTGCCGGGAATCAACCGCAGAGGACGCCGAGGACGCGGAGGAAAAGCCGCGCAGTTGACCTCAGCAATTGAGGCTGCTATGAATCTTAGGTCGCGACTGCCTTTCGATTCTTACCCGGAGAAGGTCTGTCGTGAAGTACAAGTCGAAGCTGTTCAGTCTCCTTACCCTGCTGATTCTGTCGTCGTTCTTGTTGATTCCTTGTAGATCCTCCGTGTCACATGCTCAACTGGAATTTCTCGTCGATGAATCCACGCATTTCATTCAGGTTCCCGCAGGCACATTCGGCTCGGGAACGATAACGCTCGCGGCCACGGTGTATCAGCCGCGATTCTTTCCCTCGGCTCCGGCCGCGATTTACATCCACGGGTTTGGCGGGCACCGGCTTACGGGTGAGGACAATCTCGGTTACTACATCGCAGCGACTGGATACATCGTCGTGTCTTACACGGCTCGCGGTTTCGGTCACGGCGAATCAGGAGGACGGGTGACGCTTGCGGGTCCGGATGAGATGGAAGATCTTCGGCACGTGATCGACTGGCTGACTACCGATCCAGACCACGTCATCGGTCCGCGTGTGACCAGGGTAGGCGTGCTGGGCGGGTCTTACGGAGGCGCGCACTCTTTCCAGATCGCGTCGGACCCTCGAGTCTCGGCGGTGATTCCCCTGGTGGGCTGGACCGATCTCGAGGAGGCGCTCTATCCGAACGGCGCAATCAAGTACAAGCTCGGCATAGCGGAGTTCTATTCCGGCCTGGATCAAAGCGTAGGCCGGGCGCCCTTTTATAACTTCACGCAATTTGAGTTTGACTTGTTCGACGGGGCTGCCGAGGGCCGGGTAGCGGGCAATGTAAAGCAAGCGCTTCGCGACCGCTCGATTGCACATATGAATGCGGACGGGCAGGAAGTGCTCGATCCGTCGCGAAAGCCGCGGGTCCCGACATTCATCATTCAGTCGTGGGATGATTACCTGTTTCCTTCGACGCAGGTCATGGACGTTTTCCCCCAGATCACCGCTCCAAAACAAATTTACTTTGGCCGGCATGGACATCCTCCAGGAGGCAATCGATACGAGGGTGAGGATTACTACATCGCGACCCAGGTGATCAGTTGGTTCGATCACTATCTGCGCGACCTCGGCGGGACGAACTCGCTGCCGGTGACCAGCGCGCCGGCGCCGCTTTCCGTATTGCCGTTCACCGCAAGCCAGCTTCCTTCCAATAATATTTCGTCGAGTCCGCTGTTTCTAAAAGCTGGTGGAATCCTTTCGCGCAAGAAGAAAGGCCCGGTTCAGGAGGAAACCGCCGGCGGCATCTTCCGGCCCGAACGCATTCGAAGCTCGCATCTTGGAACGGAGATCCCGAGTCAGGCCGATATGTTCAGCGGCCACGCCGAAGCCCTGCCCGGATTGCCGCAACATTTCGAATACACGTTCGCGCCGTGGGAGACAGAGACCGAAATGCTTGGAGCAAGCGAGTTCAGCTTGTTTGTCAGCAGCGCTACATCTGCTGACGTGGATATCGCGGTTCGAACTTTCGACGTAGCGCCGGATGGATCGGAAACCGAAGTGACGATTGGTGCGATGCGAGTGCTGGGCCTTAAGCCGGGTGAAATACGGCGTGTCACGTTTCGTGATTTTGGTGACGATTGGGTCTTCGCAGCGGGTCACTCGCTAAGGCTCAAGTTGTCAAACATCGACTTTCCGGATTTCAGACCGCCGGGCGCGAATGACAACCTTCGGTCGGAAATCACGATCCACACCGGCAAAGCATTCCCGTCGAGTATGTGGCTCCCGGTGCGAACCCGGTGAGTAGTCGGCCGTGTGAATTTGAGGAACACATGTAGGGGCGGCCCTCCGTGGCCGCCCCTGTTTGCGCCATCACAGTGTATCGACAACCAAACAGGGGCGGCCACGGAGGGCCGCCCCTACATTTTGCGTTCAAGGTTGGCCGGTCGCTTGCGCGGCGTTTGCCTGCTCGCGCAAATAGGCGGTGACGGCTCGAAGGGTGCCGACAAAACTTTGAACCTGCTGTTTCAACTCAGCGGAAGTGACCTTTTTCATAGTGGTCGGCACCGCGAAAAGCGTCGCGTCGGGCGCGAGCTGCAAGCTCTCAGCCGAAGTCGTTATTCGGGCTCCCGCACCGCTTGATGAACTCGTTTCGATCTCAGAGCGCAATGGGAGTCCAGTCTCCTGATCGACGTAAACGATGCTGTCAGCCTGTGCAGTCCCAACCTTGGTATGAGTGTCTGCGGCTGCCCTGAAGCGATACTTGATCGCGGTCCGGCCGTTTATCGGTTCAGTTCCCATCTGCTCGTATTGGGTCCTTTCCTTGACGCGAGCGATTATCGAGGACGGGCTCATCACCGCGCCTAACTGAAAGCCGAGTTCATTCGGATCCAGTTCCACGTATTGGTTGCGCGCCGGAAAGATCAAATACTTCAGTGGTGATTTTTCAAGATAGATTACCTCGCCGACCGGATCGGGCAGCTTAAACGAGATCCGGCGATCGGCTCCCATTCTTGCAAACGAAAACTGCAGCGGAGGAATGTTAGCTTGCGGTGCGTTGCCGGTCGGCTGGATAGTGATCGTCGTAGTCACGCTGTAGTTCTCCGGCTCTCTGGCTTCGAGGGGCGCACCGGCTGAGGGCGCAGGGGCGGAGTTAGCGTTCGCACTCGCCGCTGTTGCAGAGTTCGAGTTCAATGTAGCGCTTGTGTTCGTGCTGTTGGTCGTGCATCCGGCCAAAGCAAGCGCGGTGAACATCAGGCCGGCAACTAGCAACGTCATTATGTATTCTCTGCTGGCTCTTTCCTGTGACATAAGTCTTCTCCTTTTGGCTGAACAAGCTAAAAAATCCGGCTGACGTCCACCTGAACTTCCGGGTTCCGTACATCGCCAATGATGTTGATAGGCACGGAGAGTCGGTTGTTGGTCTCGAGTATTGTGACGAACAATCCAATCGTCGAGCTCATCGATTTGACACGCGCTGTCGCTTCCGGGGATAGGATAACCGTTGCCGCATAATTGACGGTCAGGGCGGAATCTATCCTGAAGCTTCCAGTTGGGACCGTCGCATCCCCCAGTCCGTCGAGCTGGTCTATGTGCAGTCCAGTCGTGTTTACAGTGCCTCGAGAAATATTAAAATCGGTTTGCAGACTGGCCACCGAGGTCCCCGGGCTCATATCTCCAATCTGATCGAGCTTCAACGCGCTGGAAACACGCTCGCTCAGGTTAACGGTACGGATGACGAGGTCAGTAGCCGTGAGCCGGCCGTCTCCGGTCAAGGGCGAGTCCTTGTTCGCATTGATCCCACCGTCGATCGCCAGTGCGCCGATAGTCACGTTCTGAGTCTCGAGCAGGCCGGGACCAATCGACCCGCTAACCGACACGGTGGCGACGTCACTACCAAAGATCTTGAGATCGAATGGAAACGTCGCTCTCAAGTGATCGGCTTCGCCGTCCTCCTCAGACTGCACGCTGAGGTCGCCTTTTGCCTGAGTTCCCGCACGCGTCCTTTCATCGGCATAGGACGCAAGCGCGGCGTTCAAGTTTATATTCTTATAAAGGACGCCCGATGACTGAGGCTCTGTGCGATCCACAAGTCGCACGGAAGCGCTCTCGATCCTGAGCTTCCTCAAGCTGGTAGCGGATACATTGCCTTCGAAGAGAGCGGCTCCGATTGAGAGCGGACAAAGAGCCCCGCTGACTAGCAGCGAAGATATTGATTGCCGTGAAGGGATTCTTCCCAGCGTGGTCCAATCCCAAACGCCGTTGGAATTCTTAATCAGATCAATCTGCGGCGACTTGAGTGTTATTGAGTCGATGGCTATTTGGCGAGTTTGCAAATATCGAATGATGTCGATATGAGCGCGCACCTCGTTGGCTCTGAGAAACGCGCCGTCGCCAAATTGTGGGTCCTCGGCAGCAGTCATTCCGGAAATCGCCAGATAAGGGCCGCCAATCAGACTCAGACGCAGCGACGCAACCGTGACCTTGCGGCCGAGGGTCTCGGATAGTCTGGATTCGACCTCGCTCTTAAGT
>DATNBZ010000039.1:0-9066 GCA_035607285.1 Blastocatellia bacterium | reverse complement strand
GTTTTTGCAATCGAACGAGCTTAGCCGTCTCGGCGGCAAGGAAACGATTCACATTGATGCGCGACTCGTTGCCGCAACCAGCAAAGACCTGAAGGCAATGATGGAAGCAGGCAAGTTCCAGGAAGCGCTCTATTATCGCTTGAACGTCATACCGATTCGCCTGCCGACTCTCGCGGAACGGAAGAGCGACATCCCGTTGCTTATCGCTCACTTCCTTAATAAGTTCTCGGCCATCTACCGTACGCAGGCTCGACTCGACAGCCAGGCAATCGAGTTGCTGAAAGAGCATGTGTTTCATGGAAACGTCCGCGAACTCGAGAACTTGATTCATCGGCTGGTTGCGCTTGCGCCAAATGAAACAATCAGCGCGGGAGACCTGCCGGAGGAAGTTCTTAAGCCTCATGCCGAGCGCATAAGTTTGCAAAGAGATCCGTTACAAAGAATACTCTCAACGCCACCCGCCAACCTGCTCGAGTTGCGGCATCGCAAACAGGAAATCAGACGCGCGCTCGCCGAGCAGGAGCGAGAGTTTGTCGAGCGAGTGATTGATGAGTGCGGCGGCAACCTAACGGAAGCAGCGTCCAGATTGGGACTACATCGGATTACGCTCCACAGGATATTGAAAAGGACGTAGTTTGATGATGATCGTTCAGAGTTCAGAGTTCAGAGTTCAAAGTTCAAAGTTCAGAGTTCAGAGTTCAGAGTTCCGAGTTCAGAGTTCAGGGTTCAAGCTTTAGCTTGCTCTTGAGCTTTTGTGAGTCGAAAAAACGGCAAGCTAAAGCTTGAACTCTGAACCTAATCCCGATTCAGTCCGAAGCGCGGAGGTGTAACATCCGTCGCTACACCGAACCTTGAAATGCCCTGCCAACGTAGCCGTCTGCGCTACAACCGCACTTGTTCACGACTGTCACGCCTACCGTGAAGCTTCCTAAATCTAAGAATAAAGCGAGGCGTTCGATTGACACCACGGGGCACCCCAGTTGCTCTCAGGAGCAATGGTCCGTGTTGTTAAAGCGCACGTCACACTTGGAGCTTTAGCGTTCAGGCATATCCACGAGAGCGCACGCGGCGTTTTCGCGTAGTGGGGTCAAATCTTGTTGCTCGCTCACGATAGCTTTCTGCTCTGCGTCCTCGGCGTCCTCTGGGGTTAGTTCCTCAACTCTGATCAAGAAAACCGCCGAGGACGCCGAGAGATGCTTTGCCGGCAACACTCAGAACAGGAGAATCCATGAAACACAAACGCATACTTATCGACTCGCTCGGCGTCCTTGCGTTGACGTTTAGCGTCATCATCTGCGCCCTTGCCGTTCAAGAAAAGGAGAAAGAGGATCCATCCAAGGGCAGCAAGGATGTCGATCAGACCATCGCCTATCCAATGCCCAAAGTGCTGGACGCGGCCAAACTCGCGATGGCTACGTACGGCTGCGACAGCAAGAAGGATAAAGAAAAGGCTGATTACCTCGAATGCACGAGGGACCGGCACGTTGGAGTGATGGTCGGTTCCGGCGGTGAAAAGGTCACCGTTAAGCTCAGCGAAAAAGGCAGCGAGACACGAGTTGAAATCAAGACCGGGAAGGGATTCGTGGGTCGCCTTGGCAAGAAAAACTGGTCGACTCCGATCTTTAACGAAATGATGAAGTCGCTCAAGGGCTCGTAGCGTTCCTCCACTATCCGGCAACCATTCGCCAGGGAGATTGTGTGAAGTCCGGCCTTCAGGCGCAAGTTCGTAATTCATCGTAAATCCAGGCTACAAACTTCCGCCTGAAGGCCGGACAAACGAACTTTCCACACGGCCTCCAACGACAGAGGGAACTTCAATGACAAGGCAACGCGCGCAGGTGTTTTTCCTTTGCATGTGCTCGATGCTGTTCTCACCGCAGCCGGGCTATGCCAAAGAGAAGATAACGTTTACGCCGAAGGAAGGAGCCCGTCAGCACGAAGCGAAACCGGCATCGTGCGAGATTCAGGTCTTTAAGGATTCCAAACCGGATCACGAGTACGTTGAGCTTGGCACCATCAACTACCACGACGAGCGGCATCGAGCGAACTCCGGGTCGCTGAAGCTCGAAGTCGCGATGCCCAGGATCAAGGAGCTCGCTTGCAAGGTTGGCGGCGACGCGCTCATCGACATCAGAGTCACTGAAGTGAGGCGGCTCGAATTTGCGATGTTCAACGTCCGCGCAACAGTAGTGCGTTTTGCCCCGAAGTGATCCGACGCTTCCTCAGCGTCCTCGGCGTCCTCTGCGGTTAGTTCCCCAGCACTGATCAAGAAAACCGCAGAGGACGCGGAGGTCGCGGAGGACTACTGGTCAAACGCTGAAGGGACCGCCACGCGCAAGTGGGAGGACAGAAATGAAAAGACATTTGCCCGCATACCTCACCTCACTCTTAGTCGTCCTGGTGCTCCTGGGATCGAACGCTTTTGTTGCTCGCGATCGTCGCGTAACCCAGGCCAATAGCGAGACCCCGGACCGGACTCATTTCAATGTCGGCGCTCACGCCGCGGAAGAACAGTCGAGCGCCTCCGCCGCCAATCCCAACAAGATCGAGGCCGTCGCCAGCGCAGCCGTGCTGACTCTAAGGCAAAGTAATTTTCAAGGCGGCGCCGGCGACCAGCGAAGCGCGGATCTCTACATAGCCCAGGCCGGGGCCGGCTCGCATAAAGCATGGACCGCGGGCACGGATGGACCAAACGCGCTCCTGATCGGATATGAGCTGACGACCTTCTCGTCATCTTTCTATACCACGCTTAGCTCGAATGCCGGGTTCGAGGGGTTGACGCAATCGGGCAGCACGGTTTATCCGGTCGGCGGCGCGTCTCCGCCGACTTGCGGAGCGAGCGACGGCGTGGGCGACACCGAAGGGAAAAGCATATTGGCCCGCTACACGACCGGCGGCGCGGCTATCGGCTGCCAGAGCACCAACTTCTTTCCGTATCGCGGCGGCGAAAGCAATTCTCATGCGATTGCCGTTACCGAGAGCGGGACACCTTATGTCTATGTCACCAGCCGCGCCGAGAATTGCGGCTTTGGAAATACCGTTTTTGTTCTCACCAAGTATGACGCGGCCGGCGGCATGATAAACAAGGTGACGGAGCCGGGCGTGAGTTTCGGCGGCTTCAATTGTATCGGCGGCAGCAATGCGTTTGGGATTGCCTCGCTCAACGGAAACTATTACGTCGCCGGCCAGAGTAATCTTACGGGCGCGGGCGAAACCGGCGGCTTCAGACCGGTGCTGATGAAATATGATTCCGCCCTCAATCGCATCTGGAAGCAACGGCCGGCGGATGTCACGGGCGTGTTCAGCGCGGTGACGCCGTTCGGGGGCTCGCTCTATGCCGTCGGCAGTACATCGGGCAATGACTATCTGATCGAAAAGTACGATGAAGCGGGGACCCGCTCGTGGAGCAGGGTTTCCGGCGGCGCCGGTACCGACGTGCTGACTGGAGTGACCGGCGTTGGCAGTCATCTCTTTGCGGTAGGCTACACCAACGGCGCCGGCTCGGGTGGCTACGACGCGGTAATTCTGGAGATCGATCCGGCCAACGGCGACACTCTCGGGACGACATACTTTGGAGGCGCGCAGGATGACCTGGCAAACGGCGCGAGTAGCGACGGCACGTACTTATATGTTGCCGGCGAATCGCGCAGCTTCGCATCGGCCGCCGGCAACGTTATCGGACAGAATGATTCGATGCTGCTGCAGTTCTGCCTGGACAACTGTTTGGTAGTGACCAACACAAACGATAGCGGAGCCGGCTCGCTTCGCCAGGCGATGACAGATGCCGCCGCGAGTTCCGGACCGAACAATGTGATCTTCAACATTCCGCCGGCGGATCCCGGTTTCGCCGCCGGCGTGTTTACGATCAGCCCGTCGTCTTCCGCATTGCCCACCGTCCGCAACAACACGCGAATCGACGGCAATACTCAGACGATATTCACCGGCGACACCAACACAAATGGCCCGGAGATTGTCGTCAACGGAAGCATGCTTGCCTCCGCCGGCGGCTTCTTCATAAGCGGCGATAACAACGTCGTCAGCGGTTTGGTTGTTAACGGCTTCACCAACGGCGGCGCCATCAGCATCAGTTATCCTAACGATTCAACACCATCCAATAACCAGATTCTAAACAACTACGTCGGCACGAACCCCGCCGGCACTGCTGCCGTCCCCAATGGCGGCGGGATCGACGTTCACGGGTTCGGCTCGCCCTCGTCGCAGGCTTCCAACAATGTCATTCAAAACAACCTCGTCTCTGGCAATACAGGCAGCGGCATCGGTCTGTGCGATTCATCGCAGACCAATATCTCCAACAACCTGATTGGCACCGACCGCACCGGCTCCGCGAATCTCGGCAATGGCAGTTATGGGATCATCTTCGTCTGCGCGGGCGCGCCCAATAATTTGATCGACAGCAACATCATCGCCTTCAACGGAGCTGACGGGATTCACATCGAGCCGGACTATCGGTTCGGTCTGACCTTGATGGTTGGCAATAAGTTCACGCGGAACTCGATCTATTCGAACGCCGGTCTCGGCATCAATTTGCTGCCTCCTCCGTTTGGCACGATTGATGGAGTGACGCCGAACGATTCCTGCGACTCGGACTCGGGCGGCAATTTCCTTCAAAACTTTCCGGTGCTGACTTCGGCAACCTCCGATGGGATGAACGTCAACGTAGTTGGTTCGCTCAACAGCACCGCGGGTACTTCGTTTACGATCGAGTTTTTCGCCAATCCATCGTGCGACGCTTCGGGCAACGGAGAAGGCCGCACCTATCTGGGATCGGCCATCGTCATGACCGATGGCAGTTGCAATGCGGCGATCAATGTCACGTTGCCGGCAGTGGCACTGGGCCAGTTTATTACCTCGACCGCAACTAATCCGACGAACAACACGTCGGAGTTCTCGGCTTGCGTGCCGGTATGTTCGACCGCGCCGACCCTGGCGTATTCGAGTCCGCAGGCGGTCGTCTTCGGAGGTTCGCTGAACGTCTCGCCGACCGCAGCGAGCGCACCGGCCGCCTATTCCGTGCAAGCGGGACACGGGCTGACGACTGCGCCCACGGTTGATTCAACCGGTGTAGTCTCGATCACGAATGCCCAACCATCGGGAGCGCACACAATTACCATTCGAGCCACGGACAACTGCGGTGCCTTTACTGAGGCATCCTTCACATTGAATGTCGGCGCTATGCCGGCGTTTACGATTGACGACGTAACGCACAACGAAGGCGACAGCGGCACAACCTCCTTCATCTTCTCCGTAACCAAGACTGGCAGCACCGCGGCGAACGCTTCGGTGAACTTCACGACGGTGAATGGCTCGGCGACGACTGGGGACAACGACTATCAAACGCAATCGGGCACAGTCTTCTTCCTCCCGGCGGATACGACAAAACAAATCACGGTGCTCGTCACCGGCGACACGGCGTTTGAGCCGGACGAAGCGTTCGCAGTTCACCTGTTCAGCGCTAGCGGCGCCACGATCAGCGACGCCGATGGGGCCGGCACGATCACGAATGACGATGTGGCAACAGCCGATCTTTCGGTCTCGAAGGCCGATTCGCCTGATCCGGTTACCGCAGGCAACGCGCTGACTTACACGCTCACAGTGTCGAACGCGGGGCCGGACGCCGCGACCAATGTTGTGCTTACTGATACCTTGCCTGGCAGTGTTACCTTCGTTTCGGCCATCTCTTCGCAGGGCTCTTGCTCGGGAACGACTACCATCACATGTAATCTCGGGTCGATCAACAATGGCGCGAATGCCACCGTTCAAATCGTTGTGATTCCAAACAGTCCAGGCACGATCACAAATAGCGCGAGCGCCACGGCGGCTGAAAACGATGCCACGCCGGCAACCGACAGCGAAGATACTTTAGTCAACGCGGTCGTGTGCACGACACCGCCTGCGGGCATGATCAGCTGGTATCCGGCGGACGGAAATGCAAATGACATTGCGGGCACGAATAACGGCACGCTTACAAACGGAGCCACATTCGCCGCCGGCAAGGTCAATCAGGCGTTTGATTTCGACGGCAGTGACGACTATGTCGCGCTGGCGCCGAGCACGTTCGACGGCCTGACCGATCTCACTGTTGATGCCTGGGTGAAGTTCGGCCGGCTCGACCATCCGACTTCTGATGCACAGGCAATCATTTCCTCCCTGAAGAGCGGAGTCGCCCATTACTTCACATTGATGAAGCTCGATACGGGTGAACTTTTCCTTGGTCTTAACACCGGCGGCGTTGGAGCCTGTGAATTCACGGCGACGCCCGCGACCCCATTCCAAACCGGTCGCTTCTATCACATCGCCGCGACGAAGTCGGGCAGCACGATCAAACTCTACGTGGACGGCGTCGAGATCCTAAACCAAACCGCGCCGTGCGCCGCGGGAGCGATTGCGCCGAACACGACCGGGACCACTCGCATCGGCGCCACGGATGGCAGCACGCCAACCACGTCTGATAGACAGTTGAATGGCACCGTCGATGAACTCGAAATTCACAACACCGCGCTGTCAGCAGCGAACATTGTCAACGTCTACAACGCGAGCTTTGCCGGCAAGTGCCGCACCTGCACGACACCGCCGACCGGCATGGTTAGCTGGTGGCCCGGTGGGAACAATGCCAACGACATCGCCGGACAGAACAACGGGATCTTTGCCGCCGCGACTTACGCCGCGGGCAAAGTCGGACAGGCGTTCAGTTTGAGCGGGACGGCCTCGGTGGTCGTCCCCGACTCGCCCCGCTTGAACTTTAGCCCTACTGGCTCGCCGATCACGGTGGACGTCTGGGCATATCGCACCGGCTCTGGGTCAACCATGCATATCCTCGGCAAACGCTCAGGCTGTAGCGGCAGTAGCGGCATCAACTATCAGATGGCGTTTGATGCCGTCAACGGTTTACTTTTTGACGGCAACGGCGGCGGCGTGTTCACCGGGATTCAGCTTCAGCAAAACGTCTGGACTCACCTGGCGGCCAGTTACGACGGCGTCAATACTTTCAGGTTCTACATCAACGGAGTGCTGGTAGCGACTGGCTCAGGCACGCTTGGAGCAGTTAACTCCGCGCCCTTCGAGATTGGCGACTCTGGCACTTGCGGCCAGGAGAATAATAATTCATTCCAAGGCTCACTTGATGAAGTTGAAGTCTTCAAACGTGCACTTTCAGATTCTGAAGTCGCCGCTATCGCCAACGCAGGTAACGCCGGCAAGTGTCACACCAGCACGGTGACAATGGCAGTATCGCCGTCGTCGGTCGCCGAAGACGGGGCGACGAATCTTGTTTACACGTTCACTCGCAGCGGCGATATAACCAGCTCGCTTACAGCGAACTTCTCGGTCGGCGGCACGGCAGATTCCAGCAATGATTACACCCAAACTGGCGCGGCCAGCTTCACGCCACCCACTGGCACGGTAACGTTCGCCGCAGGCAGTTCGACAGCCATTGTCACGATTGACCCGACAGTGGACACGACTGATGAACCGAACGAGACGGTGGTTCTAAGCGTGACCGCGGGCGCCGGCTACACTGTCGGCAGCCCTGATTCGGCTACGGGCACGATCACGGACGACGATGGAATTCCCACGATCTCGATTGGCGACTTTACGTTTAACGAAGGTAATGCCGGCACGACGGCTTTTAACTTCCTGGTGACGCTGTCCAATCCTTCGGCCGGAACCATTACTGTCGACTTTACTACTCAGAATGGCAGTGCTGCGCAGCCGGGAGATTACACCCTCAACAATGGCACGCTCACCTTCGTCCCCGGCGACACAGAAGAAACAATTACGGTGTTGGTAAACGGGGACACCACCTTCGAGTCGAACGAGACCTTCTTCGTCAATCTGATGAACAACTCCTCGAATGCGGTCATTTCAGACGGCCAGGGTCTAGGCACGATCACGAACGACGACAGTGCGCCCACATTCTCGATCGACGATGTAACGCACAACGAAGGCAATACGGGCACAACGTCATACACCTTCACAGTAACAAAGACCGGCAGCACCGCGCTTAACTCCGCGGTGAACTTTACAACCGTGGATGGCTCGGCAACGACCGCCAACAACGACTACCAGTTGAACGCGGGCACGCTGAGCTTCCTGCCGGCGGATACGACTAAACAGATCACTGTGCTCGTCAACGGCGACACGACGGTTGAGCCTGATGAAGCATTCACAATCCACTTGTCTGGCGCGAGCGGCGCGACGATCAGCGACCCCGATGGCACAGGCGCGATCATCAACGAGGATTGTAGCTACTCTTTGTCCCATAACACCGAGAACTTCAGCGCCACGGGCGGTATGAGCTCGATCAACGTCTTGACGGGAACGGGCTGCACGTGGACGGCTGTTAGCAACAACCCAAGTTTTATTACCGTCACCTCCGGCTCGAGCGGCTCCGGGAACGGAACAGTCAACTACTCAGTCGCACCGAACATGGCTCCCCCTCGCATGGGCACGATGACGATTGCCGGTATCACGTTCACCGTCACTCAGGACAGCGGCTGCATGTTCACGCTTAGCCGAAATCATCAGAGCTTCGCAGGAAACGGTGGACCTGACTCGGTTAACGTCATCGCAACGGACTCCGCTTGTCCGTGGACCGCCAGCACCGCCGCTTCGTTCATACACATCACTTCCGGAAGCTCTGGTACTGGCAGCGGAGCGGTCCAGTACTCAGTGGACGCAAACCCCGGCCCGACTATTCGAAGCGATACGATCACGATTGGAGGACACACGTTCACGGTGTATCAAGGCATCGACTTTCTGGATGTGCCTGCGAATGATGTGTTCTATACATTGATCGGCCAGCTATCGGCTCGAGGAGTGACGCTTGGGTGCGGCAATGGAAACTTCTGCTCCAACGATCCTGTAACGCGAGAGCAAATGTCAGCGTTCATCTTAAGAGCGAAAGGCGAGTTCAATCCGCCGACTCCTGCCAGCCAGCGATTCAATGACGTTCCGCCGCAGAACGTTTTCTACAACTTCATTGACCGGTTGGCGGTGTTGCAGATCACGTTGGGATGCACACCGGATCACTTGTTTTACTGTCCCTCC
>DATNBZ010000176.1:0-14799 GCA_035607285.1 Blastocatellia bacterium | reverse complement strand
CCGATATCCACGCGCAGCTCCTCGCGCTTACCGCCGGAGCCTTCTCTAAAAACGATGCCACGGTCCAGTGCGGCTTTGTAATTGGTGCCCTGCGCGAGCGATATCGCCTGTCGCAGCGTCGTGCCCTCCTTCAGCGGGAAGGACCCGGGCTGGTTCACTTCACCGGCGACGAAGAAGACATCAGTCGGTGGTATGTTAACGATATCACCAGGCTCCAGAAACATGTCTTGTTCGAAATGGCCTCGGAGCAGAGCGTTGATATGGACGCTTTTCAGTTCGTACTTGGGTGATTCTTCGGCAACGGGCTCTTGCTGAGCGTCGGCGGCGCCGGACTTCACCTTAGCCGAATTCGAATCCCCATCCTTCGGGGCGGCGGTTCTGATCTTGCGGATAATGTAGGCGTTGGCGCCGTGAGTGTCGCTCAACCCGCTTGCCAGCGTGATCAATTCGAGCACCGAGGGACGGCCTTCGATCTGGTAAACGCCTGGGTTGCGCACCGAACCCTGGATGAAGAAGGACCGACTGTTGTACTCCTTCACGCTTACGGTGACCTTTGGGTCCTTGAGATAATCGCCTTTCAACTTATCAGTAATGAATTGCGCCAGCTCTTCGGTTGTTCTCTTAGCGGCGGTGACTCGACCCACGTAAGGCATGAGAAATGTGCCGGCGGCGGTTACGTGAAAAGTTCGAGACAGCTCCGGAGCGTTTTCGATTTGAACGTCAATCACGTCGTTGGGTCCAATGCGATAGTCTTCGTCGGGCGAGACTAACACGGCCGTCGCCCCACGCCCTCCCGGCAGCGCCTTAGGTGACGCTACCACGGACTGGTCGCCCTGATTCGGCCTGTTTGCCTGAAAGCTGCCGGCATTAGTTGCGCCACAAGCGATGACCAACAACAACCCCATCGCTTTTGACATCGTTCTAATTGTCTTCATAAGGCCCCTCTAACAAGACTGCCGGCCGAGACACGCTCTGTCTCGAGTTGGAAAGCACTACGACTCAACCCCACCGTTGCGGCTCGCTCTTTTTCCGTGACGACAGCCCCGACACATGTCGCAATCGCGGAAAGGAGCAGAAATAGTAGGGCGTTGGATGGCAGTTGTAAATTGAAGTCAAACAAGCTGTGGACGAGCATTGCAAATATGCCGGCGCCGCTTCCCAGCGCAAGACCGGCATACAGCGGATCACGCGAGCGAGTTCCCCGACCGACTGCCCGAAATATCAACACGGTAAACCACAGGGCAATCAAACCACCCACGACGCCGCAGTCGGCTACAATTTGCAGGTAGTCGTTGTGGGATTGTGGAACTCGAAGCGATCCATCGCTCTTAGAGTAGATTGAAAACGCTGTTTCATACGCGCCCAACCCCACTCCCAGCACAGGATTCGCGCGAATCATCGCGGCGGTATCGCGCCACACCCATCCGCGGTTCGATAAAAAGGTTTGCGCCTGGGTATCACCGCTTGCTTGGTGACCTTGAGTTACCCGGTTGATCACCGGATCAGCGCCGATCCAGAAGATGCCCGCTCCGATCAGCAACGTGATGACTATTACTACGGCTGCCTTGGAAGCGAACGCCGGAAGCCTGCGGCGAGATGTCTCACGCTGTCGCTTCGGCAGCCGCGCAATCATCAATGTCAGAAATGCCAGCGCAGCCGCGACGCTGATGATTCCACCACGCGATAGCGACATTACGGCGGCGACTCCCATCACCATCGCGGCAAAACCATAAAGCACCCGCAGCTCGGGGCGGACCGCCCGGGTGATTATCAACCCGATGGGCACGGGAATAAGCAACTCCATATAGCCGGCAAAGTGGTTGTGATTAACGAACGGTCCAAACGGAGACGTTGCTTCCGTTGGGCGCAACCAGTAGAAACGGCCATTCCATGCCAGGTGCTGCACCAGCGCAAACAACGCCATCGCCATCCCGTAAATCACAAGAAAGTGCCCAAGCGCCGCGAGACGCTCGCGACTCGAAAAAAAGTTCGATGCAATCAGGTAGCTGACCAACAAGAAGATCAGAACAGTCACAGCGGCACGTGTATATCCAACGTTCTTAGAGAGGCTCATCCAGCGTCCGCTACCGTCGGTAACCGCGACGCTTTGGACCATTCCAACGACAGCGAGCGCGGCAATCGGCAGCGCCGTCTTAGGAATACTGAGAGTAAGCCGCCTGTCGACTATCACCTTGAACGACCAGAGCAGTAACAAAACAATGACGATGCCTTCGAGGACGAAGACTGACCAGGGCTCAACCGCTCCGTGCGCGAGTGCAGCGAACACAATAGCAATCAGAAATCCCACCGCGATTACTTTGCTGAGTCGCCCTGTATTGTTGTTGTTGTTACTGTCTATTGCTCGGCTCATTTGGTTTGTTCGGTCAGAACAAAGTCGTCAAACCAGATCGTGCCGCTGGTCGGATTATCGTAGCTGAATCTCGGCACTCGTTTGATCGCGATGACAACCGCGCGAGCAGTTGCCGGTGCGGTGAAGTCAACTGCCATTGCGCGCCAGTCGGCGGTGCCTGACGGAATGGGATCAGACCTGACAATCTCCGTCGATGAACCTTCCGACACTACTACTCTCGGGCCTTCGGGAGTTTCGAGCCGCTCGGTCCTGGCGTAAAACTCGAGGCGATAGCGCGCACCCGGCCGGAGAACGACATTTTGCTTGATCTGCCCATCCAGCCGCGTGGTGTCTCGTCCGGTGAACTCAATTCTGAGCGAGCGGCTTCCGGTGTGGGCCGTAGAATCGTCGATGCCTGGCACGGCGTACTCGTTTCGCGCGAACGTCCAATCGAACTGCGCCAGGCCCTTCGACGGGTCCGACTCAAAACTCCCGTTCCAGATTAACGGCAAAGGACGACCAGGTTGCGCGTAAGCCCCGCTCACCAGGCCTATCCACAAACCTCTGGCCTCGTCGACGTACTTCTGTGATACGAGCGCGTCGATGAACGCCGGACTCTCAGGCAGAATGACAAGCGCTTTGCGATCGATGCCGCCGAATACAGTAATCGCATCGGGAACGCGCGACTGCTTCACCAGGAACTCAGCCAGTAGCACTTGTGATTTCGGATCGCCCGGAGTAACCGCTTTAACCGGTGCAAGATTGCCGGCTGAAACACGCCACAAGAGGTCGAGCGTCCCTGGCAGCAAACGCGGATTCGAAGAGGCGGCAGTTTTGAATTCAGCAACCGACTTGGCGAGTTTTCCTTCCCTCAGCAGTAGGTTTGCCAGACGCCAGTGCACCTCGGGGTAGTTGGGCGCCAGAGACAGCGCCTCGAGTAAGGATTGCTCGGCAGCAGCGCGGTCGCCGCGAGCTTCATCGACCGTTGCCAACAAGAGACGTTGCCTGTAGTCCCATGGAGATAAATTGACCGCGCGGCGCGCGAGGGTTTCAATACTCGAAATATCACGATCCTCTTCGCCCAGTTCAGCCTCGGCCAGCCTTGCATTCAGCGTTGCGGAGTTCGGCAAGTACGCAATTGTGGCAGCCAGGAGTTGCCGGTTCGCCCCGACTCGCTCGTCAGCAGCGATACCCGCGGCGGCATTGATCAGCGCCGCAATTGTCAGCGTCGCGCACAGAACGATCGTAGTAAGGATTACGGCCGCTCTTGCGACAAGACTGTTTACCTTGACTTCGATGCCCATTTTTCTTGGGAATAGTCCGACAAGCTGCCAGCTTATCGAGGGCAATCGACCTGTCAACTCACCCGCGACAAGCTGCAGCTTGTCGCGACAGGCCGATGGCTGCTAAGGATGAACCCCGAGGGGAAGACGCAAAACTGCGTCGAGCTGAATTTCTAGATACAGATCCAGCGGCGTGAGCGCCCTCGTTCAAGGCGCCAACGCCGACAATGACGCTACTTCAATGATTAGTTCGATTTCCTCCAATGAAACTGAGCCGGCCGTATTCCGACACGAAACCCAACAAGAAATTCTCCAGTGAAAGTTGGTGCACTATTTCTAGTGACTGATGTGGAGATCCCTCGGATCAGTGGGGTCGCTCTAATGCTTCAAAGTCATAACTTCCTCGCAAGCTGTCTATACTGTTAAGCGACAGCAGTGATGCCTGCCCAAAGGGTCACAAGAGCATATTTCATCGGCAAATCCTTGTCAATACCCCAGATAGACCCTGGATGACCTGCCCCGATTTGGTTGCTTTCCCTATCGAAAGTTCCTCTCCAGAACATCAGTTCGATTTCAGTTTCATCCTCTCTCTCGAGCGCCGAGCCGAGCGTCTCTTTTCGCTACTCAGGTGAAAGGTGAAATCTGCCGTCTACTCCAGCCCGATCAATTGCACTGAACAAGCGACGCAGAACTTCCGCGCATGTCCGCCACAGACTTCGGAGCCATTCGGCGTTGGCAAAAGCCTCGGTAACCCGGCGGCGAATTGAGTTCCAGGTAATTGGAATGTCAGCGATGCCGGCGCGGACAAGCCGCCGAATCGCTACATCGTCGCCGCTACGGGGAATGCCGCGCGCAGAAAATGAAATCCGGGAAGCGGCCCCCGGATCGCGTCAGCGTAATCATCATAACCGAACTGATTGGCACATCAAGTGCCCTTCTGACACCGGAAGCTAATTCCTGTCCCCTCCGGATACCTCAATGGTTCCCCCAATTCAAGAGGCTGGCAGGTGTTCAAAAAAGTGTGGTTATCCTCGCATACGTGTTTATGATCCTTTACGCCGGTTCGGCACAGACTCAAGGCTATTACGAGTTCCTGGGAGTTCCGCGTCCTGTAGGAGACAAGTTTTCGCCTCGACATGGCATACGCTACAACACGCAGGGTTACGATCAGCCGGACGTCAATACTATCTGGAGCAGCGCGAACGCCGGCTGGCTGCGCCACGCCCGCGATTTGATAAAGTGGGAGATGGGGAATTTCTTCGCAGCCAAGCTCGGAGTGCAAGCAGAGCCGCGAGCCGATGGTTGGCCCGGCACCGCCCCTTCTCATTACGCTTGAGTCGCGTCGTGTCTCTTTAGGAAGAAGTAAGGAATGGAGGCGGCGATCGGAATCGAACCGATGGATAAAGGTTTTGCAGACCTCTGCCTTACCACTTGGCTACGCCGCCCTGATTATCAAAACAAAACTGATTCTCAAACAAAAGGCGAAGGCTTTTCTCTCGCGCGATGCTTGAGTCTCGGCCTTCGCCCTTGGAACTCTGGAGCGGGAGACGGGATTTGAACCCGCGACTTCGACCTTGGCAAGGTCGCACTCTACCGCTGAGTTACTCCCGCTCGGCGAACTTGATAATATCCGCGCGAAATTATTCCTGTCAACCAAAGGCTCTTTGAGCGCTAAACATTTCCTGCCAGTCATTCCGGTAAACGGGTAGTGTTCGGTTATTAAGTTGCTGACTTGTAACGTGTGGTCAGTCCTTCGCGTGCTTTGCGGCTTTGGGCTGAGTATTGGGTATTGAAGCAGCGAGACAGAATACTCAGCGCAAAGACGCAAAGGACCGCAAAGCACACGGAGGTTATTAAGCAACGCAGAATCCGAACACTACTGAAAACGCTTACCCTATCTAACCTTTAGTTTCATTACCAGGGCGTCCTCCGTGGGCATACGATAGTAGTCCCGTCGACGTCCAACGAAACAAAATCCAAGATTCCGGTACATTTGCTGAGCCGATTCGTTCGAAGCTCTCACTTCAAGCAGCACCTGCGCGACGCCCCGGCCCCTTGCCTCATCTATCGCTGCTGCCATCAAACTGCGCCCAACTCCCATTCTGCGATAATCCCTGTGCGCCGCTACGTTATTTACGTGCAGCTCGTCTTCCACTGTCCATCCCGCAAAGAAGCCGATTACCGGGGGGCCCGATATCAAGTTACGCGCGACAATCATTACCGAATTCTGGTTGGTGAACAACTCGCGACGATATGCGTCGTAGCCCCATCGATTCAAGCCACTGCTCTCTTCGATCTCGACGACCTCCATCAAGTCCCGCTCTCGCATCGGTTCGATCGAGTACGGCCGAAACATCGGTTCGTAGTTTGGACGTGTGAGATTGCTTATCGACACATTAGCTCTCCGCGCGAGATCAGAGTTCAAGCTTTAGCTTGCGCGGTGCATCACTCCGACTTCATGCTCCGTTTGATCTTAGAACCCAGAAGCCCGAGCGACAACTTTATCTCAGCTTCGGCGGGCCGCACGTAACAAGCCTTCAAACGCCCGGCCTCACCCGTTTCCCCGAGATCGTATCTCAATGACGCAACCCGAGAGACGACTTCAGCGCCGCATTTATCTGATCGCCGGATCGCCCACCCTACGTTGCCCAGCGTACGCGACCGAGCCTCGATGATCTCACTTCCCGTCTCTGCTCCGTCTCCGGCGAAAGTCAGTTCGTTCAATTCAGATACCCGATCGAGAGCTTTTTCAAATGTCGAAACCAGCGGAGCATTAAGCGCAACCGGCAAAGCTGCTGGATCGCTCGCTACCGAGAACAACTGTGAATAAACTTCGTTCTTGTAAGCGTTCACCATCGCACACACATACGGAGCAGGTCTCGCGGCAAAGGCTGCGGCCTCGAGCGAGGTCACACCAACTATCGGCTTATTCACTGCAACAGCAAAGCCCTTGGCTGCCGCCATTCCAACGCGCAATCCGGTGAAGCCTCCCGGCCCGACGCATACGGCAAACGCGTCCACATCAATAATAGTCAACCCGAGTCCGGCAAGCAGTGATTCGACTTCAGACCAGAGCGTTTCTGAACGCTTTTCGTCGGTCGGAGGGCTGATCGATCTCAGAACCTCCGCGCCTCGCGCCACCGCAAGGCTCGTCATCTTGCTCGATGTATCGAGCGCAAGAACCAGTCGTTCGGATGCTATGAAGTTCGCTTTGCTCAATAACCCTGCTATCTGGAAGCCCCATTACCCTGCTGCCCAGTTTGACCTGCGAACGCAAGATTATATATTCTGCCCATGGCCTAAACAACCTACACGCAGTTAACCAACAAAACGGGCCCGGCACGCGAATCCAAAACTCGACAAGCCGCGAGAGTTCGATTCCGATCATGCAATCACCCACTCCAATGCTAAAGCAGTATCAGGATATCAAGCTCCAGCACCCGGGCACTCTGCTCTTTTTTCGGCTCGGTGATTTTTACGAGCTGTTCTTTGACGATGCGGTGATTGGGTCGAAAGAACTCGAGATCACCTTGACGGCGCGCCAACGGGAGCGCGGCAACCCGGTGCCGATGTGTGGTGTTCCTTACCACGCCGCGAGCGGGTACATTTCGAAGCTTGTTCGCAAAGGTTATCGAGTGGCGATATGCGAACAGACCGAGGACGCGAGTAAGACTACAAAGCTAGTGCGACGCGAGGTCGTTCGAATCATCACGCCTGGCACTGCAATCGATTCGCAGTTGCTGGACTCACGCGAGAACAGCTATCTGGCTTCGGTGTTCGGCTCCGGCTCCGGAATGGCCGCCGCCTTTCTGGATCTTTCGACCGGTGAGTTTCAGGCAACCCAATTCTCCGGCGACACTGCGTGGCAGCGAGTGCTCGAACAACTCGACTGCTTCGCCCCGCGCGAGGTCATCTTTCCAAAGTCTCACGAGCCGCTCTTTCGCGCCGGCGTCAAATCCGAAACCGGTGACGGTAGCATCAGCGCCGAGGGCGCTGCGGGCGTCAACCCGCTCAGCTTCTCGGGGCGTCAACCCGCGTTGATAGCGCTCGACGAATGGTTCTTCTCGTTCGACCGCGCGCGCGAGTTGCTGTTGAGTCACTTCGCCGTCGCATCGCTCGAGGGTTTCGGGTTTGCCGGCCATGACCTTGCAGCGGCGGCAGCAGGCGGTGTGCTTCATTACGTCCGTGAAACACAAAAGGACGACGCTGCACACATAACCGGACTTTCTTATTTTGAGCCCAATGATTATTTGATCCTTGACCAGCCGACCGTTCGCAATCTCGAGTTGGTTGAAGCGCTTGACGGCTCTCGCGCTCGAACGCTGATCGGCGTGATCGATGAGACCGTCACCGGCATGGGAGCGCGATTGTTGAAGCAGTGGCTGCTGCGTCCCTCAATGAAACTCGGCGAGTTAAACGCGCGCCTCGACGCGGTTGAAGAACTGAAGAACGCGTTGATCCTGCGTGACCGGCTGCGATCGGAATTGAAGCGAATCACCGATCTGGAGAGATTGATGGCGCGCATAAGTCTCGGACGCGCGAACGCGCGCGATCTGGTGGCGTTGAAGGCTTCGGCGGACGCGATACCTCATATCAAGGAGATGCTCGCAGACGCCAATGCTTCCCTGCTGGAGGTCCTCGCCGAGAGCCTCGACGAATTGCAGGACTTGCGCGAGTTGATCGGCAAGAGTATCGCCGATGAGCCTCCGGCGACCCTGACTGACGGCGGCTACATTCGGGCGGGATACAATCAGGAGCTCGACGAGCTGCGCGTGCTTTCAACATCGGGCAAGAGTTTCATCGCGGCAATCGAAACGCGCGAGCGAGCGCGAACCGGCATCTCCTCGCTCAAGGTCAAGTTCAACAACGTGTTCGGTTACTTCATCGAAATCAGTAAGGCGAATCTCAAAAGCGTCCCGTCGGAATATGAACGCAAACAGACTCTCACCAACGCCGAACGCTACACGACACCGGAGCTGAAAGAGTATGAAGCAAAGGTGCTCGGGGCCGAGGAACGCATCGGCGAGATGGAACAGGTGCTCTTCGCGGAGATCAGGCAGACCGTCTCGATCGAGACTAAACGCGTTCAAGCCGTAGCTCACGCGCTTGCGGTGCTTGATTCGCTGCTGTCGCTGGCGGAAGTCGCGGCTCGCCGCAATTACTGCCGGCCCACGCTCACGGAAGACGACGAGGTTTATATTCGAACCGGCCGGCATCCGGTAATCGAAGCCACAGGCGAGCGCTTCATACCTAACGACACCTACCTTAACAACTCGACCGATCGATTGTTGATCATCACCGGTCCGAACATGGGCGGAAAATCCGTCTATCTCAGACAGGCGGCTTTGATTACAATCCTCGCGCAGATAGGCTCCTTTGTTCCCGCCGATGAAGCTCGCATCGCAATCGTAGATCGAGTCTTCACTCGAGTCGGCGCTTCCGACAGTCTTGCGCGCGGCAGATCGACCTTCATGGTCGAGATGACCGAGACCGCAAACATTTTGAACACCGCGACGCCGCGCAGTCTGATTCTTCTGGATGAAGTCGGGCGCGGGACTTCGACGTTTGACGGATTGTCTTTGGCCTGGGCAATCGCCGAGTATCTTCACGACAACGCTCAGCACGCGGCGAAGACTTTGTTCGCGACGCATTATCACGAGATGACCGAGCTTGCGAAGCTGCTGCCGGGCGTTCGCAATTATCAGATGGCGGTTAAAGAGAGCGGCGGCACGATCGTGTTCCTGCGCCGCGTCGTCGAAGGGACCGCGTCGAAGTCTTATGGGATTGAGGTCGCAAAACTCGCCGGCCTTCCGCGCGTCGTGACAGAACGCGCACGAGAAATTCTGTTGAACCTTGAAGCGAATGAACTGGACGTTACAGGCAAGCCGAAGTTCGCTCGTCATCTCCCCTCGAGAAAGACTGCGCCTCAGCCGACGTTGTTTGAAGCCGCCAACGATGCGGTGGTTGATGAGCTGAGAAATCTTGATTCAGAATCACTCGGCACTGAGCAGGCGGTTGAGGTGTTGAGAAAGCTAAAAGAGCGATTGATGTAAGCCGGCGGTGTCTTAATTTGGAGTGCGGCGGCAAGGTACTCCGCGACGCCGCTTTCCTTCCCAATCGATTCAATCACCAGCCAAAGCGGCGTCGCGGAGTACCTTGCCGCCGCACCCCAAAAGTAAGACACCGCTCGTATTGATGAATGCCTGGCGCGATCGTTTCAGTTATGCCCTCGCAGTTCTGCCTTGTCCGACAAGCGGCCAGCCTGTCGTTCCTGCTGACCGATTGCTCTACGTGCCGTGCCTCGACAAGCCGGCAGCTTGTCGGACAACACGATGCTTACAACTCGTCGAGGTTTTCGATTGGCCGAGCGAGTACGGCTTTGTTGCCCTGAACGACGATGGGCTCATCACAGAGCCAATTGAATTGTATTTCTATAGGTAGTAGTATGCGCTACGTTTAATTGACAGATCATATGTGGATGGACTGATTATGCGAAAATCGGAAAAATTCCTCGACATATCATCTCGTAACGTAAAAGCTTTTGAGCGATTAATCGATGTAATAAAAGACCAGCCTTTGGCATTAGTAGGCGCTGGTATGAGTGTTGGAGCGGGCTACCCGACCTGGGATGGTCTAATGGAATCATTCCATAATACGATTCTAGAACTGCCTTCACCGCCCGATGCTCCCAAATACATTCACCAGCTTGCAAGAGTAACTGACCCTTTATGGCGTGCAGAGGAATACCGGCGTCTAATAGGGAAGGTTGGTTACGAAGCTCTGATTTGGAATACTTTCAAACCAAAGACCGGACCGATTACTCAGGTGTTACAAGTACTTGTTGATCTGGATTTCAGTCACGTGCTGACAACCAATTATGATAATTCCCTCGAGACAGCTTATCAAAGTGCAAATATCCCGATTACTGTCCTTAATTGGACTGATAGACAAGGAGTTGGAAGTTTTCTTCGCGAAGTTTCACGGCCTGGAGGTCAGCGGTACTTAGTTTATCTTCACGGGAGATTTGATGCACCGGATAACGTCGTACTCACCGAACGCGATTACGTTAATAGATACATCTTGGGAGATGAAGCGATTAAAAAACTATTTACCTTATTCATGGTTCGGCCTGTAGTCCTAATAGGGTTCTCATTAACAGATCCTGAGCTGACTCATTTGATTCGCTCCACGCAAGGCTACGCCCAGGCATCCGCCCCTACTCATTTTGTTATCCTACCTCTTAAAGTCAGTCAAGATGAGGGAGCGATTGCTGGTTGGCTAAATGGGAAGTACGGTATTGACCCGGTTTTTTATCAAGAAACACCTGGCCATGAGCAATTATTGGATGTGCTCCAAGAACTTCGTCGGTACAAATCCACTAAGATTGAAAGGAAGACAAAGGAGACTCCAAGAGCAGCGCCCATTCGCGGGAGATTAGAACTGGACCCGGATGATCCGCACAAGGGACGATGGGGAGGCAAATCAGAGAGGAATGGTAGAATACTTTCTGCAGAAGTAAGCCGTACTGATGAATCGGATTGGTTCCTTGTTAAGTTAAAGGTTGCGCCTTACAAAAGTCGTAGTAAACCATTGACTGGACGGGTAACATTTTACCTTCATCCTACATTCACACCTGATAAGGTGACGGTATATGCAGAGAATGGAACGGCTGAGTATGAAGTTTACTCCTATGGTGCATTCACAGTAGGGGCGGCTGCCGATAACGGGAAGACTAAGCTTGAACTCGATCTGTCATTATTGGCCGAAGCGCCTCCAAAATTCAAAGCACAGTAGTGCGGTGAGCCTAATATCCGAGTGTGACGCTGGCGTTAGGGGGATCAGGAAGCCCAATGACAGAGCAAATCGCTAGAAGTCAAACTGTTCATCGGGGGTACACGCGCCCGGTTTTATTCGTTCCCGACGTGAACCGCCTCCGACTTCGAATCGCAGTCCTCAGCGGCCTCGGCGTCCTTGCGGTTGGTTCCCGGCAATGATTAAGGAAAACCGCGGAGGGCGCCGAGGACGCAGAGGACCGGATCGTCGGAGGTAGTCAACGTAACAGATTGACTGCGATGCTCGCCGCGATTGAAGCATTGTTCACAAGCAGCGCGCGGTTTGCCTCCAGCGTCTTGCCGCCGGTGAGTTTCTCCAGCTCAGATAACAAGAAAGGCGTGACCGCTTTGCCGCGAATTCCCTGCTCGGTCGAGGCGCTCATCGCTCGATCAATCGCGTCTTCGATCTGCGCGGATGATATTTCGAACTCGGCAGGAATCGGTACGCATACAAGCACGGCAGTCGAGCTTCCGATCCTCCAATGACGAACCGCGATGGCCGCTGCTTCAGCGGGAGTTTCGACCCTCGCGTCAACCGGGAGCCCGCTGCTGCGAGAATAAAACGCAGCAAACTCATCTGTGCCATATCCCAGGACCGGAACACCAAGCGTTTCCAGATGCTCGACTGTCTTCGGTAAGTCGAGGATCGCCTTGCCGCCCGCACATACACAGATGACCGGCGTCATTCCAAGCGCGGTGAGATCCGCCGAGATGTCGAACGAATCGGCGGCTCCTCGATGAACACCGCCTATGCCGCCCGTCGAGAAGACCCGAATGCCGGCCACCTGCGCGAGCTTCAACGAAGCCGCCACTGTAGTCGCGCCCCATGCGCCACGTGCCATTACGGCTGCGAGGTTGTTGAGTCCTACTTTTTCGATTGAACGGCCGTCGGGTGCGTGACGCGACGCAAACACTTCAATCTCGTCTTCACTCAATCCGATCGTCGGTACTCCGTCGATGATTCCTATCGTCGCGGGAGTCGCGCCTTGCTCGCGCACCGAGGCTTCGCAAGCCAAGGCCGTTTCGAGATTGGTTGGATACGGCAATCCGTGAGCTATCACCGTAGATTCGAGCGCAACCACCGGTGCTTCTTCACCGAGCGCGCGGCTCACGTGGTCGGCAATTCGAATATCGGTTGGTGATGTATGTGTCATCGGGTTTGGCGTCGCGCTCGCTCATAGTATCCAACCGCGATGATGCCAACAAGCGAGGCAGCCGAATAACGTCATCGCAACGGAACAATAACCGGGTGTAATTAGAAATGGGACCTGGGTCGCGGCACTTCGAAGCGGCTATCGAGTGTTCCGCTCGGCAAGCCGTAGGGTGCGATGTTTATAGTAAAGCCGCACGCGGACTTCCGAGCTCCGTTAGGAACGGGATAAACCTTTGGCGCAGGACATTCCACCCCTTACGGGGTTGGCAACGTAGCGATCTCGATTCTATAAACATTCTACCCCTACGGGGTTTTAAGAAATTCTCCAGAGCTTCCCTCGACGAGGAGCCCCGTCCGCCACAAGTCCCATTCTTAATCACTCCCCCTGCCAACACACGAGCACAGACCACGCCATCCCTCTTTCAGCTTTTACCGCACCCAACCGCGCAGTTATACTCTCAACCTCAAAGCAACAAATCAGCATCTCGTCAGGAGGAACGCGCGGATGGCGGAAAAAGTGCTGGCGGTGATTCTCGGCGGAGGCGCAGGTCAGCGTCTGTACCCGCTCACCAAAGCCCGCGCAAAGCCCGCGGTTCCGCTCGGCGGCAAGTACCGCTTGATAGACATTCCTGTTTCAAACTGCATCAACTCAGACGTCCATCGAATCTTCATCCTGACCCAGTACAATTCAGCCTCGCTCAATCGGCACATCGCGCGAACCTACCGCTTCAGCCGGTTTACAAATGGATTCGTCGAGATTCTTGCAGCCGAGATAACACCCGAGCGACCCGACTGGTTCCAGGGAACCGCGGACGCCGTGCGCCAGAGCCTGCATCACCTGGACGACTATAAGGGTGAGACGATTCTGGTTCTGTCGGGCGATCATCTCTATCGAATGGATTACCGCCCGTTCATCGAAAGACATCTCGAGTCGCGTGCCGACGTCACCATTTCGGTGACCGCCGCGCGCACGGAAGAAGCTTCTGAATTCGGACTCATGAAGATCGATCCGAACGGCCGCGTTGTCGAGTTCAGTGAGAAACCAAAAGGCGAAGCGCTCGATCGGATGCGTGTCGATACCTCCAAACTCGGGCTGTCGCAAGATCAAGCCGAGCGGCGTCCGTTCCTCGCATCAATGGGTATCTATGTTTTTCACAAAGACGTGCTGCGCCGGCTGCTGGTAGAGGAAAATCCCGAGGCGGTGGACTTCGGAAAAGAGATCATTCCCGAAGCGCTGACACGCTACAACGTCCAGGCATATCTGTTCGACGACTACTGGGAAGACATCGGAACAATCGGCGCATTTTATCGGGCCAACATCGAGATGACGTTGCCGCTGCCGCCGTTCAACGTGTTTGATTCCGAAGCTCCGATGTACACGCGGCCTCGTTATCTTCCCGGCTCAAAGCTGCTTGATTGTCAGGTTCGGAGTTCGATCATTACCGAAGGCTGTATTATCAACGGCGCAACGATCACGGATTCGATCATAGGCATTCGCAGCCGCATCGAGCACGGCGCGCGGCTCGACGGAGTGCTGATGATGGGATCGGATTCCTATCAGACGCTGGAGGAGCTGCAGGCCGACATCGATCGAGGGTTCCCGCGCATCGGGATCGGGCCAAACTGCACTATACGCCGGGCGATCATCGACAAGAACGCGCGCATCGGAGAAGGCGTTCAAATATTGAATGTGGCCGCCCGCTCCGCGGGCGAGGGCAAAGGATATATCATTCGCGACGGGATAGTGATCGTCCCAAAGAACGGCGTCATACCGGACGGCACCGTGATCTAGAGGGTATGCCGGAAGCATGTAGGGGCGGCCCTCCGTGGCCGCCCCTGCTTGGAGGATACTGTCGGTTGCCAGAGAGGGGCGGCCACGGAGGGCCGCCCCTACATGTCCTCACAAAGGAATATGTCATTCGCGACGGGATAAGTGATCGTCCCAAAGAACGGCGTCATACCGGACGGCACCGTGATCTAGAATGTATGTCGGAAGCATGTAGGGGCGGCCCTCCGTGGCCGCCCCTCCTCGGAGGACCTTGTCGGTTGCCAGAGAGGGGCGGCCACAGAGGGCCGCCCCTACATGTCCTCACAAAGGATATGTCATTCGCGACGGGATAGTGATCGTCCCAAAGAACGGCGTCATACCGGATGGCACCGTGATCTAGAATGTATGTCGGA
>DATNBZ010000171.1:0-5857 GCA_035607285.1 Blastocatellia bacterium | reverse complement strand
TGCCTTAATTTGGAGTGCGGCGGCAAGGTACTCCGCGACGCCGCTTTGGCTAGTGATTGAATCTATTGCGAACGGAAAGCGGCGTCGCGGAGTACCTTGCCGCCGCACTCCAAATTAAGGCACCGCCTGAGTTTCGGTTTTCATGTTTTGTCTCCAGTGAATTTTTCAGCCGTTCTTCAAAAGCACTACTGCGTGTGCAAGCGAGCATTGCTCGTCACACATTTACCTCGCCGCCTGTTCGATCAGCCGAGCAACCTCCGCCGGGTGTGAAATGAATGGCACGTGACTCGACTTGATCTCGGTCGTCTTCGCTCCTATCCGCTTGGCGTAGAACCTCTCGAGATCGGGATTGATGGCCCGGTCATCCTGTGTGACCAGGTACCATGACGGGATAGTCTTCCACGCCGCTTGATCTACCGATCCGCCGAAAGCGCTGCCGATGATAGGCTTCTGCGTCGCCGCCATCACGCGCGCTTCCGTTGCAGGCACATCGGCGCAAAAGACTTCGCGAAACCGCGCTCGGTCGATGTAGAGAAAGCCGGCGGCGTCCGGCTTGAGTGCCGCCCCGAGCGCGGCCGGATACTTGTCCCCGTATACGCCGATTGGTTCGCCGGCTTCGGGAGCAAACGCAGCGATGTAGACGAGCGCCTTCACATTCGGATTCCCCGCCGCTGCTCCGGTGATCACCGCGCCGCCGTACGAGTGGCCAACGACGACCATCGGACCCGGCTGCGCGTCGATAACCCGCTTTGTCGTTTCCACATCGCCGGCAAGCGAGGCGAGAGCGTTCTGAACCGCGATCACGTTATAGCCGTCGCGCTCGAGGATTGGGATTACGCGTTGCCAGCTCGTACCATCGGCGAAGGCGCCATGAATGAGCACGATCGTCGGCTTGGCGGCATTCCGAGGGGCGACGCTTCCAGCCCGCGCGCTCGGTCGTCGGTTGGACGCGAACGAGGATTGGGCACTAAAGGCGCCGACGCCGACGAGGCTGGCGACGACCATGCCGACGAGAGAGAGTCGGACGATGCGGCTCTTGGTCATGGCCTCAGTACCCAAAAAGCGGCGACGTCGATGGTTGATTTCTTCGAACATTTGTCTTCCTCCATTTGGCTCGATTAATTCGCTTTGCATCGTGTTGTGCTCCTTAGTGAAAAACATCCTTACTCGATTTGATCGGATTAATTGCACAGATGCGCATTACACCACGAGAGGAGAGAGGAATCTATTAGACTAAGGTATCGATCGATACCAAGGTATTAGCTACGTCGGTTGACTCCTTCGCGAGCTTTGCGGTCCTTGGCGCCTTTGCGTTGAGTATTAAGTCTTACTTCTTCAATACTCAACGCAAAGGTGCAAAGGACCGCAAAGCTCGCGAAGGTAATAAGCAACACTACCCGAATTTATCTGTCGTCGGCCGGCGACCGATACTAAAGTATGATGGACATGTTGAGCCGCTTAGGCGCATCCTCATCTCGTGGAATCTCGACAGGATAGGACCGCAAGCGAGAACGATCTCACCGCGCGACTCGAGCACGCAGTGGAAGCGCTGCGCGCCCCTGAACTTAACTTTCAATTGATCGTCGAGAGCATCCCAGCGCCGGTCGCAGTCATAACGCCCACCGGCGAAGTCGAGGCACTGAACCAACCAGTCCTGGATTACTTCGGCAAGTCCTTTGAAGAACTCACGGGTTGGGCCAATTCAGACCCGGTTCATCCCGAAGACCTGCCTCACGTAACTGAAGTCATGCGAAAGGCGCTGGAACTCGGTGAGACTTACGAAGTCGAGGCCCGGCATCGCCGTGCTGATGGCGTCTATCGTTGGTTCCACGTGCGTGGCTTCCCGTTGAAAGATACTGACGGCCGGATCCTGCGCTGGTGCGTCCTGCTAACTGATATTGACGATCGTAAGCGGGCCGAGGCCCAGCTCGCCGGCGAGAAGCGACTGCTCGAGATGGTGGCCTCGAGCTGCGCACTCACCGACGTTCTTATAGAGTTATGCAAATTTGTTGAAGACACAGCCGCCGACTGCCGGTGTGGCGTCTACTTGATCGATTGGAGAGGGCCGAAGTTTCGGATAGGAGCTGTACCCAGCCTCCCCGCGACCTTCAATGATCCCTGCGACGGTCTGACTGTTTCACAGGAGGCCGGGCCCTGCGGCGTAGCAGCGCTTACGAAGACGCAGGTGATCGCGAAAGACTTAGAATCAGATCCCCTCTGGCAGTCGTGTGCGATTCGACCGCTTGCACTTGCACACGGAATACGATCGCAATGGTCGACGCCGATTTACGCGCGAGACGGAAGCGTGATGGGAACTTTCGCCATTTTCCAGCGCAGTCCTGCAAGCCCGACCCAGGTTCAGCAAGATCTCATCGCCCAGGTGACGCACATTGCCAGCATTGCGATCGAGCGGGCGTCGAGTGAAGCAGCGCTGAAGCAAAGTGAAGCGTTCCTCGCCGAAGCGCAACATCTGAGTCGCATCGGCAGCTTTGCATGGCGCATGGCTACAAACGAAATCACCTGGTCCGAGCAGCTCTATCGCATCTTCGAGTTTGATCCTCATGTGACGGTGACGCTCGAACTGATCGGAACACGAGTCCATCCTGAAGACCTCACCTTGTTTCAGGACATGATCGAACGAGCAAGTAGTTCTGCCAGCGACTTTCAATACGAACATCGGCTGCTGATGCCGGATCAGTCGATTAAGTATCTGCATCTGATTGCTCACGGAGCGCGGGACGAGGATGGTCAATTGGAGTACATCGGCGCGGTCCAGGATGTGACGCAGTGGCGATTGTCGGAAGAAGCGCTCGGCAAGGCCCGCGCGGAGCTGGCACACGTCACGCGAGTGATGAGCCTGGGAGCATTGACGGCCTCGATCGCACACGAAGTTAATCAACCGTTGTCAGGCATCATCACTAATGCCAGCACCTCCCTGCGAATGTTGGATGCTGATCCGCCAAACGTCGACGGGGCGCGGGAAACTGCGCGACGCACTATTCGCGATGGCCACCGAGCGTCCGATGTCATCTCCCGATTGCGGGCACTGTTTAGCCGTAAAGATATGGCTACGGAATTAGTGGACCTGAATGAAGCAACAAGAGAGGTGATCACACTCGCCTTGAGTGAGCTTCAACGAAACAGGGTTATTGTGAAGCCTGAGCTTGCAGATGAGCTTCCGATTGTTGCAGGCGACCGTGTACAGCTTCAGCAAGTCATACTCAACTTACTCCGCAATGCTTCAGACGCAATGAGCAGCGTCGACGATCGTCCGAGACTGTTGCTGATCAGAACAGAACATGATGCAGATTGCGGCGTGCGCCTGAGTGTGCAAGACGCGGGTGTGGGATTTGAGCCTGAAAGTATCAACAAGCTCTTCGATTCTTTCTACACAACGAAGAGTGACGGGATGGGAATAGGACTGTCTGTTAGCCGCTCGATCATCGAAAATCATCAAGGCCGCCTTTGGGCCACGTCGAATGATGGACCGGGAGCGACGTTCTCATTTTCGATTCCACGCGTAGCGGAGGTAGCAGAGGTGACAGAGGAAATCGGAACCGCTGGAATTGCGCTTCAAGATCAGAAACGCGCTGCGAGGCCAAGCTAATGGAGACACGCCCACTCATCTCGGTAGTCGATGACGACGAGTCTGTGCGCGAGTCGCTGCCGGACTTGCTGAAGGAGTTCGGCTTTGCAGCCCAGACGTTTTCATCGGCAGAAGAGTTTCTGGTGTCGAGATACCTTAAAGAGACGAGATGCCTGATCCTCGACGTTGCCATGCCCGGCCTGAGCGGACTCGATCTGCAACGAGAATTAGCGCGACGCCGGCAAGAGATCCCCATCGTCTTCATCACAGCTCATCGTGATGAGAAGGTGCGACCGCGCTTGCTTGAACAGGGCGCCGTGGAGTGTCTGTTCAAGCCATTCAGCGAGGACGATCTGCTCGAGGCGCTCAACGCCGCACTTCGAGTGAGCTGATCTATTTCAACTCGGATGGCGTTCATATGACTTCAGCCGGCCCCACACCTGGGTTGCGGGACAAGCCAATTGTTTTCGTTGTGGACGACGACGTCTCGGTGCGCGAATCGCTGGAGCTTCTGATCGATGTCGCAGGCTGGCAGCCGGAGACATTCGCGTCCGCAGAAGAATTCCTTGCCCACCCGCGAGCCCTCACGCCGAACTGCCTCGTACTTGATGTTTCTCTTCCGGACCTTAACGGTCTCGATCTGCAGAGGCTCGTCGCCGATCGCGTCGAAATGCCGATCATCTTCATAACGGGCTACGGCGACGTGCCGATGACCGTCCGGGCAATGAAGGCCGGAGCTGTCGAGTTCTTGACGAAGCCATTCGAAGAAGAGGCGTTGTTGGGCGCCATCCGGCACGCCATCGAGCGCAGTCAAACTGCGCTTGGTAACGTGGCGGAGATTCAGGCGCTCCGCGACAGTTACGCATCACTCACCCCTCGCGAACGTGAGGTCATGGCGATGGTGGTCTCCGGCCTATTGAATAAACAAGTCGGTTTCGAGCTCGGTATCAGCGAGATAACGGTCAAGGCACATCGAGGCAGGATGATGCTAAAGATGAAAGCTGACTCCCTCGCCGACCTGGTGAGAATGGCTGAGAGACTCCGCATAAATTAATCGTTGCTAATGCAAAGAAGGATCGACCGTGGTTTCGAAGGCGAGGCCGCCTCACGTTTGTTAATGGATGGTGTCGCGATGAACGCCTTCGCTTACGTTCGAGCGATCGACAATGAGTTCGGGATACTCCCGGCAGAACGTCTCAGTGATATGACAGTCCCAACACACAGGGAAGTGAGTCTTCAACACGTCGGGCACTTTTTCGGTGGGGACCTCAGACCATTCGACTGTAGTTCCATCCGGGCTCAAGAGCGCGGGCTTATGATCAGACCACTGGATGGTGCTGAAGACTCGTCCGCACGACACGCAATGCTTGTCTAAATACCAACCCGCAAGAATGTGTCGAACGAGGCAATCTTCGGGAGCAATCTCGATTTGAAGCAGGCACTCCTGGCCGCAGTCCTTCTTCTCAGGCCATCGGGTGCAAGACTTCAGCCGCACGTCGGGGTGGGTGTAAGCGGCAGTCAGCGCGGCGTGCACGGAGTCCACTTCTACTCCTGCGGGTTTCCTCGTCTCAGGACAAGTTATGACTCGCTTGCCGCGATACCTGAGATACGTTCCCGCAACGAAGGGCACTACAAAATAGAACCCCGCGAGCCCGGTCACGAGTATGATGAGGAAGATTTCGACGGACATTGTTTCAACCCACAATAGGGGAGAATCGAGAATGGAGGATCGATCCTCAATCTTCGATCCTCAATCCTCTACCTTCAGCTCAAACGGCCTTCGGGAGTTTCTGCGCTTCAAGCCGCTTGATAGTTGCGCGGAGCCAATCCTTGACTGCGTCTTCGGTTTCCCGCTGGTTCTCATTCCATTCCAGATCGTCGATGGTTCTGCCGCTGATATCCAGAGGAATGTGGTGGCAAGGCACCTCTTGTGTCCGCTCGCCCGAAGGAACGAAATCAATGAGCGGGCATTCGGTGCAGGGATGAGCTCGTTCCGGATCGCCGAGATTGAGGCAGCTTGGAGAATCCTGAAAAACGGAAGTCGGTTGCCAGGGTGTTTTGACCGAACGGCCGTAACCACCCTTCTCGATGAAGTCGAGTTCAGCTTTCAACACCTGGAGACTGTCGCGATTATCCTGATTCATAAGTCACCTCCGCAGTCGATTCGTACTCTTAACACATCGATCAAGCCGCCCGTCAGACCCAAGTCGTGAGTGTGGGCTCCTGCAGCCGGGTTAGCGGCAGGAGCCGGCGAGCGCGGTCAGCAAGGGG
>DATNBZ010000168.1:0-19198 GCA_035607285.1 Blastocatellia bacterium | reverse complement strand
TGGAGACCAGGCGCATCAGGCACTACACGAAGGCCGACGGGCTGGCGAGCAATGCAGTCCGTGTAGCTTTTCGCGACCGGGACGGCGCGCTGTGGTTTGGAACAGACCAGGGGATTTCACGGCTCATTCCCGGACCCGACCCGCCGCCATCGCCGCCTCCCATTCTGATCAGCGGACTGCGCATCGCAGGCGATGTACGGGCGATTTCGGCGCTGGGCGAAACCGAAGTATCAGGACTCGTCCTCAATCCGAACCAGAATCAACTGAGTATTGACTTCGTCGGCCTGGGGTTCGCCGCCGGCGAGGCGCTGCGATACCAATACAAGTTGACGGGCGCAGATACAGACTGGAGCGCACACACAGACCAGCGCACGATCAACTACGCCAGCCTGTCACCGGGCCGGTATCAATTCCAGGTGCTGGCAGTGACTGCAGACGGCAACACCAGCTCGAAGCCCGCCTCGATCTCGTTCACAATTCTAACGCCGATCTGGCAGCGCTGGTGGTTCGTTACCTTGTTTGCGCTGACAGTTGGACTGGCGATGTGGATTATCTATCGCTTCCGCGTCGGACGCCTGATCGAACTCGAGCGAGTGCGAACACGCATTGCTACGGACTTGCATGACGATATTGGCTCGAGCTTATCGCAGATCGCCTTGCTAAGTGAGGTTGTACGGCGTCGCGTGAATCGAGATGATCCTCCGGTGACGGAGTCGCTGGCACAGATCGCCGGTTCGTCGCGCGAACTAGTAGACTCGATGAGTGACATCGTTTGGGCAATTGATCCGCATAAAGATCATCTCAGCGATCTGACGCAACGCATGCGGCGATTCGCCAGCGAAGTCTTCACCGCACGCGATATGGAATTTCGGTTTCAGGATTCGGAGGCGGAGGACATCAAACTTGGCGCGGATGTCCGGCGTCAGGTCTTTTTGGTTTTCAAGGAAAGCGTCAACAACATCGTGCGTCACTCCGATTGCAAGCAGGCGGACATCGAGTTTCGCGTTGAGCATGGATGGCTAACCTTGAAGGTTAGCGATGACGGAAAAGGATTCAACATCGGCGAAGAGGGTGATGGCCACGGCCTGGCAAGCATGCGAGAACGGGCTAAGGCCATGGGCGGTGAGCTTGAATTAATTTCAAACAATGGTGACGGCACGACGGTGAGGCTGCGGGTGGCAGTTAACGGCTCGCCCTTCTACCGTCATTGAAATCTCCACCTCAACAGGTGGCGGCGCGCATATGATTTCCCGCGAGCCCTATCATTACAGGTGGTGGCTGGAATGATTCTTTGCCGTACGCTGAGCACTCAAAGACAAGTTCAAGGCAGATTATGTCTGACAAAGCGATCGCTCCAGGGGCGGCGACAACCGTGACGTATCCGCCAATCATAAAGGTTGCCATTATTGAAGACCGGCGCGAGATTCGAGATGCGCTGGGTATGCTGATCGGCGGCACGGAAGGCTATCGGCTCACCGCCAGCTATCGCTCGATGGAAGAGGCCCTCGAAAAGATTGGCATGGAGCTTCCCGATATCGCTCTTGTTGATATAGGGCTGCCGGGCATGTCGGGCACGCAGGGCATTCACATCCTGAAAGGACGCTATCCCGATCTTGCGATGCTGGTGCTTTCGGTCTACGAAGATGATCGCCGCATCTTCGCCGCGTTGTGCGCGGGAGCTTGCGGCTACCTGTTGAAGAAGACTCCGCCGGCGCGGCTGCTGGAGAGTCTGAGGGAGGCAGTTGGAGGCGGCGCTCCGATGTCGCCGGAAGTCGCGCGCCGTGTAATCGGGCTGTTCAGAGAGATTCGGCCGTCTGCCGGAGCTGCCTGTGAGTTGACACCGCACGAGATTCGCCTGTTGACGCTATTGGTCAAAGGTCACAACTACAAAACCGCGGCGGCGGAATTGGCGGTAAGCGTCAATACAATCTCCTTTCACATGCGGCGCATTTACGAAAAGTTGCAAGTACATTCCAAATCCGAAGCCGTGGCCAAGGCCATGCGCGACCACCTCGTCAGTTGAGCGAGAAAGAGCGAGAACACTAATCATCGGCGCCGCCCGCTCACTCCAACCCTCCGAGATTGTGTCAAAACTAAAGTTCGTGGTTCGGCCTATAAGGCGGAAGTTTGTATCCTGCTTTATGGCGAACTACGAACTCTTGGTACGGTCTTTTCCGGATTTGGCGCACCGGTGCTTTGACTAATGGGTGTGATTAGAAGTGGGACTTGAGCCGGGAACCGCCCGCGACTTTTTGCCGGAGGAAGTGCCCTGAGAATTCCCTGGAACCCCGTAGGGGTAGAATGTCTATAGTCGCGAGCTCCATATGTTGCCAACCCCGTAGGGGTAGAATGTCTATAGTCGCGAGCTCCATATGTTGCCAACCCCGTAGGGGTGAAATGTTCCTGCGCTCAACTCTATGCCGCACCTAACGGAGCTAGGAAGTCCACGTCGGCGTCCGTAACTATAAACATCGCACCCCTACGGGGTTGCCGGGCAGAACGCTCGATTCTCCGCCCTGAGTTCCGGGTGACCTAAGTCCCACCCAGGTCCCACTTTTTAATCACACCCTTGACTAATGGTAAATCCCACCTCCGACTCGTGACGAGTGGCATCACTGCGCCGTTGCCACCCACACGAGTGGCGACTCCTCTCCCGCACTCCGTCAAGGCTACACACACCGGTGGTGCAGCCGAAGCTGATTTGGAGTATTCGATTACGTGTGAGCGAGTGAACGAATATCTAAAGAGAATCTACCGGGAGGGAATATGAAAATAAACACACCGTGGAAACTGATCGCTCTTGGCACATTCGCCGTCATTGTGACCATTTGCGCTGGACGAGTAATGGAAGCAAAGACCGGCCAGGGCTCGACTGCTCAAAGTGCTCGAGTCACTCCGCAGGTACGCGAGGCTGCGATCAACGCATTGGGGCCGATCGGTCTTACGCGCGGGCAGACTCTCCGCATAGGGTTGTTCGCTCCGGGTCCACACGTTGTGCGGGAACTGACTGTCTTCGATCGTAGCGGTAATACCCTCATAAACAGCATTGTCAGTCCGGGCCCACCCAACACAAGTTCATTCTTCGATCTCAACGCGGACCAGCTTCCTCAAGGGGAGTTCGATAACTCGGGCCGTGCCGAGGTTAGCGTGGACTGGGGTGATGGAAATGGGTCCTTTTCTGCCACTGCGCAGGTGTTTGACAATCTCACTGGCAAAACCACCTTTGCGCTTCAAGCCGGAGGGCATCCCGGCGGTATTAACTGAGCAAGGATGAGTCTGCGGAAAAGACGGTGAGCATCATGAGAACCAAACACGAGTCTGTAGTGGCCATAGCTGTAGTGTTCGTAGTACTGACCGCCGCATCCACGTACTTGCGGGCCGATACCGGCACGTGCGGAGGCGCAAGCATTACGCTGCCGTTCACGGATGTGCCTTCGACTAACATATTCTTCTGTTCGATAGCCGAAGCCTATATTTCTGGATTGACCAATGGCTTCACGTCGACGACATACAATCCCTCAGCCAACGTACCGCGCGAACAGATGGCGGCGTTTATCACGCGCACGATGGATCAATCGCTTAGACGCGGAAGCAGAAGAGCTGCGCTGAACCAGTTTTGGACCCCTGCGTCGAACGCAATTCCGCTCACTTTTTTTGGGGGCGCAGGTCCGGTAAGGCAGGTCCAATCCGACGGAGCGGATATGTGGGTCGCAGGTTTTGGTGAAAGTAAGGTTTACCGAGTGAGGTCAAGTGACGGGCAGTACCTTGCGAACTGGACGGGCGCAACCAATGCTTTTGGCGTGCTGGTGGCACGGGGACTTGTCTATGTGACCGGAAGGATGAGCCCCCACGGAAGCCTTTATTCCCTGGAACCCTCGCTGACACCGACCTCCGTCACGACGGTGACATCTAACCTGGGGAGCAACTCCGCCGGCATCGCTTTTGACGGAACAAGGATTTGGACTGCAAACTCGGCGACTGGTCCAGGCACAGGGTCGGTCGCCTTTTATAGTTTTAACACTCTTACACCTACAACCATTTCGACGGGTTTCAGTCAACCGTTGGGCATTCTCTATGACGGAGCGAACATCTGGGTTACTGATATTGGGGATGGCACGCTGAAGAAACTTGATTCGAGCGGCGGCGTCATACAGACGGTCAGCCTGGGCGGCGCCCCACAATACCCTGTCTTCGATGGCGCCAACATATGGGTGCCCAACGTCATTTCGGACACGGTAGCGGTAGTTCGCGCCGGCGGCGCCCTGGCCGGCACGGTGCTGGCGACTCTCAGCGGCAACGGCTTAAGCTCGCCCAGATCGGCAGCGTTTGACGGCGAACGAATCCTGGTAACGAACGGGGGTGGCAATTTGTCGCTGTGGAATGCAACCGATCTTACTCAAATCGGTTTCGTTCTTTCCGAGGCATCACCCGATCTGTTTGGCGCTTGCAGCGACGGTATGAATTTCGGGATCGCGCTTACCACGCTGGGTAATCCGTGCCTCGCTCGCTTCTGAATCCAGCACCTTCTCGCCAAAGCAGCCCTCGGCGTCCTCAGCGGTTTTCTTTGATCAGTGCTGGGGATCAACCGCAGAGGACGCTGAGGAGCACCTCGATTGCGAACGAGCAACGCAGTGCCTTTTCTGCTTCCTGCTTCTGGAGCCAGACGTGGTATCATATCCGCCGGACGATCCCAGCGAGAATTCCCTTCCGGCGGTAAGTAGTAATGCATCAAACGCTTCTTCTGATTCTCGCTTTGTCTCTGATCCTTCCGACACAGTCTGTCAACCAATCTCCGGCGCCGGCGCCAGCCGATGAGTCCTTGAAGCTGCAAGCCGACCTCGTGCTGGTTGACGTGCTGCCGGTACAGAAGAAGACAGCCCGTTTCATCGGCGGTCTCAAACGCGACGACTTCACGATTTTCGAAGACGGCGTGCAGCAGAAAGTCGATTACTTCAGCAAAGACAAGCTGCCGGTCTCGGTAGTCTTGCTTGTAGATCGCGCCGGTTGCGTCAATCCGTTCAATCAACAGATTCGCGAGGCTACGGTCAAGGCCATCAGTCACCTGAAACCCGAAGACGAAGTAGCCATCATGACTTTCTCAAATAAGGTGGCTCTCGTTCAGCCGTTCACCCGCGATCGGCAGGTCATCGCCGATAACATCATGGCTGTCGAGCGCCAGCATCAAAGCGAGCAGCACTACTTCAACGCGGCGATCTACGAAGCTTCCGAGTACATGAAGAAGGCGGCCAATTCGGCCGGCCGCCGCGCAATCATCGTGCTAACCAGTCTGGAAGCGAGCATCGACTTCTCTAAAGTTTCGGAGCAGGAAGCGCTCCTCTCGGTTCTCGAATCGGGCGCGGTCGTTTCCGGCGTGTTGATTCAAACGGTGGGGGGCAGAATCGAGCAAGGTATTCGCGGCAAGCCGACGAGCCTTCTTCGGCATCTTGGGCTGCGTTCGGGGAGCTTGAGGATGTTCGTCGAAGAAACGGGCGGCGAGCTGGTGGGCGCTCCGCCTGACGAGATTGACGCAACGCTTAATCGGCTGGTTGAAAACATCTCCGCGAGCTACTCATTGGCTTACGTGCCGACGAACACCGCTAGAGACAGCAAGCGAAGGCGAATACGCGTCCAGCTTTCCCCGGATGTCGAGCAACGTGAAGGGAAAGTAGTAGTGCTCTCGCGTCGCAGCTACGTAATGGCCAAAGAAGCAAAAGCTACAAAGTGATTCTTGGGCGCCAGGTTCAGAGACCTGTATGGTGCAAGTCCGTAGTCAGTGGTCCGTAGCTACGGACCACTGACTACGGACTACGGACTATCCGCATACATGTCCCTTCCATCTTACTGCGGCAGGCCTCCACTCTTGAGATGTACTCGCAGCTCGACTGACCCGGCCGGCTTGCTCTCCGCTTCGATCTTCCAAGTAATTTTTTGCCATTCATTGGCGTGACCCTCCGGCGAGGTCAGCACAAGTTGAACCGGATAAGTTTCCCGCGCCGGCACCGCGTACTCCGCGTGTCTCACTTGCTCGGACCACCCGGCGGGCAGCTCCGTCAGCAGTCTTATCACTTTAGGTTGATCCGTATCGTTCGCGATTAACAAGGGCACATTCAACACCTGTCCCCCGGCGACGCCAACCTCGGGAGTGACCAACTCTGCCAGGTGCTCGATGGTGTGCGCGCGCCAGAACTCTCGATAAAACTCCCACGGCCCGCCCAACCGCAATGAAACTCCCTCACGAATCGTCGGGCGATAAGGCCTTCTGTAAGCGTAGGGGATTGCGCCCGTCGTCACGCCTTCAAAGATGTCCGCGGTCATTAGCGATCCCACCAGGAGCTTGCCCATTATGAACCGCTCGGGCTCTTTGAGCGCCGTGAAGTCTCCTTTCTCAATCGCCGATCTCGCCGCGTCGCCGACTCCGCGCTGAGTTTCGTGAAAGCTCCATTCGTCGGCTGACAACCGATAGTAAGGGACCTTACGCGATGGTGAAACATCGGTAGGCTTATATTGCGGGCCCTTGCCTTCGAGGAAATCGGTATGGTCAGCATCGGAAAAATAGTAGAGTTTCTTCGCTTGCCACGCTCGCAAGCCTTCGCCGTAGTTGTTTATTCGCAGGCGCAGACGCGGCGCCGCGACCTGCGAGGGAAACACAGTCGGGTCGCCCGACATGCCGAACGCCTCGGTTGCAATGACTCCCGCGGCTTGATGGTCGTCGTGGTTTTCGCCGGCAACATAGCAGGGCAGCCACGTTAGAATAACCTCGGGTCTCGTGAGCCGCACCAGCCTCACAACCTGCTCGAGCGCATTCCCGTGATGCCACGTCTCGAGAGATCTCAACACGTCCTGTCCGGGCGTGTCCGGCGCGCCGATGAACCAAACGTTCACTACGCCAAGCGAAGCGAGCGCGCGGCGAGCTTCAATCTCGCGAACCACGCCCAACGAAGTCGCCTGCTCGTTGCCAACATTGTTGCCGCCGCCGTCTCCTCGCGTACCGTAGACCACCGCGACGCGCTTATGTTGATCGATGATGGCTCGCGCCAGATAACTCGAGATCGCCGTCTCATCGTCAGGGTGAGCAATCACCAGGAGTATGTCCGCTTTGTAGCGCTCGTCGGGAGGGAGTGGAGGCGGCGCCTGTTGAGAATAAGTCAAAGACGCGTTGAACAGAAGCCAGGCAATCAGAAGCCGGGAACTCGATTTCATGACCGGTAGCTTACTCTATCGCGTCCGAAACGGTCACGGAGTCGAACGGTCGATTTGAACTGCGGCGGCATATTTGGACTGCGGCGGCAAGGTACTCCGCGACGCCGCTTTTGTCTGATGATCGAATCGACCATCAAGCTAAAGCGGCGTCGCGGAGTACCTTGCCGCCGCAGTCCAAATCTGTTCTGAGCTTGTGACTTCAGCCTGCGTTGTTTAGCGCAGCTTCTTCGTCTTTGACGCGCAGGAGGTCGAGCATAAGCGACATATTGCTCCCGGCTTTGATAGTGCGGGGATAGCTGACTGAAGTCCTCTTGAATTCGAATGAGCCTTCGGTTACATCCAGAAAATGCTTGAGCGCATCGGTCCCTGTCTCAAACCCCGACTGCGCGCCAACGATCTGGCCTTCATCGAATTGAATCTCGCCGTTTGCCGCAAGCGAATCGACAGCCAGCGCACCGCCGAGCCGGTTGTTCTCGATTATCTGAATGACATCAAACATACTGACGACGGCAAAGTTACCAGTCAGAATGTCCGGCCCTCTCGAGGCGGCGGTGCCGGGCGGGGCCGGCGTGTCGACGGCCGGCGGCGGCAAGACGAGAGGCTTGCCTTCGATCAAACTTTCAAGGGCGGCCTTGTGATCGGGCTTCAGATCGAGGAAGTGAACGCCCATGCCCATCTGCGGCATGCTGTATCGAACTTCGGCCGTAGTCTCGATCCTTATGTCCTTGACGTGGAATCTGAGGTTGAGAATCGTTCCCGTCGCGAAGCACGTCATCGAGTCGATGAATGCACCGGTCATGCTGAGATCGTTGATGCGCGTCGCCATTCGACTAACACCCGAAGCATCACACTCAACTTCGCATATGTAGCTTATTCGCTTTGCTACGCGTCGTTCCTTGCCGTAAAGCATCCCCGTCCCACTCTGAAAATCGTCGAACGCGGAGCGACGGATCTTGTCACTCATGACTCATCGTCCTCATTAGTCTCCGCTTTCAAGCCGCGGAGCTTCCTTACTATCAAGTCGTACTCAAAACCAAGCCGGGCAAGATGATCGAACATCCGTTTTGAGGCGGCTCGGTCTGCGGGCCACCCACGAACCTTAACACGTCGCGCTATCGCGCTGTCTATGAGCGCTTCCTCCGCGTTCCCTTCAAATACCAGATCGAGCGTCTGTTCCACGATCTCTCGCGGGACCTTTTTTACGGCAAGTTCGCGCGCAAGCTTTGCTCTTCCCAACGGCTTTAAGCCCACCCGATAGCTCGCGTAGCTGTGCGCGAACAAATCGTCGTTTATGTAACCCAGCTCTTTCAGCCTCTTTATGCATTGCTCAACCAGCTCCGGATCTTTCCCGCGCCTGCTTATCAGCCGGTCGCGCAAGTCGGCCTCGCTGCAGGGCCGCGCCGAGAGAATCTTTAGCGCGGCAGCCATGACCCGCTCACCGGGCGGCTCTGCGTGATTGCTGTGTCGATCATCTTTGCCGACTTCCCTGCCGGAATGCTCGCGCCTGTTCAGCGCGCGGGCTTGCCCGGCGTCTATCGTGTTACCTGCTCTGTTCCTTCTAAAAGCCAATTGACGAACTGTTTGGTTTCAGGTTTCGTCGCGTCGAGTGCGCCGGTGCGTCTTCGCGAGCGCTCCATGTCTTCACGCGCGTGATCGGAGACCGATCGCACGCCGGAAACTCTCAATCTGAATTCATCAGCGTTGGTGGCGCCGTTCAACGCTTCCTCGTATGTTATCAACCCGCGAGAATACAGATCAAACAACGACTGGTCGAAGGTCTGCATTCCGTACTGCGAGGTGCCCTGCGAGATCGCCTCGCGTATCGACGAAGTCTTCTCCGCGTGAATGATGCAATCGCGAATGTATGGGGTAACGATCATCACCTCGACCGCGGGCACTCGCCCCTGGATGGTCTCCGCCGCGCGCAGGAGTCTCATCGAGATCGCTGCTTTCAACACGCTCGCAAGCTGAAGGCGGATCGCCCGCTGCTGATGAGGCGGAAAGACGGTGACGATTCGGTTGATGGTTTCGGTCGCGTCGAGAGTGTGCAGAGTTGAAAGCACCAGGTGCCCGGTCTCGGCCGCCGTCAGCGCGGTTTCGATGGTCTCGTAGTCGCGCATTTCCCCGACCAGTATCACATCGGGGTCCTGCCTGAGAGCGCCGCGCAGCGCCTCGGAAAAGCTTCGCGTGTCGACGTCCACCTCGCGTTGATTGACGTATGATTTTTTGTCGCGATGAAGAAACTCTATCGGGTCTTCGATAGTGACGATATGGCCGGTGCGAGTGCGATTCATGTAATCGATCATCGCCGCGAGCGTGGTCGACTTGCCCGACCCGGTTGATCCGGTGACCAGCACGAGTCCGCGATTCTCGTCAGCGATCTTCTCGATGACCGGCGGCAGCCGCAGCTCCTCAGTCGTGCGAACGGTAGTCGGAATCACTCTCAGTACCATGCCGACGGTGCCGCGTTGCTGAAATATGTTGCAGCGGAATCGGCCCAATCCGGATACGCCGTATGCAATATCAATCTCAGAATTCTCGTTGAAGCGTTGCTTCTGGCGGTTATTCATTATCGAGAACGCCATGTTAAGCGTGTCCTCGCCCGCCAGCCGTTGGGCTTCCACCATCGGCTGAAGCTCGCCGTTGATGCGCATGAATGGAAAGCTGCCGGCTTTTATGTGCAGATCGGATGCGCCCTTGCTGCACGCTATGGTCAGTAGTTGGTCGATGCTCGGTGACATTGCTCTTGCCTCGCAACTCGATCTGGCGGCGATCGGAACGTTGGGGACAGATCCGCAGGCTGGACCACACTCGGGCCGACGGAAAACGCAGAGGCCGGTGATGTTTCTAAGGCTAGATGAAGGGGCATTTGCTGAAGCTCCGACTCCTAAACAACCGGGTCGGGCTTCGACGTACGCATTATAGGGTCAACCGATTGGGGGAGCAACAGTAATGATTTTGCGGAGTAATTGAGATATTGGAAAGGGATAAAGCCGTTACTACGAGGGGCTCCAGCCTGCTTCACATTATTAGTAGTGACGAATTCATTCGTCGTCTTTTCATTGAGGCGGGGAGCTGGGATGTTCAAATCTGGCGCGCATCATCTCGGCGGCTTTTGCGCGAGGCACAGTCAAAACTGTATCGACGCGTTTTCCGTTGCTCGATACCTTTATCAGCGATAGCAATTGAGAAATATCCGGGCTCTTCTCCTTCATGCGCAGGGCCCAAAACAGAACCCCCAACAAGTCCGACTTCTGCTTGGCGATCTCGGGAGTCGGAGCGAACGCCGTGACTCTCAGCTTCGCCAGGTCCTCGGTTACGTCCAGACTGATCGTAGCCGAAGTCAGATCAGACACCGGGCCGAGCGCGTGCGACTCGCCGATCTTCCAGAGTATCTCGAGCGCCTTCGCGTCGATGATCTTCGACTCGGAAGGTTGCTTGATGTGAATGTTTGACAGCGATCCGTCCGGCTCCACCTTGAAGCCGGCCATCACCGAAAACTTCATCTCCGGGATATCGAGCCCTCCCGCCTGGAACAACTGGTATAACGTGGCTACGGTGTCCTTGATCGGCGCCTCGTTGATCTCGCCAAACTGAGTTGGAGTCGCCGGCTTGTTCTGAGCGGCAACCTTCGCGGCTTCTTCGGCAGCCTTGCGGTCGGCTTCTTCTTTTTCTTTTTTCTCCTTCTCGGCTTTCTCCTTCGCGAGCGCAATTTCCTGCTTATGTTTTTCGGCGCGCGCGCGTATTTCATCCAGCGTCATCGCCTGGCCCTGTTGAGCCTGACGCAGGATCTGCGGCGGATAGTAGAGCTTCACAAGAAGCGCGTTCGGGTCAAACTGGCGATACGCTTTGTTGACAACTCGCACGTGAGCAAACGCGGAGAAGAATGCTAGATAAATCAGGTAGACGATCAACGCACCGTGAATGGCTGCTGAAATCGAAAGCACTGGAAGCAGTCGCCGCCGCCACTTCAGTTCTATGGCTCCTGCAGCAACTGCTCCGCGGATAGTCGCCACGGGATGAACTGCCGAATCCAGAATCAGCCTCGCCACTCGGACGGGAAACCAATCTCGAGCGCGATCGGGCAACAGCGCCGTGCGAAGGTATGAACCCGCGCCGCCACTCAACTCTTGAACCGTATCAGCAAGCGCACGTGCAAGCCGCTTAGCGACTCCCGGGAGCGGCATGATCCAGATGATCTCCTCGGGCGTTACTGATAGTTCAGATTTCGTTTTGGCAACGGTCTCCATTGATAACACCGTTAAGCGGAGCCTCCAGCACTGCTCCTTATTACCTCTGCCCTAATTGTACATTACGCGGCGCCGAATCCAGAAAGTGCAAAAACAGCTTTGCTTCAGGTTGGGTTGAGAATGCCAAGAGCAGCGGTAACTTAGCTTAGTCTCGCTGTGATATCAAATGTCCGGGTAGCCCGATACGATCGCAATCAACGCTCACCGCTTGAAAACATGCTGAAGAACTCGTCGACCGAGGCCGGCGGCACTGCAGCTACCGCAAGGTTTTCGTCTACGTGCGCTCGCCTGCTCATTCCGATGAGCGCGGTCGTAACACCGGGAGTCGAGCGCACGAATTGAATAGCGCGTTGGGCGTCGGTCGTTAGCCCCTTCAGAGCGTCGGCAACGAACGACGGAAGACCCTGGCTCAGCTTTGCCTGAAGCATTGAAGCGCTGCACATTACCGTGATGCCCAGCCGATCGGCCGCCATCAGGAGTGAAAGACTCTCGCCGTCTACGATTTGATTTGCGCTTGTGAGTGCTTCCGGCATAGCGAGATTGTGCGGCAACTGAATCACCTTGAAGTGATGCGCCTCGCCTCCAACTTCTCGCGCTATTGTCACCACATCGGAAAGCGAGAGATACCCCCGAGACTCAGGCTGCTCGCGATATCCATTCCACGTTGCAGTGCCGTAACAGCCGATTCGTCCATCCGCAACCGCCTTCTCCAGGAACTCAAATGCGTCTCTGATACGCCTCGTGAACTCGCTCCGGCCGAGCGCTTCAAGTTGAGATTCCGGGTTGTGAACGTAGTAAATGTCAATTGCATCGAGTCCGAGATTGGCAAGGCTGCGCGCAAGCTGATCTTCAAGATACGCCGGAGTCATGCAATGGCTGCCGCCGACTATCTCATCGCCCTGCGCCAGGCCCTTGTTTATTACGTTCTCAATGATCCACCCTCGAGGGTCCTTTGGCGGCTCGTCTTCAAACGGGAAGAAGCCGGCCTTGGTCGCAACAATGATCTCGTCTCGAGACGCCGCGCCCGCTTCGAACAGTTCCTTGAGAGCCGCGCCAATCGCACGTTCGCTGCGCTGGAAGCGGTAGTTAATCGCCGAATCGATCACGTTGCAGCCCAGCTCGATGGCGCGTTGAATCGCTTCCTCGTAGCTTCGGTCAGTGTGTTCGTCCCAGTGGCCCAGATAAGTGCCCAATCCGATCGAGGACAGCAGCAGCCCGTCTCTCTCACGAAAGTGCCCTCGCGCGACGGTTGCATTCTTGCGCTGGGTGTAACGTTTAGTACCTTCGGGCGTGGCTTTTCTCATGACGTCCTTTGCTTCTCCGTGAGTGATATCTTAGCAGACGCCCGTTGACATTTGAATGAAGGCCCACATAGTAACGACCCGTATGGGCGGCCCTCCGTGGCCGCCCCTCTTTACATACGGCGCTCGTTGGACCGAAGAGGGGCGGCCACGGAGAGCCGCCCATACAGGTCGTTACTACGTGGGAAGTCCGGCTTTTGATCACACCCTACGCGGCACCCTTCGGGAGCTGTCTCGTGTAAATTACAGGGCGGGGAAACCAGCAATCGCAATAGCGAGCTCAATCGTCAGCTCGGCAACTGGGCGAGAAGAGATGGAACGGGTGCTGCCTTCGATTCTTCGGCCGGCTTCAAACTGCCAAACGGTGCAGAACGCTCCCCTGACGCCGCGTGCGTATCTCACAAACGACTGGCGCAATTAACACCAGCTCAAAAGAAGAGGTTCATTCCGCTGTGTCCGGATTTCGTGGTGGAGTTGCTATCGCCCACAGACTCTCTCATCGTTACACAAGCGAAGATGGCCGAGTACATCGATAATGGCGCGCGGCTCGGCTGGCTGATTCACGCCGACGCAAGGAAGATATATGTGTACCGTCCAGGTACGCCGATCGAAGAGTTGAACGATGTAACCGAGACCTCTGCAGATCCCGAGCTGCCCGGTTTCGTACTTGATCTTCACGACATTTGGGAACCAAACATCTAACCCAGCAACCCTCTCGCCTTCTCGACTATCTTCTTTTCGCTGTCAAACGCGAGCACGTTGATCGCCTCGTCGATGTTGAACCAGCGCGCTTCGTTTACCTCGTGGTCGTGATTACCAACATCGCCGGACTTATAGCGCAGCAGGTAAAAGTACACAAACTTGTGATGGCGCACTCTCTCGCCGTCATCGTTCCAGAAGTACCAATACTCGACTTTGTCCAGCCGTTCAACCAGCTCAGTCTCGATCCCGGCTTCTTCGCGAACTTCACGCATCGCGGCGTCTTCGGTTGATTCGCCTTTGTCCACAAAGCCCTTCGGCAACTGCCAGCGATTGTCGTCTCCAACCGAAATAAGCGCGACTTCGATTACCGCGTTTCGCTGTCGATACGCCACACCACCTGCGGAGAACTGTAGCTTGGTTGGGACTTTACTCATTACTGTAGGGGCGGCCCTCCGTGGCCGCCCCAGGTTCCATACAAGATGTATCGACCACCGAAGAGGGGCGGTCACGGAGGGCCGCCCCTACATGTCGTTTCCAAATTCACTTTTCTTCGGCGGCGAAAAGCGAAGGGATCTCGAGCAGTCGCGGAAGCAGCCCTCGCCAAGCTGATTCGACCTCAGTCACCGGATGATCGATTGCGAGTTCGCCGTTTACCTTGATCGCCAGACGTTCGCTTCTTGTTCGACCGATGACGCCTGCGTCGACGTCGTGCTCGCTCGCGATCTGGATTATCTGACTAACATTGCTGTCAGCCGCGGACAGTACGATTCGAGACGGAGTTTCAGAGAACAGCAACGCGGCCGCCGAGAGTTGCCCTTCGAGATTTATCTCACAGCCAATTGCATCCCGGCGATAGCTCGAGAAACAACTCTCGGCAATCGCAACAGACAGCCCTCCGTCCGAACAATCGTGGGCCGATTCAACAAGCCCGGCTTGAATGATCTTCAGACATGCTTCCTGAACTCGCCGCTCGAGGTCGAGATCGAGTTGCGGCACTCGCCCTTCAGCCGTACCAAGCATTTCCAACGCGTAGCAGCTTGCCCCCAGGTCATCCGCCGTCAGGCCAAGCAACACGATAGCGCGGTCCTCTGCCTTGAACCACTGAGTCGTGATATGGCGTGACTCCTCGACTACCCCGACCATGCCGATTACCGGCGTTGGATCGATGCCGCGGCCTTCAGTCTCGTTATAGAAGCTTACATTTCCGCCCGTAACCGGCGTGCCAAACACCTCGCATGCTTCGGCCATTCCATCGATCACCTCGCTGAACTGCCACATCACTTCGGGCCGCTCTGGTGAGCCGAAGTTCAAACAGTTCGTCAGCGCAAGCGGTTGTGCGCCGCTTGCCACAAGGTTCCTGCAAGCCTCGGCAACCACCAGCCTCGCTCCGGCGCGCGGATCAACACCGCAGTAGCGCGCATTCGAATCCAGCGTCATCGCGAGGCCTCGGCGCTTCTCTTTTATTCGTATCACCGCGGCGTCTGAGCCCGGCAGAACTACCGTGTTCGTGCGCACCATATGATCGTACTGGCGATAGACCCATTCCTTCGCCGCGATCGCCGATTGAGCGATGATGCGCATGAACGTCGCATCGATCTCCTGAAGCGATGACTCAACTTGCGTAACTTCGGTCACGACACGAGGCGCCGGCTTCTCGATCGCGCGATTGTAAACCGGAGCGGCATCCGTCAGTGCCTTGTTCGGAATGTCCGCGACTGTCGCATCGTTCTTTTTCACCCGGAGGTGATCGTCGCCCGTCACTCGGCCGATGACTACCGCATCAAGCTCCCACTTCTTGAAGATGTCCAGCACTTCGCGCTCGCGCCCCGCGGCGGCGACGATCAGCATTCGCTCCTGTGATTCTGAGAGCATGATCTCATAAGGCGTCATCCCAACTTCGCGTTGCGGAACGAGGTCGATGTCGATCTCGACTCCATTGCCCGCGCGTGAACCCATCTCGCAGGACGAGCTCGTCAGCCCAGCCGCGCCCATGTCTTGAATGCCCACGATCGCACCCGCGCGCATGGCTTCCAAACACGCTTCGAGCAACAGCTTCTCGAGAAAAGGATCGCCGACTTGAACCGTGGGGCGCTTCGAGCCGGCCTCCTCGCCGAACTCTTCCGAGGCCATCGTTGCGCCGTGTATTCCGTCACGGCCGGTCTTCGCGCCGACGTAGATCACCGGGTTCCCGACACCCGTCGCTCTGCCAAACAAGATGTGTTCCTTGCGCATCAACCCGAGCGTGAACGCGTTCACCAGCGGATTGCGCGAATAACAGTCCGCGAAGCGAACCTCGCCGCCGATGGTCGGAACTCCAAACGCGTTGCCGTAGTCGCCTATTCCCTTCACCACTCCCGCCATGATTGAGCGGTTGCGAGCGACAATCGCTCGTTCTTCGCCTGCGGCATCATCGCTCGCGCTCAGAGGTCCGAAATGCAAGGAGTTCATCGCCGCAAGAGGCCGCGCGCCCATCGTGAACACGTCTCGCAATATGCCGCCGATCCCGGTGGCGGCGCCTTGATATGGCTCGATGAAAGAAGGGTGATTGTGCGATTCGATCTTGAACGCGGCGGCAAGTCCTCCGCCGATATCGACTACGCCCGCGTTTTCGCCGGGGCCTTGCAGCACGCAGTCGCCGGCGGTCGGAAGCCTCCGCAAGTGCACCCTCGAGGATTTGTAGGAACAGTGCTCGGACCACATTACCGAAAAGATGCCAAGCTCGGTGTAGTTCGGTTCGCGCCCGAGCAACTCGACTATTCGACTGTATTCTTCATCGGTGAGTCCGTGGCTTCTTATAAGTTCGGGAGTGACTGTTGGTTCGCTCATATGCGGGTTGTGCCTACGAAGAAGGAGGAAAAGATTGACGGATATGCTAGCCGACTGGCGAAAGATTTATCAAGTTGTGTCGATCTTTTGCGGGCTTTGCGGTCCTTTGCGTCTTTGCGTTGAGAATTCTGTGTCTTATCGCTTCTGAATTCTCACAACAACCAAACCACTCGGCGTCGACTCGACCCAGAAATCAATCTTGTCACCCGGATTGACCGTGTCCAGCAGTGTCTTGTCTTTGACCGCAAAAGGCATGTTCATTGGCGGCATCAGGTCCTTTATCTCCTCGTGATCGATTTGTATTGTGGCTCGCTCCTGATCGAAGGACTCTATGATGCCGACTCCGTGCCCGTAGTCTTTTGAGGGATCTGCGGCCGACTCAAGAGCGCGCAATTCAGCAACAATCTCTTCAGGCTTCCACTCGTTACCGCGATAGAGCTTTACTACCTTGCCGTCCGCTCCGATGACCGCCGTGCGCAACGAGTGAACCACCTGGTCCCCGTCGCGCCAGTATTGCATGCCAAAATAAGTCGCTACACGTTTGACGTCATCCTTTCCTCCCGTCAGGAAATCCGAATGCGCGAAATCCGCCGAGTGACTCGCCCCGTATGCACGAAGAACTTTCGAGGTGTCGTATTCAGGGTCGACGCTGATGCTGAGAAGATGTGTTTTCGAATACATCTCCGGATTAGCCTTGAGCGTCTTCTCGATCTCAGAAAAGTTGGCGGTCATCAAAGGGCAATAGTCCGGGAGCGGACAGCGAGTGTAGATGAATGTCAGCACAAGGGCGCGGCCCCGATACTGACTGAGCTTTATTGGCTTGCCGTCCTGATTGATCAAAGAGAAATCCGGCACTTCATCACCGGGGTTGGGCTCGATCGCATGTTGAGACTTGCTGAGGTCCGATTCGTCGACCGCCTCTCGAGTCGCAACTACCTCTTCCAGCCAGGATTGTAGTCCCTTAACCACCAAGGTCGCCTGCACGCGGTCGCCCTCGGCCAGGTCAGCCAGCAGACGTTGGTCCTTCAACTTGAAGGGCATCGTCATCGCATCCATGTAGCCGGGTATCGCGTCGTGAGAGATGGTGACGGTCGAATCTCGCTTCTCGACGCTGACTACTTTGCCCTTGATTGCATAGCGTTGCTCGGTCCCGCGCGAGTGGCAAGCCGGCTGCGCCGCTGAAAGAACGAACAGGATAACCAGCGCTCTTGCGAGACTGGGTTTGCGGGTGATCATCATCGGCAACAATTCTCTATTACGGCGCTCGAAACGACAACTCATCATTAACCCGGTAATCCGTGCGAACCATCAATCCAGCCTGATGCGGTATCGCGTAGTAAAAGGCTGGGCAGGGTGTGATTGAGAATGGGACTTATGGCGGACGTGGCTCCTCGTCGATGGAAGCTCTGGAGAATTTCTTAGAACCCCGTAGGCGTAGAATGCTTATAGTATCGAGATCGCTACGTTGCCAACCCCGGGTGGAATGTCCGCTAGAGGTTTATGCCGCTCCTAACGGAGCTCGGAAGTCCGCGGGCAGTCTTTACTATAAACATCGCACCCCTACGGGGATTGCCGAGCGGAACGCTCGATCGCCGCTTCGAAGTGCCGCGACCCAAGTCCCATTTCTAATAACACCCGGCTGAGGCAGTTGGCCGCCCAAATAATTCCGGCAAGTCAGGAGAAGAATTATGGCAACCCACAAAGTCAAATTACTCCGTCGCCACGACGTCGCCGAAGGCACTGTCGCCTTTTTCTTCGAAAAGCCCCAGGGCTTCCAGTTCACCCCGGGGCAGTTCTTGCGTTTCAGCCTGATCGATCCTCCGGAGACCGACGCAGAAGGCGACAGCAGGACCTTTTCGATCGCAAGCGCTCCCAGCGAACCAGACCTCATGATCGCCACACGCATGCGCGACACCGCTTTCAAGCGCGTGTTGAAGTCGATGCCGCTCGGTTCGGAGATTGAATTCAAGGGACCTTATGGAAGAATGACCCTGCACGAAGACGCGTCTCGGCCCGCGGTATTCCTCACCGGGGGAATCGGGATCACTCCGTTTCGCAGCATCGCGGTTGAGGCTGCAGCGGCCGGTCACCCACACAGGCTTCAGTTGTGCTATTCGAACCGACGGCCTGAGGACGCGGCGTTTCTGGATGAGCTTTCGGAACTGGAGAAGAGCAATCCGAATTATGAATTCATTCCTACAATGACTGCGGCGGCAGGTTCGAAGCTGGCGTGGACGGGTGAGACCGGCTACATCAATGCGGAGAAGCTCGCGCGATTCGTCCCGGACCTCAACGCTCCGATATACTACATTGCCGGCCCGGCCGCGATGGTGAACGCGATGCGAGCGACGCTCGCCGACGCCGGTGTTGACGAAGCATCGATTCGTGCTGAAGAATTTGCCGGGTACTAAAGAGTCCGACAAACTTCAGTTTGTCGCTTGCGTCCGTTCGCAATAGTTCGACAAACTGAAGTTTGTCGGACTTTCCGGTCGGACTTTTCAAAGGAGAACTCATGCCGCAGGTAAGTTTCGACAACGACATCAAGCCGATGATGACCGGGAAAGATCGCGAGCATATGCTTTTCATGTTCGACCTCTGGTCTTACAAGGACGTCAAGGATAACGCCGACGACATCTACGACTCGGTGTCGAATGGAAGAATGCCGCCGGGTCCGCCGCAGGGAGAAGGTCCCTGGTCGAAGGACAAGGTTGATCTCTTCAAACAGTGGATAGACGACGGCTGCCAGCCGTGATTGCTTCGCAGTTCCGCGTTCCGGGTTCAGAGTTCAGGGTGTAGTGGGGTGTATCGGAGAAATCGGTAGTCCTGTATGGGCGGTCCTCCGTGGCCGCCCCTCCTTCGATGAAGCGCTTCCCCATGAGGGGCGGCCACGGAGGACCGCCCATACAGGAGTGCCCCTAC